>CAIWHR010000644.1 GCA_903912485.1 uncultured beta proteobacterium | reverse complement strand
CGGCGCTGGCGACGCTCGCCGCCGGCTTCGACGACCCCGCGGCGATGGCCGCGACGCTCGACCGCGTGCGTTCGAGCGCGCGCTACCTGCAGCTGCCGGCGCTTTCGCGCCAGCGCTTCGACGACCTGCTGCCGCAGCTGTTGCGGGTCGCGGTCACCGTGCCGGTCCGCGGCGCCGACGCGCAGGCCGTGTTCCTGCGCCTGCTCGCGCTGCTCGAAGCGGTGAGCCGGCGCAGCGCCTACCTCGCGCTGCTGATCGAGCATCCGCCGCTGCTTCCGCGCCTCGCGCAGCTGATGGGCGGCTCGGCGTGGGCGGCCGACTACCTGACGCAGCATCCGCTGCTGCTCGACGAATTGCTCGACGCCAGGGTGCTGCTGGCGGAACCGGACTGGCGCGCGTGGCGGACCGAGCTCGCCCGCGTGCTCGCCGACCACGGCGGCGACCCCGAGCTGCAGATGGACGCGCTGCGCCACTTCAAGCATGCGCAATCGTTTCGCCTGCTGGCGCAGGACCTCGCCGGCCTGCTGACGCTCGAGCGCCTGGCCGATCACCTGTCCGCGCTGGCCGACACCATCCTCGCCGCCACGCTGGCCGAGGTGTGGGCGCAGATTTCCGGCGCCGACGCAGCAGCGCCGCGGTTCGCGATCGTCGGCTACGGCAAGCTGGGCGGCAAGGAGCTGGGTTACGTGTCGGACCTCGACCTCGTGTTCCTGTACGAGGACGACGACGAGCGGGCGCCGATGCGTTACGCGCGGCTGGCGCAGCGGATGGTCACCTGGCTCACCAGCACCACCGCCGCCGGCCCGCTCTACGACATCGACCTGCGGCTGCGGCCGGACGGCGCCGCGGGCATGCTCGTCCTCCCCTTCGCCGCTTTCTGCCGCTACCAGCGCGAAAAGGCCTGGACCTGGGAGCACCAGGCGCTGACCCGGGCGCGCTTCGTCGCCGGCGACGCGGCGATCGGCGCCGCGTTCGAGGCCGAGCGCGACGCGCTGCTGCGGCTGGCGCGGGACCTCGACCGGCTCGCTGCCGACGTGATCGAGATGCGGCGCAGGATGCTCGCCGGGCACCCCAATCCGACGCCGCAGTTCGACCTCAAGCACGACGCCGGCGGCATGGTCGACATCGAGTTCGCCGTCCAGTACCTGGTGCTCGCGCACGCGCACGGGCATCCGCAGCTCACGCGCAACTTGGGCAACATCGCGCTGCTCGCGACCTGCGGCGAGCTCGGGCTCGTTCCGGCGGCGACCGCCGCGGGCGTGGCCGACGCGTACCGCGAGTACCGCCGCCTGCAGCACGAGATCCGGCTGACCGGCGCGCGGCACGCGCGCGTCGAACCCGAAACGCAGGCGGCGCAGCGCGCGCTGGTGGCGCAGCTGTGGGCGCACGTGTTCGGGCAACCGTGGGCGTGACGCCGCCGGCGCCGCGGCCGCGCGCACGCGAGGGCCGGCGCGCGCCCGGGTTCGGGTAAAATCGGATTTTTCGCTGCTGGGAGACGACGCCATGTCGATGGCCGACCGTGACGGCTGGATCTGGTACGACGGCAAGATGGTGCCGTGGCGCGACGCCACGACCCACGTGCTGACGCACACGCTGCACTACGGCATGGGCGTATTCGAGGGGGTCCGCGCGTACAAGACCCCCGACGGCACGGCGATCTTCCGGCTGCGCGACCACACCGACCGGCTGTTCCGCTCGGCGCACATCTTCGGCATGACGATCCCGTACACCAAGGACGAGATCAACGCCGCGCAGCTCGCCTGCGTCCGCGACAACAAGCTCGAGTCCTGCTACATCCGGCCGATCGCGTTCTACGGCTCGCACGCGATGGGCGTCGCGGCCAAGTCGAACCCGGTCCGGGTGGCGGTCGCCGCCTGGCCCTGGGGCGCGTATCTCGGTGCCGAGGGCCTCGAGAAAGGGATCAGGGTGAAGACGTCGTCGTTCACGCGCCACCACGTCAACATCACGATGACCGGCGCCAAGGCCTGCGCCAACTACCTGAACTCGATCCTGGCCAACCAGGAAGCCACGCACGACGGCTACGACGAGGCGCTGCTGCTCGACGCGCAGGGCTACGTCTCCGAAGGCTCGGGCGAAAACGTCTTCCTCGTCATCGGCGGCGAGCTGCACACGCCGGACGTCGGCTCGGGCGCGCTGAAGGGGATCACGCGCGACACGGTGATGACGCTCGCGCGCGACCTCGGCCTGAAGATCAGCGAACGGCGCGTGCTGCGCGACGAAGTCTATTGCGCCGACGAGGCGTTCTTCACCGGCACCGCGGCGGAAGTCACGCCGATACGCGAACTCGACAACCGCCAGATCGGCGAAGGCAGGCGCGGCCCGATCACGGCGCAGCTGCAGAAGCTGTACTTCGACACCGTCAACGGCCGCAATCCCGCGAAGGCGGACTGGCTCTACCACGTCTGACCATGGCCGACACGAGCGACGCCGCGGCGGTCGAAGTCGCGCCTGCGAATCTGCCGGTGCACTGCCCCAATCCGGCGATGCCGCTGTGGTCGTCGCACCCGCGCGTCTTCCTCGACGTCGCCGCGACGGGGAGCGCGATGTGCCCGTATTGCGGCACGCGCTACGTGCTGCGCGGCGGGCCGCGCCCCGGCGGCCACCACTGACTCCCGGGCACGGCCGCGAAGGCGGTCGGCCGGCGGATGCATTCCCCGCGTCGCGTCGATGAATGAGCGCATCCTCGTCGTCGCGCCGTCGTGGGTGGGCGACGCCATCCTGTCGGAGCCGCTGATCGCGCGCCTGCGCGACGTCTACGCCGATGCCGCGATCGACGTGCTGGCGCCGCCGTGGTGCGGACCGGTCTACGCCCGGATGCGGGGCGTCCGCGACGTCATCGCCAATCCGGTCGGCCACGGCCGGCTCGGACTGCGCGGGCGCGCGGCGCTCGCGCGCGCGCTGCGCAGCCGGCCGCCGCAGGACCGGTACACCCGCGCTTTCGTGCTGCCCAACTCGTGGAAGTCCGCGCTGCTGCCGTGGCTGGCCGCGATCCCGATCCGCACCGGCTATCGCGGCGAGGCGCGGTGGGGACTGCTCACCGACCTGCGGCCGCTCGGGCGCCCCGCTCCGCCCCGTCTCGTCGACCGCTTCGTGGCGCTGGCGGAGGAACGCGGCGCGCCGGTTCCCGCCGCGTCGCTGCCGTTGCTCGTCGCCGACGCCGCCAACCGCGCCGCTGCGGTGCAGGCGCTGGGGCTCGGCGGCGACCGGCCCGTCGCCGCGCTGTGCGTGGGCGCCGAGTTCGGGCCGGCGAAGCGCTGGCCGGCCGAGCACTTCGCCGCACTGGCAGCGCGTTTCATCGCCGACGGCCTGCGCGTCTGGCTGATCGGCTCGCCCAACGACCTGCCTGCGGCGCAGGCCGTCGTCGCCGCGGCGGCGGGCCTCGAGCCGCCGGCGCTGGTCAACCTCGCCGGCGCGACCGACCTGGGCACCGCGATCGATCTGCTGTCGCTCGCCGCGGTCGTCGTCGCCAACGACTCGGGGCTGATGCACGCGGCGGCCGCGGTCGGCGTGCCGCTGGTGGCGCTGTTCGGCTCGTCGTCGCCGGCGTACACGCCGCCGCTGTCGTCACGCGCGGAAATCGCGAAGATCGACATCGCGTGCAGCCCCTGTTTCAAGCGCGAGTGCCCGCTCGGGCACTTCCGCTGCATGCGCGAAATCGACCCCGGAGCGGTGTATGATCTTTCGCGCACCGTGGAAGAAAACGCGACAGCGCGCCCGCGCTGAACCCGATACCGCCATGACCAAGATCCGCACCCCGCCGATCTACACGACGCCCACCGACGCCGCAGTGGCGTTCTATCAGGCTTTCGAGGCGAAGGACCTCGACGCCATGATGGTGACCTGGGCCGAGGACGAGGAGATCGTCTGCGTGCATCCCGGCGGCACCCGCCTCGTCGGCTACGACGCGGTCCGTCAGGGCTGGGAGCAGCTGTTCGCCGGCAACGGCCAGCTCAGCTTCCGCCTGGAGCAGGTCGTCATGCTCGAGACCGTCGGCCTCGCCATGCAGAGCGCCGTCGAACACGTCACGCTCGACAAGGACGCGGGCTCGACCGGCGCCGCGGTCTGCACCAACGTCTTCCTGCGCACTCCCTACGGCTGGCGGATGGTGATGCACCACGCGTCGACCGCGACGGCGGTGCCCTCGACGGTGCCTCCCGGCCCTCTCCACTAGAGAAAGGCTGGGAATCCTCTCGCCTTCAGCCGGCGCAGCGTCGACGGCAGATCATTGCGCAAGGATCGAACGCAGCTGCAAGGCAAAAGACCCGGCCTGGCCGTCGGCGATCACGAGTCCGATCTGGCGCACCCGGGCAGGATCAAGCGGCGGTGCGCCGGGCACGCTCCGCCCACGGAAGGTCGGCCGGAACTCCGGGAGAGGCAGGAGCACGATCGTCCACGTGTCCGCTGCTGCCTCGAATCGGGCCTGATAATTGACACCGTCGAAGGCGTCATCGGCACGGACGTTGAGCTTGTAGCGCTTGCCGTCTCCGCGAACCTCGAGGCAGTAGTGGGCAGCCCCCGACACGCCCAGATCCATCGGGCGCGAGCGCACGGAAGCAAAGCCGCCGCTGTTCGCCAACGAAACGACACCCTCGAACACGGCGTGGCCGGCGGCGTCGTGGCGCAGGCGGCTGTGGGAAACGCCACCCATGACGCTGTCGTCGATGGCGGACCAGCCGGCGACCGATACGGGGGAATCGAAACGGAACAGCTCCCGGGACATGGCGCCATTGTCCGGGGCTGGCGCCGAACAGGCAACGATCGTGACCGGCGTCACGATCACGGGCCCCACGTCGGAATCCCATCCAGCGCTTCGTCACCGCACTCCTGCCGGTACTCGCCGCCGCCCCGGGTGCGACAGCGTGCCTGAACGACGCCGGTTCCGCGGCCACGACGCGGGATCCGGTCGTTTTCGCAGGCGGCGGAATCCGCTGACGCGGCTGATCACCAACCCGATCACGCCGCTCGCGCGGGTCCTCAAGGACAGCCCGGCGCTGGTCTTCCCGCTCGATGTCAGGTGTTGCGACCCGTTTGCGGCAGCCCGGGCAACTCGATCACCGCTCCCACCGCCTCGAACCACAGCGCGAGCGCTGCGGTCTGGGCACTCTCGCGCAGCGTCAGTTCGCCACCGCCCAAGCGCTCGCCCCGATAGCCGTTGGCGACGACCGTCGGAAAACCGCTTACCTGCGCGATCAGCGCTGCCGCGGTCCCCGCCTGCAGGTACATCGTCACGTCGTTGAGGAAGAGAATCGGCCTGGGTTCGGCGGCCAGGCGCCCGAAAATCGCTTCGATGACCACGCGGTTGCGGCGCGCCTTTTCGCCGGCCTCGGCTTCGGACTTCGAACTGAGGCGCGGCGCGTCGAGACGATCGGCAACGCGGAGCACGTTGTGGTTGGCCGGCGGCCGAAGGTCGCCGCCGATCCCGGCGAGTCCCCTGGCCCGGGCCAGCGCCTCGGGAATGTGCGGCGCGAAGTCCGCGATCGCGATCTGCGGCCCCAGCCCCTGCCGACAGAGGTCGGCGAGCATTCCCCGCGCCAGCGTGGTCTTCCCGGTGTTGACGTCGCCGAGGATGAGGAGCTTCCTCCCGATCCAGTCGCCGCCGCGCAGCGCCGCCGTCACGATCGCTCGTTGCGCCGGAAGGTCTCGGGTATCAGCAGCAGGATGGCCGCCCCGAGAAAATAGACACCGCAGGTGACGGCGAGGCCCGCCTGCAGGCCGTAGGACTTGCCGATGGTCCCGATCGTATAGGGCGCCAGCACGGCGCCGATGCGTCCCATGTTCCAGCAGAAGCCCCCGGCGTAGGCCCGCAGCGGTTCGGGGAAGAGTTCGGCGTAATACGCGCCGAGGATGCCGCCGGCGCCGCAAAGGCAGAATCCCACGACGGCGCCCCACCAGAACAGGAACATCGGGTACGGCACCACGATGTAGACGCCGATGGCGACCGAGCAGGCGGCGAAGGCCGCCAGCATCGACCGCCGCCGCCCGATCAGGTCGGAAAGCCACCCGAAGAACTGGAAACCGACGAACATCCCGACGTACATGACTAGGGAAAAGCCCACCATCGTGGTGAGGCTGAGGCCCCGCTCCCTGGTAAGAAACGTCGGAATCCAGAACGCCGCACCCCAGTAGCCGGCGAGGTTGACGATGGAAAGCAGCGTCGCCAGCAGCGTCGTCCGGGCAATTTCTCCCTTGAAGATGGCGCCGATGCCCACGCGGGGCCGGTCGCGCCCGCCGCCGGCCGATGCTCCGCGCGGCGCGTCGGCGGGGACCAGCAACGCGACGACGAGCGCCATGGGAAGGGAGACGACGCCCGCGACGAACAGCCACTGCCACTCGACTTCGAGCACCAGCCGCCCGACCAGCGACGCCGCGACGGCGCCGATGGCAAAGCTGCTGAAGACGAACGACGCGGCGCGCCCGCGGTGCTCGGGCGCCCAGTGCTCGGCGAT
>CAIWHR010000643.1 GCA_903912485.1 uncultured beta proteobacterium | reverse complement strand
TACCGCCGCAGGCCATCCCGAAGATGGCCAGCAGCACCCCGAGCCCCCCCTACCGCCGCAGGCCATCCCGAAGATGGCCAGTGGCAATCAGAGCTCCCTTACCGCCGACCAGCTGCGCGAGCAGACGCAGGCGCTGCTCGCGCGCAAGCAGATCGTCGAGACGCTGCAGACCAACCGTACGGAAGCGGTGCACCTCATCGACCAGATCGTGCGGCAGATGCCCGACGGGATCTACCTCCGGTCGGTGAAGCAGTCCGACACCCGGGTGACGCTGGTCGGCTACGCGCAGTCGAACGCGCGCGTTTCGACGCTGATGCGCAACATCGAAGGCTCGCCCTGGCTCGAGCGCCCCGCGCTGGTGGAAATCAAGTCGGTGCAGCTGCCTGGAGGAAGGATGAACGAGTTCACGCTCAACCTCCAGATCAAGCGCGCGGCCCCGGCCGAAGTGCCGCCCCCGCCGCCGTCGCCGCCGCCTGCGAAAAAGGCCGCGCTGGCGCCTGCGCACGCGTCTGAAGGAGCCCACGGATGACGTTCGACGATCTCCGCCGTCTCAACCTGCGCGATGTCGGCAGCTGGCCGCTGCTGCCGAAAGCCGCGGTGTTGGCGCTCCTGTTTCTGGTCATCGTCGCCGCCGGCGCCGCGCTCGACTGGAAGGACCAGTACAACGCGCTCACCGCCGCGCAGGACGTCGAGGCCAAGCTGCGGGTGCAATACACCGAAAAGAAGGCCAAGGCGATCAACTACGAGCTCTATCGCCAGCAGCTCGTCGAGATCGAGCAGTCGTTCGGCGCGCTGGTGAAGCAGTTGCCGAATCGCGCCGAGATGGACGCGCTCCTGACCGACATCAACCAGGCGGGGCTCGGGCGCGGTCTGCAGTTCGAACTGTTCCGCCCGGCGGCGCAGGAGCGCATGGCCGATTTCTACGCCGAGCTGCCGATCAGCATCCGGATCACCGGCAACTACCACGACATGGGCGCGTTCGCGAGCGACATCGCGCAGCTGCCGCGGATCGTGACGCTGAACGACATCGCCATCTCCAACGACAAGGGCGTCCTCGCCATGGACGCCGTCGCCAAGACGTATCGCTATCTCGACGACGAGGAGGTGGCGAAGCAGCGCCGCACGGCCGAGCAAGCGAAGGGGGGCGCCAAGAAATGAGCCGCGCTTGGGTACTGGCGATCTGCGCAAGCCTGGTTCTCGCGGCCTGCGGCGGCGAGAGCCATCAGGACCTGCGGGCGTGGATGGCCGCGCAGGGGCAGGGCGTCAAGGGCAAGCTCGAGCCGCTGCCGCAGATGAAGCCTTACGAACCGTTCACGTACAACGCGTTCGACCTTCCCGACCCGTTCAAGCCCCGCAAGGTCGAGCCGGGTCGCGGCGCCGGGAGCAGCAAGCTCGCGCCGGACCTCACGCGACGCAAGGAGGCACTCGAAGCCTTCCCGCTCGAGGCGCTCAACATGGTGGGATCGCTGCAGCAGGGCAAGGTCATGTACGGACTGGTGCGGACCCCTGAAAAGGAGGTCTTCCAGGTGCGGGTGGGCAACTACATGGGGCAGGACTACGGCGTCGTCACCGCGATCCACGACGGCGATATCCAGCTCAAGGAACTGGTACAGGATAGCGCGGGGGATTGGACCGAGCGTTCAAGCACGCTGCAGTTGATCCAGTCCGATTCGACGACACAGGAGCGAAGAAAATGAGTGCGTTCGTTTGGATTGAAGGCGCTGCAACGCGGGCGCGCGCCATCGGCGCCTGCGCGTGGCTGCTCGCTGCGCTCGCCCTGGCAGCGGGACCCGCCGGCGCGCAGACGACCAACTCCATCGACTCGCTCGTCGTCTCCAAGGGCCCTTCCGGACGGACGCTGGTGCGGTTCACGCTCAAGGCGCCGCCGGCCAATCCGCCCGCGGGTTTCGCCATCGCCAACCCGGCGCGGGTCGCGCTCGATTTTCTCGACACCGGCAACGGCCTCGGGCGCACGACGCAGGAAATCTCCGACCCTTCGCTGCGCAGCGTCAACGTCGTCCAGGCAGGAAACCGCACGCGCGTCGTGCTGAACCTCAACAAGCCGCAGACGTTCGAGACGCAGGTCGACGGCAACGTCGTCGTGGTGACGCTGTTCGACCAGAGCGAGTCGCTCGACGCCAAGGCGCAGCCGGTCCAGCGCTTCGCCGAAGCCAGGCCCGGCGACGTCCGCCACGCGCTGCTCGACGTCGATTTCCGCCGCGGTAGCAACGGCGAAGGCCGCATCATCGTCGACATGTCGGACAATTCGACCGGCATCGACATCCGCCAGCAGGGCAAGCTGCTGATCGTCGATTTCATCGGCGCATCGGTGCCCCGCAATCTCGAGCGTCGCCTCGACGTCCAGGACTTCGCGACGCCGGTGGTGAGCGTCGACACGCTGGCGCAGGGCGGCAACGCGCGGATGATCATCGAGCCCAAGGGCCTGTGGGAACACTCGGCGTACCAGGCGGACAAGCGCTTCATCCTGGAGGTGAAGGCGCTCCAGGAGGACCCGAACAAGCTGACGCAGGGCTCGCGCCAGGGGTACAAGGGCGACAAGCTGTCGCTCAATTTCCAGAACGTCGACGTGCGCGCCGTGCTGCAGGTGATCGCCGATTTCACCGGGCTCAACATCATCACCAGCGACTCGGTCAGCGGCAACCTGACGCTGCGGCTGAAGGAGATCCCCTGGGATCAGGCGCTGGACATCATCATGCAGACCAAGGGCCTCGACATGCGCAAGAACGGCAGCGTCGTGCTCATCGCGCCGCGCGAGGAGCTGGCGCTGAAGGAGAAGCAGCAGCTCGAGAGCCAGATCCAGATCTCGCAGCTCGAGCCGCTGCTGCTCGAGTCCTTCCAGCTCAACTACATGAAGGCGACCGATTTCGAGAAGATGCTGTCGAGCAACACCCGCCAGGCCTACGGCCTCGGCGCCGGCCAGACCCGCAGCAGCGGCGGCCAGGGCTCGATCCTGTCGGAGCGCGGCATCGCGTTCACCGATCCGCGCACCAACATCCTGTTCGTCCAGGACACCGCGTCGCGCCTCGAGGAAGTGCGCAAGATCATCCGGCAGCTCGACACGCCGATCCGGCAGGTGCAGATCGAAGCGCGGATCGTCATCGCCAAGGACACGTTCAGCCGCGAGCTCGGCATCAAGCTCGGCGTGCAGACCGGCGCCACGTTCAACAACAAGTACGCGCTCGGCATGGGCGGCAGTCTGTCGACGCAGCCGGTCGTCTCGGGGGGCAGGCTGACGACGACGCGCGAAACGCGCACGCAGACGCCGTTCGAACTGGCGTCGGGAATCGCCTATGCCGGGTATTCCGACAACCCGCAGCTCAACGTCAACCTGCCGGTGACCAACGTCCTCGGCCCGGCCGGCCAGCTCGCGCTGACGCTGATCAATCTCGGCAGCGGCAACCTGATCAACCTGGAACTGGCGGCGCTGGAGGCAGACAACCGCGGCAAGGTCGTGTCGAGCCCGCGCGTGGTCACCGGCGACAACCAGAAGGCGTCGATCGAACAGGGCACCGAAATTCCGTACACGACGGGCGCGGGAACGGGCACGACGGTCACGACGTCGTTCAAGAAGGCGGTGCTGAGGCTGGACGTGACGCCGCAGATCACGCCGGACAACCGGATCATCATGAACGTCGAGGTGCGCAAGGATTCGGTCGGGCAGAACGTCCAGCAGCAGGGCGGCGGCTCGGTTCCCTCGATCGACACCCGGAACGTGATCACGCAGATCTCCGTCAACAACGGCGACACCGCGGTGATCGGCGGAATCTACGAGGAATCGGTCATCAGCGACGTCACCAAGGTGCCTTTCCTGGGCGACATCCCGGGACTCGGCTACCTGTTCAAGCGCACCGGCCGCGCGACCGAGAAGACCGAACTGCTGATCTTCCTCACGCCGCGCGTCGTCAAGGAAGCGGTGACCTCGGTCAGGTAGCCCGCGCGGCGCGTCCGGCGCGCCGAAATTCCTCTACAATGCCCCGGTGGATTTGCATCGGGGCAATCTGTATCTGGTGGGACTTCCGGGCGCGGGCAAGTCCACGCTCGGCCGCCAGCTCGCCCGCCGGCTCGACAAGGCTTTCGTCGACGCCGACCGCGAACTCGAACGCACGCTCGGCGTCACCATTCCGACCATTTTCGAAATCGAGGGCGAGGCGAGCTTTCGCGACCGCGAGGAGGCGACGCTCGCCGAGCTCGTTCCGCGCACCGGCGTCGTGCTCGCCACCGGCGGCGGCGTCGTGATCCGCGCCGCCAACCGCGAGCGCCTCAAGGCCAACGGCACCGTCATCTACCTGCACGCGCCGCCGTCCACGGTGTTTCACCGCGTGCACATGAGCCGGAATCGCCCGCTGCTCAATACCCCCGACAAGCTCGCGCGGCTCGAAGAGCTCTACCGCAACCGCGATGCGCTGTATCGCGAGGTCGCCGACCTGGTGCTCGAATCGGACCGCGGCGAGATCGCGCGTTTCGCCGCCCTGCTCGCCGCCGAAGCGTCCGGGTCGCCGCCCGCGTGACGCCGATGCGAACGGTCACCGTGGCGCTGGGCGAGCGCAGCTACCCCGTCCACATCGGCGCCGGTCTGCTGCGCGAGGCCGGTGCGACGCTGGCGCCGAGGCTGGCCGCGCCGCGCGCGGTGATCGTCACCAATCCGGCGATCGCCGCGCACTGGCTGGCACCGCTGCGCGCGAGCCTCGCCGCCGCCGGCGTGGCCAGCGACGCCGTGCTGATTCCCGACGGGGAGGTGCACAAGACCTGGGCGACGGTGCACGACGTCGTCACCCGCCTGCTCGAGATCCGGGCCGAGCGCACGACGACGCTGATCGCGCTCGGCGGCGGGATCGTCGGCGACGTCGGCGGGTTCGCCGCCGCGATCTACCAGCGGGGAATGCCTTTCGTGCAGGTGCCGACGACGCTGCTGGCGCAGGTCGACTCGTCGGTCGGCGGCAAGACCGGCGTCAACCACGCGCTGGGCAAGAACATGATCGGCGCGTTCTACCAGCCGCGCGCCGTGCTGATCGACACCGATTGCCTGGCGACGCTGCCCGACCGCGAGTTCGCCGCGGGCATGGCCGAAGTGATCAAGTACGGCGCGATCCGCGACCGCGCCTTCTTCGACTGGCTGGAAGCCAACGTCGGCGCGCTGCTCGCGCGCGACGCCGCGGCGCTGGCGCATGCGATCGGCGAGAGTTGCCGCATCAAGGCTGAGATCGTCGCCGCCGACGAGCGCGAAAGCGGCGAGCGCGCGCTGCTGAATTTCGGCCACAGCTTCGGCCACGCCATCGAGGCGGGCCTGGGCTACGGCCAGTGGCTGCACGGCGAGGCCGTCGCCGCCGGCATGGTCATGGCGGCGGCACTGTCGGTGCGCATGGGTCTCGTCGGCGCCGTCGACGCCGCGCGGCTCTCGGCGCTGCTGGCGAAGGCGAGACTCCCCGTCGATCCGCCGGCGCTCGGCGCCGAGCGCTACCTCGCGCTGATGAGCCACGACAAGAAGGTCCTGGCCGGCGCGGTCCGGTTCGTTCTGCTGCGCGGCCTCGGCGACGCGTTCGTCACCGCCGACGTCCCGCCGACGGAGCTTCGCGCCGTCCTGCGCTGATCGGGGTCCGCTCCGGCGGGCGCTGTTCAGGACCGCAAGCCTTCCGCCAATCCCGCCCGTTGCGGTCCGCGAGCAGCGGGGGTGGTGGCAGCACCCCCGCCTATCCGGATCGAAAAACCTCCGCGCGACCCCGGCTTCCCCGGCAACGGCGCTCCATGAACGCCGTTGCGGGAAGAATCACGGGCAGCTGATGCTCCGGACCACTTGCGAGTTGGCCGTATCCGTGATCGCGACGTAGGTCAGGAACGCGCCGCCTCCGGAGGTGTCGTGCAGCCCCGTCACCGCGAATCCGCCGCCGGAAGCCGCGACCGAATTCGTGCTGAGCGATCCGAACGGAGGCGCCGGCGCGAACTGGACGGCGTACGGCGGGACGCCGCCGGTGATGACGAAATTCGACGTCTGCCCTACGCAGGAGGCTGCGGTGTAATCGAAACTGGCGGAGGCCGTGAGAGCAACGGGCCCGGGGCCGCCGGTGCAGGTGATCGTCCGGCTCAACGTCTTCTTCGGCTTGCTGGAGTCGATGAAGCTCAGCGTGACGTTCTGCGTGACGTTGGTGATGGCGACCGTGCCGCCGTTCGAACTGATGATCTGCGTCGACAAGGTCGGGTACAGCCCCGCTTTCGGCGACGCGCTGACGTTGTACGGCGGCGTCCCGCCGGTCACGACATAGGAATAGGTCAGCGCCACGTTGCCGCAGGCGCCGGTCTGATCGCCCGGCACGATGACCAGGTCGGACACCGTCACCGGCACCACCGGCCGCGCGACGTCCCCGGCGAGGTTGAACAGCTTCGCCGTCGTCTGCCTTCCGGTCGCGTCCAGGATCGAGAAAATCTGCGGGTCGACGCAGGAGCCGTTGGTGATCACCTCGAAATAACTGCCACTGGCGTTCACGACCGGATTGACGATCACCGACGCATCGGGGAAATTCTGCGTGATCCGGTACGGCGGCGTGCCGCCGTAGATGTAGTAGTCGATGCGGAAAGCGATGCTGCACTCGCCGATGTAGGCGCCCTTGATCGTCGAAGCGTCGGGGACGATGGTCAGAATCGTCGAACCGTCCGTCCGCTGCTGGATCAGGAAGTCGCCGGTGATCTGCTCGCCCGACGCGACGTCGGTGGCGCGAATCTGCGCCGGTTGCGTGGGGGCGTCGACGTTGGCGCGGACGATGACCTGCGCGTTGCCGGCGGCGTCCGAAGTGACCGTCAGCGTCTGCACTGCCGTGCCGTTCGAGACGATCGCATAGGGACCCGCGACCACGTCGAAGCGGATCTGCCGCCCGGCCGCGGGCCCGCCCGAGGGCAGCAGCGCCGTGATCGTGGCGGTGCCCGTCTGTCCCGCACAGATCGCCGTCGTCCCGCAGTCCGCGGCGTTCGGCTTGATCGTCAGGTTGTTGAGCAGCGCCGCGGGCTTGACGGTGACGGCCGACGTGGCGGTCTTCGCGGCCGAGTCCTGGACGGTGATCGTGACCGACGTGTCGGCGGCGACCCTGGCGGCGAAGAGGGGGATCGCGCCGCCGGAGACCGCCTGCGCCACCGGCAGCGTGGCCGAGTTGCTCGAGAAAGCCAGGTACGGCGGAACGCCGCCGGTCACGGTCAGCACGGACGGAACGCCGGAGAACACGACCGCTGCCGACGGCAGCACGGTCAGCGTCGGCGGTGGCATCGCCGGGTCAGCCTGGACGAGCACGGTGATCTTCGCCGTCTGGCCGGCCGAATCCTGAACGGTGATCAGCACGTTGGTGTCGACGTTCACCGAGTTGGCGGTCGCCACCAGCGACCTCCCGGCGACCGACAGGCCGACCGGAACGACGCCGGGATTGCTCGAATACGCCTTGAACGGAGCCAGGCCGCCGGAGATCGTCAGCGTGAACGGAACACCCTTCGATGTGACGACGTCGTTGGGCAGCACGACGAGCGCCGGCGGTGGCGACACCGGACCCGGACGGACGGTGACGTTCACCGTGGCGGTCTGGCCCACGGCGTCGAGCACCGTGACGACCACGGCCGTGTTGGCGGAAACGTTGACCGCGAGCAGCGGGATCGTGTTGCTGGTGACGATCTGCGTGACCGGCAGCACCGCAGGATTGCTCGAAAACGCGCGGAACGGCGCGACACCGCTCGAAACGGTCAGCGGCGTATCGATGAGAGAGTAGACGTCGACCGTCGACGGCAGCACCGTCAGCACCGGCACCGGCGTCGTGGCGCCGGGGTGGACGAGCACGTTCACGATCGCGGTCTGTCCGGCCGAGTCCTGGACGGTGACCACCACCGGCGTGTTGGCGCTGACGCTGGCGGCGGCGAGAGGCACGGTGCTGCCGGCGACCGCCTGCGTGACCGGGAGCACCGCCGAGTTGCTGGAGAACGCGCGATACGGCGCAACGCCGCCGACGACCGTCAGCGACGACGGTATGCCCGAGTAGATATCCGCGGTCACGGGAAGCACCGACAGCGCCGGCGGCGGGGTCGTCGGCTTCGGGTGCACCGTGACGTTGGCGACCACCGTCTGTCCGACCGCGTCCAGGATCGTGAGGAGGACGCTGGTGTCGGCGGTCACCGCCGCGGCGGTGAGCTGCACGGTGCTGCCCGTCACCACCTGGCTGACCGGGAGCACCGAACCGTTGGTCGAATACGCGCGGAACGGCGCCACGCCGCCGATGATCGCGACCGAACTGGCAACGGTCGAATAGACTTCGATCGCGGAAGGAAGGACGCTCAGCGCGGGCGGCGGCGACGCCGGGCCAGGACGGATGGTGACCGTCGCCGCGATCGAGGTCCCGGCGGAATCCTGAATGGTGACCGACGCCGTCGTGTCGGCGCTGACCGTCGTCGCCAGCAGCGCGACGGTGCTTCCGGACACCGCCTGCGTGACCGGCAGCACGGCGGTGTTGTTCGAGAAGGCGCGGTACGGCGGCACGCCGCCGGAAATCGTCAACGACGAGGCGACGCCCGAATAGATCGTCGGATCGACCGGAATCACCGTGAGTGCCGGGATGACCGTCACCGGCGCGTAGGGATTGTTCGGCGAACCGCTGCCGCCGCCGCAGGCGCCGAGCGCCAGCACCGCGACCAGGGCGAACAGGCCGGCAACCGGCCGAAGCCACGCGGCGAACAAGCGGTTCTGCATCATGATGTGATTCCTGATGATGTTGTCCTAAATGTGCCTGCGGGCTGGATCGTTTTGAACATTGCAACAAGCATCTAGCCCATTTTGTTCAGATTAAAGCCTAAGAAGCCCCCTGGCGCAAGTGGTTTGCTGCGTCGAAAAGCTTCCCTCGCGGAAACGGGCTGCGTGCAGCGCCGCGGATGTGCAGATGCGTCTTGCCGCAATGCAGCATCACGGCTAGCATAGAAGGGTTTCGCTATCGAATCGCAAAACCGGCGCCGCGCGGGCAAGTTCGCCACCGCGGCGCAAGCCAACCGTAACGTCGAGGTCAGCGTGGAACAGGCTTCCGAAGATCAAGGGCACTTGCCGCCGCCAAGACAGGGCCTGTACGACCCGGCCAACGAGCACGACGCTTGCGGCCTGGGTTTCATCGCGCACATCAAGGGCCAGAAGAGCCACGCGATCGTGACGCAGGGCCTCTCGATCCTGAAGAACCTCACCCATCGCGGCGCCACCGGCGCCGACCCGCTGCAGGGCGACGGCGCCGGCATCCTGATCCAGATGCCCGACGCATTCCTGCGCCGCGCCTGCGGGCGGCGCGGAATGACGCTGCCGGCGATCGGGCGCTACGGCGTCGGCATGGTCTTCCTGCCCAAGGAACCGGCGTCGCGGATGGCCTGCGAACAGGAAATCGAGCGCGCCGTCGTCGGCGAGGGGCAGATCCTCCTCGGCTGGCGCGACGTCCCCACCGACGACAGCGGCCTGTCGCTGCGGACCAAGGAGGTCGAGCCGGTGATCCGGCAGGTGTTCATCGCCTGCGGCAGCAACGACATGGACCAGGACGCGCTGGAGCGCAAGCTCTACATCATCCGCAAGAAGTCGGGCCACGCGATCCAGGCGCTCAAGCTCAGGCACGGCAAGGAGTTCTACGTGCCGTCGATGTCGACGCGCACGCTGGTCTACAAGGGGATGCTGCTCGCGGACCAGGTCGGCGAATTCTTTCTCGACCTCAAGGACGAGAGCATGGTGTCGGCGCTGGCGATGGTGCACCAGCGCTTCTCGACCAACACCTTCCCGACCTGGGACCTCGCGCACCCGTTCCGTCTGGTCTGCCACAACGGCGAGATCAACACGCTGCGCGGCAACGTCAACTGGATCCGCGCGCGGCAGCACGGCATCGCCAGCAGCGTGCTGGGCGCCGACCTCGACAAGATCTGGCCGCTGATCTACGACGGCCAGTCAGACTCGGCGTCTTTCGACAACGCGCTCGAACTGCTGGTGATGGGCGGCTACCCGCTGGCGCACGCGATGATGCTGATGATCCCCGAGGCGTGGGCGGGCAACCCGCTGATGGACGAGGACCGCCGCGCGTTCTACGAGTACCACGCGGCGCTGATGGAGCCGTGGGACGGCCCGGCGGCGATGGCTTTCACCGACGGCCGCCAGATCGGCGCGACGCTCGACCGCAACGGCCTGCGGCCGGCACGCTACATCG
>CAIWHR010000642.1 GCA_903912485.1 uncultured beta proteobacterium | reverse complement strand
GGGCGCTGGGCTTCGGCCGCGCCGATGCTGACGGTGCAGTGGAGATCCGGCGCGCCGGAAACGGTCAGCTCGGCCAGGCGCTTGCGGATCCGCCGCGCGACTTCCTCGGCGCCGACCAGGTTCGTCTCCGGCATCACGATCACGAACTCGTCGCCGCCGTAGCGCGCGGTGGTGTCGATCGTGCGCGTGCATTCGCGCAGGACCGCGGCGATGCCGCAGAGCACGTCGTCGCCGACCGGATGCCCGTAGCGATCGTTGATTTCCTTGAAGCGGTCGATGTCGATGACGAAAAGCACGGCGGGACGGCCGCTGCGCGCGTGGCGGGCGAGCTCGTCCTTGGCCACGGCGAAGCACTGCCGGCGGTTGGCGAGGCCAGTGAGGCCGTCGGTGCGGCCGACCTCCGCCAGCAGCCGGTTTTGCTTGGTCACCCTGACGGCGAGCGCGTTCATCATGCCGCTGATCGTCAGCGGATAGACGATCAGGAAGGGAACACAGGCGATGACCACCGGCATCGGGGTCTCGATCCGCAACGGGAAGCCCAGCGCCGCCGATGTCAGCGCGCAGGCGGCCGCCAGCAACGCGACGTTGATCACCAGAAAGGACGAGTGGCGCGAGCCGATCTTGTCGGCCGACAGCATCGTCACGAGCAGCACGCTGGGAAGAAGGTTGAACTGCATCACCGCCACCCACATTCCGCCGAGCGCGGAATCGAGCAGCAGGCTGCGGTTCTCGGCCCGGCGGGGATCGGAGCTGCGTGTCGCGAGCAGCATCGCCAGCTGCGGCCAGAGCAGCGCGTGCAGCACCAGCACGAGCCACCACCCGGGCGCCGCGGCGTTGAGGCGAAGCACCGACGCCACGCACACCGCGCCCAGCGCCAGTCCCAGCGTGCGCATGCGGTGGTTCCGCCGGACGAAGCGCAGCGCGCGCGCCCGTTCGGCCGCGACTTCCCGCGACGGCAGTGCATGCGTCTCGACCATGGCCAAGGCGGTCCCGGCGATCAGCGGACCCGAAGGGCGGGCCCGACGGCGACAGTATAGGCGGGGGGACGGTTCCGTGCGCGGGGCGCTACGCCTCGCGCACGGCGTTGCGGCCGGCGTGCTTGGCGTCGTACATCGCGTGATCGGCGCGCGCGAGCACGTCCTCGACGCTGCCGTCGGTCGCGTGGCTCTCGGTGACCCCGATGCTGACGGTGATCGCCAGCGCCTCCCGCGTCGCTTCCGGACGGTGCGACTCGACCAGCGCCCGGATGCGTTCGGCGATCTGCGCGGCGGCCTTGGTCGTCGTTTCGACCAGCACGACGACGAATTCCTCGCCGCCGTAGCGCGCGACGAAATCGACGGCGCGCACCGAGCGCTGGAGGATGCCGGCCAGAGCCACGAGCACCTCGTCGCCTGCGAGGTGGCCGTGGGTGTCGTTGAGCAGCTTGAATTTGTCGATGTCGACCATCAGCAGCGCGAACGGCCGCTGATTGCGGCGGAACCGCACAAACTGGTCGTCGAGGATGTCGTCGAGCTTCTTGCGGTTGAACAGACCGGTGAGGCTGTCGGTGACGGCGAGCGCTTCCAGCAGCTTGTTCTGCTCCTGCAGCGCCCGGTTCGCCGTCTCGAGGTCCTCGCGCCCGCGACGCAGACGCTCGACCATCTTGTTGAACACGCGCGACAGTTCGCCGATCTCGCCGCCGTTCGCGGCCTGCAGCGGCACGGCCAGATCGCCGCTGGCGATGCGATCCGCCGCGCCGATCAGGCTGTCGAGCGGCCGAACGATCGAATGTCCGATGCCGTAGGCCAGGATGCCGACCGCCAGCGTCAGACCGCCGACCAGCGCGAGGAAGACCTGCAGCGTTCGCAGCCAGTTCCGATAGACGTCGGCGCGATCGATCTCGGCGACGACGACGATCGGCAGCGACCGGGTCCGGTCGGCGACGCCGACCACCGGGCGCTGGTGATGGCCGGCGTAGATCACGGGCTCGCCCGGGTGCGCGCGCAGCCGGGCGAGCGCCGCGGCGTCGACCGACGCGAGTTCGCTGATCAGGCCGTGCGTGCTGAACAGCGGCGCGCCGTTGGGTGCGAGGAGGATCACTTCCGCCGGCGAAGCGTTGACGACGTGCTCCAGGCGAGACTGCACGGCGCCCAGATCGAGCACCGCCGACAGCGCGCCCAGAAGCTCGTTGCGGTGCGACATGACGGGGACGACGACGGTCAGCGTCGCCGTGGCGCGCGCCGGGTCCCACTGCGGCGGCTCGGGGACCGCGCCCTGCGTGACGGCGGCCCCCGGCCATTCGGTCGGCAGCCGGACCGGCGCGCGGTTGGCCGCACTGCCCGCCACCGTGCGGCCGGCGGCGTCGGCGACGGTCAGTTCCAGCAGCGGGTCGCGCTTCTTCTGCGCCGCGCGCAGCACGAGTTCCAGCTCGTGAGTGCCGCTGCGCGAAGCGCCGCCGGGCGCCGTTGCCCGGGCCGACAGCACGTCGATCATCGTCCTGGAAGCGGCGATCGCGCGCAGTTCGTCGACCCGCTCCTGCACCCACAGCTCGAGTTCGCCGCCCGTGTGGTCGGCCAGCATGCGCAGCTCGATGCCTGCCTTGTCGCGGATCAGGTCCTGGTAGCGCCAGAACGACAGCAGGCCCAACCCGATCGACGGGACCAGCGTGGCCACGATGGCGAAGGCGAGAATCTTGCTTCGAACGCTCTTCACGGGGTCACGGCCGGTGACGGTGTCGATCGCCGTCGCGCCAGGGAAGTCGCGAGTGGGGGTATGATGCCGTCCCATGTCCGCCGATCTGCCGACCGGCCAGCCGATTCCGCCGCTTGCGCCCGCCTGCGGCGAGCGCGTTGCGGGTGCCTTCGCGCGAACCGATGCGCGCCGACGCTTCCTGCGCGCGACCGCGGCGCTGCTCGCGGTGCCGGCGCTCGCCGTTTCCCGACCTTCGCGCGCCGCCCTCGACGCGCCGCGAACGCTTTCCTTCCTGCACACGCACACGGCGGAACGGCTCACGGTCGCGTACGGCGCCGGCGAAGCCTACTTTCCCGACGCGCTGGCGATGGTCAGCCGGTTCCTGCGCGATTTTCGCAACGGCGAAATGCATCCGATCGACCCGCGGCTGCTCGACCAGTTGCACCGGCTCGCGTCGGCGACCGGCAGCAAGGCAGGCTACGAAGTCATCTCGGGCTATCGCTCGCCGGCGACCAACCAGGCGCTGCACGAGCGCAGCGGCGGCGTGGCGACGCACAGCCTTCACCTCGAGGGGCGGGCGATCGACGTCCGCCTCCCCGACGTCGCGCTCGCGGACCTGCGCGACGCCGCGCTTTCGCTGCAGGCCGGCGGCGTCGGCTACTACCCGGGCTCGCGCTTCGTTCACCTCGACACCGGCCGCGCCAGGCGCTGGTGACCGCGGCGCCGCCGCCGCCTCGGTCCCGCGCCGGCGCGGGCCGTCCGCAGTGCGGCTTCGAGTTTGCGGTCGTGGCCGTAGACGTCGGGCAGGAACAGCGCCCGGTCGTCGGCACCGACCATCGCGGTGGTGTAGAACACGACGACGGGAATCGCCGCGCGCAGCTTCACCGTCGTCGATCTGCCCGACGCCATCGCCGTCTGGATGCGCTGCGCGGTCCACTCGGGCTGGTCGCGCAGGACGAATCCCGCGAGCGCCGCGGGATCGGCCACGCGGATGCAGCCGTGGCTGAAATCGCGGCGCGCAGGGCCGAACAGCGCGGCGCCGGGCGTTCCGTGCAGGTAGATGTCCATGGTGTTGGGCAGCACGAACTTGACGCCGGCCAGCGCGTTGCGCGCACCGGGCCGCTGGCGCACGCGCAGCGCGCCGGATTCGAGCGCCGCGAGCGCTGCCGCGTCGACCGTCGTCGACGCGGCAGCGGCGCCGCTGCC
>CAIWHR010000641.1 GCA_903912485.1 uncultured beta proteobacterium | reverse complement strand
CCGGCATCTGCACGTCCATCAGGATCAGTGCGTAGTCGTTGCGCTCGGCCAGGCGCACGGCCTCGCGGCCGTCGGTGGCCAGATCGGGCGCCAGCCCGGCCTGCCGCAGCAACTCCAGCGCCACCTCCTGGTTGATGGGCTCGTCCTCGGCCAGAAGGACGCGGGCGCCGCGCCAGTCCCGCTGCAAGCGGACCTCCGCGCTCTCGCCCGTCGGCGCGCAGGGCTCGGGCGCCGCACCCGTGCCCTTGCCCAGGCGCGCCGTCAGCCAGAACGTGCTGCCCTGCCCGACCGTGCTCGTCACGCCGACTTCCCCTCCCATCAGCGCGGCGATCCGCTTGGTGATCGCCAGCCCCAGGCCGGTGCCCCCGTAGCTGCGGGTGGACGACTCATCCACCTGATGAAAGGGCACGAACAGTCCTCCCAGCGCCGACTCGGGAATGCCGACCCCGGTGTCGCTGACCTCGAAGCGCAGCAGGCAGTCGACGGGAGCTTCATCGATCATGCGGCCCCGAAGCGTGATGCCGCCGCGCTCGGTGAACTTCACCGCATTGCCGACGTAGTTGACCAGCGCCTGGCTGAGGCGGGGCGCATCGCCGTGCAGCGCCTGCGGCACCCCGGCGACGTCCACGCTCAGCGCGAGGCCCTTGGACTTGATGTTGTCGGAAACCACCGCCGTGACGTCCAGCAGCAGTTCCGCCAGCGTGAAGTCCTTCTGCTCGGCCGAGACCCTGCCGGCCTCGATCTTCGACAGGTCGAGAATCGCGTTGATGACGGCCAGCAGGTGGTGGGCCGCCGCGTCGATCTTGTCCAGCCGCTCGGCCTGCTTCGGCGTGACGCCGCCGCGGCGAAGCAGGTAGGCCATGCCCACGATGCCGTTCATCGGCGTCCGGATCTCGTGGCTCATGTTGGCGAGGAAGCTGCTCTTGGCCCGGTTGGCGGCTTCCGCGGCGTCGCGGGCGACGGTCAGTTCGGCGGTGCGGGACGACACCAGTTCTTCGAGGTGATGGCGGTGCAGCTCGAGCTCGCTCTCGGCCGCCTTGCGTGTGGTGATGTCGCTCAGGACGACCCGGATCGCGCTGCCGTTGGCGCCGACGCTCCTGCGCTGGCAATCCAGCTGCGCCGCAAACGCCGCGCCCTCGCCGCGCTGCAGGCCCAGCTCCACGCTGCCCGTGCCGTCCAGTTCCTTCAAGCCCAGAAAAAACCGCGTCCAGCGATCCTGATCTTCGGCGATGACCCAGTGGGCAAGCCGTCGCTGCAGCAGCTTCCTGCGGTCGACGCCCAGCAGCTTGACGGTGGTGAGATTGGCCTCGTCGATCAGGCCGTCGGCTGACAGCGTGAGATACCCGACCGGGGCGAACTCGTAGAGATCGGCAAAGCGGTCGCGCGATGCCTCCAGGGCATTCTGCGTCTCGCGCAACGCCTCGTTCTGCATCTCCAGCTCGATCTGGTGCACCTGCAGCTCGTGCAGCCTCTCTGCGGCCGGAAGCGCTTCGGTCCGGGGCGCTCTTGCCAGCTGCGCCTCGGCGGCTGCCCGCAGGCTGGACCCGTCGGGTTTTGTGTCGTCGGAGGGGCTCAAGGCGCCTGCCATGGGTCGATGGCCACCATCGCCAGCAGGATCAACTCGGTCCTGCCCTTCGCGGTCACGATGCGGCGGGCGTTGAGCACCATGCGCCGCGGGCCGAGGCCGGGGAAGTCGTGTTCCACCACGTAGCCCTCGAGGACCTGCTTCTGCGGCAGCAGGTCTTCGAGCAGCTGGCGCAACGCCGGGATGTTCCACTGGCCGTTGCCCAGGTCGTAGACCTTGCGCCCCACCGTGTCTTCCGGCGTGACCCGGAAATGCCGGTAGAACGAATTGCCGGCGGAGACGACCTGCAACGCGCTGTCGAGCACGATCAGCGGCTCGCTCACCGTGTCGACGATGCCTTCGGCCAGGTCCCGCGCCAGCTGCACCGCCTCGCTGGCGAGCTTGAAATCGGTCACCGAGGTGAAGGTCAGCACCACCCCGGCGATGACGTTGTCCAGCGTCCGGTACGGCTGCATGCGCGCCAGATACCACGCCCCGTCCACGGCGCGCACCTCGCGCTCGATCGGGATCAGCGTGTCGAGCACGGTCTGCAGGTCGGCCAGCAGGTCGTCACCCTCGATGTTCGACTTGATGTCGGCCAGCGGGCGGCTGATGTCGGAGGCGGTCAGGCGGTAAGCCTTGACGGCCATCGGCGTGTAGCGGCGGATCAGCAGCTGGCGGTCGAGAAACAGCGTTCCGGTGTTGATGCTGTCGAGCAGATTCTTCATGTCGTTCTGCACGTCGCTCAAGCGCTCGATCGTCGCGCTCAACTCGGAGTTGACGGTGAGCATCTCTTCGTTGAGCGACTGCAGTTCTTCCTTGGAGGTCTCCAGTTCTTCATTCGACGATTGGAGTTCCTCGTTGGCGGACTGCAGCTCCTCGTTGGTGGACTTGAGCTCCTCGTTGTAGGCCTGCTGTTCCTCGGTCGACGCCTGCTGGCTCTCCCTGGCGTGCGCGAGCTCTCGCTCCAGGTCGTCGACCTGCCGCTGTTCGGCGGCGTCGACGACGCCCTTGCCGCGTTTGCGTCCGGCGGGAGGTGCTGCCCGCTCGGCGACGTCCCGGAAGCTCACCAGCAGAAGATTTCCGTCGGCGCCCGCGGCGCCCTGCGGCGACGGTATCCGCCGCACGCTGATGCTCACCGTGGAGAAGCCGCCGTTGGTCTTCACCGACACCTCGCGGTTCAGCGTCGGCGCGGCTTGCGCGGGGTCGTTGAGGAAAATGCTGCGCAGTTCGAGTTGCAGACCGTCGCGGGCCATCTCGACCAGGTTGAGCGTGGCGTGGCCGGGGGCGGGTCGCAGGAACCTGCCGGTGTCCCCGTAGACGTAGACGATGTTGCCCTTGACGTCGGTGACGACCGAGGCCGGCGCGTAATTCTGAAGCAGCACGCGCCGCGTCAGTTCGTCGAGGTTGACTTCCCTGGCCGGCTTCACCGATTCCATGACCGCCGCGCCGCGGCCGTCCGCGGTCCACGACACGCGGCCGGCGCTCGGCGCGCGGGCCGCGGCGGGGGAATGGATCGCGCGGTAGAACTTCCACCTGCGGTCGAGGGCCGAGAACAGGCCGGACTGGCCGGTGATGGTCTCCGAGGGGGACAGGAACAGCACTCCGCCGGGCTTGAGCGCGTAGTGAAACGTGGGGATCAGGCGGTTCTGCTGCTCCGGTTCGAGGTAGATCAGCAGGTTGCGGCAGCTCAGGAGGTCGAGCTTGGTGAAGGGCGGATCCTTGATCACGCTCTGCACGGCGAACACCACCATGTCGCGGATCTCCTTCCTGACCTTGTAGCCCGTCTCGTCCCTGGCAAAGAAACGGCGCAGGCGCTCGGGCGTCACGTCCTGCGCGATGTTGGGCGGATAGTGGCCGACCCGCGCCACGGCAATGGCGTCGTCGTCCAGATCGGTGGCGTAGATCTGAATGCTCAGTTCCGGTCCGTGCTGCGCCCGGATCGCGTCCTGCAGTTCGATCAGCACGATGGCGATCGAGTACGCCTCTTCGCCCGAGGCACAACCCGCCACCCAGACCCGGAACACGTAACCGGCCGGCTTGTCCGCCAGCAGCGGCGGCAGAATCGTGTCCTTCAGCGCAACGAAGGCCTTGGGATCGCGAAAGAAGTTGGTGACGTTGATCAGCAATTCGCGGAACAGCTTCTGCGTCTCGTCGGGGTTCTCCCTGAGGAAGCGCGCGTAGACAGCCATGTCCTCGATGTCCTGCTGCGCCATCCGCCGCTCGATGCGCCGGCCGATGGTGCTCTTCTTGTACAGCGAGAAATCGTGGCCGGTGCTGCCGCGCAGCTGCAGCAGAACCTGGTTCAGTCCGCTCGCTTCCTTCGCCGTCGCCACGGCGGGTACGCGCTGCCGGTAGCACGCCTGCCGCGTCACCTCCAGCAGCATGGCCGGCATTTCCTCCACGCGAAGGACATGCGTGACGTAACCGGCGCGAATCGCGCTCTGAGGCATCCCGTCGTATTTGGCGGCAGACGGCTCCTGCGCGATGCAGACACCGCCGGCGCCGAGGATCGCGCGCAGGCCCAGCGTTCCGTCGGTGGCGGTCCCCGAAAGAATGATGCCGATCGCCCGTTCCGCCTGGTCCTCGGCCAGCGAGCGCAGGAAGGTGTCGATGGGCATGCGCTGCCCGCGCACCAGTTCCGGCACCGAGAGCTGCAGCACGCCGTTGAGAATGGCCATCTCCCGGTTGGGCGGGATGATGTAGACGTGGTCGCGTGCGACGGCAACCTGGTCGAGCGCCTGCAGCACCGGCATCGCCGTGCTGCGCTGCAGGATTTCGGTCAGCAGACTTTCGTGACCGGGGTCGAGATGCGGCACCAGCACGAAGGCCATGCCGGTGTCCGCCGGGCAGGCGCGGAAGAACGCCTCGAAGGCTTCCAGGCCGCCGGCGGAAGCGCCTATTCCGACAATGGGAAAGGCCGCGATGCCCGCCCCCATGGCTTCGTCGACGGCTGCCGCCGGAGGCGGGCCGGCAAGCGGATCGCCCTGCCGCGATGGCCGGCCGGGGCGCTTGCTGCGGCGTTCGCTGGGCGGAGCCGACGCCATGACGACTATCTCTTGGTCGCGATCATAGGGGACTGTCAATCGTACACCAGTCGTTGCCGGGAGTGGCTTGCCGTCTTTCGACGGCAGCGCGCGCCGCGGGAACGGCGTTGGCCGGACGTTCCGGCGACCACAGGCGTCGGCAGCGACTTGGTGGTAGTGTGATGGCTTGCGATCGGAATCCATGCCCACGACCTGGAAGCTTCGTCCGTTGCGGTCGCTCAAGACCCGGGTGACCGCCTTCACGCTGGCCGTCTTCGTGATCAGCGTCTGGTCGCTGGCGCTCTACGTCAGCGCGATGCTGCGCGCGAGCATGCAGCACACGCTGGGCGAGCAGCAGCTCTCGACGGTTTCGTTCGTCGGCGCGCAGATCAACCAGGAACTGAAGGCCCGGATGGACGCGCTCGAGCTGATCGCCGGCGCCGTCGACGCCCCGCTGCTCGACCAGCCCGAAGCGCTGCAGAAATACGTCGAAGCGCGCCCTATCCTTCAGCAGCTGTTCAACGCCGGCGTCTTCGTCACCCGCCTCGACGGCACGGCGGTGGCCGAGGCTCCGCGCATCGGCCGGGTCGGCCTCAACTACCTGGATCGGGATCACGTCGCCGCCGCGCTGAAGGAAGGGAAGGCGACGGTCGGCAAGCCCGTCATCGGCAAGAGGGTGGTCTCGCCCAGTTTCGCCATCACGGTGCCGGTTCGCGACCCCCGGCGCGGCGTGATCGGCGCGCTGTCGGGGGCGACCGACATGGCGCGGCCCAGCTTCCTGGACGACGTCGCGGAAAGCCGCTACGGCAGCAGCGGCGGCTATCTGATCGTCGATCCCGAACACCAGCTGTTCATCGCCGCGTCGAGCAACAAGCGACTGGTCATGCAGCCGCTGCCGGCGCCGGGAGTCAATCGCGTGTTCGACCGGCGGCTGCAGGGCTTCGACGGGCCGGAGGTCAACGTCAACTCGCTCGGCGTGGAAGTCCTGACTTCGGCGGCGCGCATCCCGGCGGCGGGCTGGTTCGTGATCGCCACGCTGCCGACGGCCGAGGCTTTTGCCCCCATCGACGACATGCGGCAGCGCGTGCTGGTCGCCGCGCTCCTGCTCACCGCGTTCGCGGGCGGCCTGACCTGGTGGATGCTGAGGCGCGAACTGGCGCCGATATCCACCACCGCCAAGGCGCTGGCCGCCCGGTCGGACACCGGTGAGCCGCCGCAGCCCCTGCCCGTCGCCCGGGACGACGAGATCGGCGACCTCATCGGCGGCTTCAATCGCCTGCTCGAAGCGCTGGCGGAACGGGGAGCCCGCCTGAAGGCGAGCGAGGGCCGCTTCAAGGTCATGTTCGACGAAGCGCCATTGGGCATCGCGCTGGTCGATTCGCTCACCGGCCGCATCCAGTCGGCGAATCCGATGTTCGCCAGGATCGCGGGCAGACCCATGGAGGAACTGTCGACGATCGACTGGATGAGCATCACGCACCCGGACGACGTCGGGCAGGACCTGGACAACATGGCGTTGTTGAACGCCGGCAAGATACGCGGCTTCGGGATGGACAAGCGCTACCTTCGTCCCGACGGCAGCATCGTCTGGATCAGCATGACCATCGCCCCGATCGTTGGCGACGACAAAGCCCGTCCGAGTCACGTCTGCATGATCGAAGAGGTCACCGCCCGCAAGGAGTCGGAAGATGCGACCCGGGCCGCGTCGCAATACGCCCGCAGCCTGATCGAAGCCAGCCTCGACCCTCTGGTGACGATCAGCAGCGAGGGCAAGATCACCGACGTCAACACCGCCACCGAGCGCGCGACCGGCGCGGACAGGAGCGCTCTGATCGGCAGCGACTTCGCCGACTACTTCACCGAGCCGGAGAAGGCACGCGAGGGGTACCGGAAGGTCTTTTCGCAGGGTTTCGTGACCGACTATCCGCTGGCGATACGCCACGCCTCCGGCAAGGTCACCGACGTGCTCTACAACGCCAGCGTCTACCGCGACGCTGCCGGCAACGCGCTCGGGGTATTCGCCGCCGCGCGCGACATCACCGAGCGCAAGCGCGTCGAGGAAGAGCTTGCCGGATACATCAGGCGCCTGAGCGCAAGCGAAGATCGGCTGTCGGCGATGTTCGCGCTGAGCAAGAATGCGAATGGACTCGACGAACGCGAACTGCTGCAGATGGGCCTCGAGGAGGCGGTGCGGCTCACCGGCAGCGAGATCGGCTATCTCCACCTGGTCAACGACGACCAGGAGAACCTCCAGCTCGTCACATGGTCGGCGGCAACGTCGAAGCACTGCACCGCGGTCCACGACGATCACTACAGCGTTTCCAGCGCCGGCGTCTGGGCCGATTCGATTCGCTTTCACCGTCCCGTCGTCCACAACGACTACCAGACGCTGACCGGGCGCAAGGGGTATCCCGAGGGACACGCCCACCTCGTGCGCCACCTCGGCATACCGGTGATCGAGAACGAGAAGGTGCGGGTCCTGATGGGCGTCGGCAACAAGCCGGCCGACTACGAGGCTTCCGACGTCGAACAGCTGCAGCTGATCGGCAACGACGTCTGGTCGATTGTCATGCGCCGCCGTGCCGAACGCGCGCTGGTCGAGGCGAAGGACGCCGCCGAAGCGGCGAATCGTGCCAAGAGCATTTTCCTGGCCAACATGAGCCACGAGCTGCGGACACCGCTGAACGGCATGATGGGGATGACCGACCTGGCACTGCGCCGCGCCAGCGATGCCAAGCAGATCGACCAGCTCAACAAGAGCAGGCACGCCGCCCAGCATCTGCTGGCCGTCATCAACGACATCCTCGACATCTCCAAGATCGAAGCCGACCGTCTGCCGCTGGAAGAGAACCCCTTCTCGCTCGCCCAGGTGATCGACGATGTCCTCGGGATGCAGGGCGCGCTGTGCGAGCTGAAAGGTCTGGGCCTGTCGCGCGAAATCGCTCCCACGCTGCCCGACCTGCTGCTGGGCGACGCGTTTCGTCTCCGGCAGATACTGCTCAATTTTGTCGGCAACGCGATCAAGTTCTCGGAGCGCGGCCCGATCTCCGTGCATGCCTACGCCGAAGAGCAGGACAGCCGCAGCGTTCTGCTGCGCATCGAGGTCACCGATCACGGCATCGGCATCAGTCCCGAACAGCAGGCGCGGCTGTTCCGCGCCTTCACCCAGGCCGACGGCTCGATGACCCGCAGGTACGGTGGCGCGGGTCTCGGGCTGATCATCGCCAAGCGCCTGGCCCTGCTGATGGGAGGCGACGTGGGTGTGGTGAGCGAAGCCGGCAGCGGCAGCACCTTCTGGGTCACCGTCCGCTGCCGGCGGGCAGTCGCCGTCCCGCCGCCGGGGCCTGCCGGGCAGGCGGACTCGAACGGTGCCTCGCGGCCGGCATGAACGCTCACGTCGGCAAGCCGGTCGAACCCGAAGCGTTCTGCGCCGGCGTGCTGCAGCGGCTGCGAAAGTGAGTCGGTCGAGACGGCCGGCGGCGCGCTCCGGCCGCGACGCGAGCTGCCACTCGGTCTGCCACTAGCCGCTGCGTCGGGAATAGGGCAAAGTCCTGCGGTTGGCCCACGGGGCAGCCCGGCGGAACCACGGCGCATTCGCGCCGCGCATTTCACCGGCCTTGATCGAGGAATACCGAAAGTGCTGCGCATCGACCCGACGACCGCCGCCGAACTGGTCAGGCTCGTCCGCTCGCAGAGCGGCTTCCACGCCATCATCTGCGACGACACCGGCACCATCATCGCCGATTCGGCCGGCACGCGCTTGGGCACCGTGCACGCCGGCGCCAGGCGATTGCTGACCACCGACATCGACCGCATCGCAGTCGGCGAAGCGGAAGCGACCGCTTCCGGCGGCACGATGAAGGAGGGATTCAACCTGACGATCAAGTCGGGGCGGAGCAAGATAGGCTCCTTCGGCGTCGCCGGCCCGCTGGCGATCGTGGAGCCCATCGCGAAGATCGCGGCGGGCCTGGTCATCGCCCGGCTGCGCGACAGGGACACCGCCACCGCCATCCGGCGCCACGTCGCCGCCATGAACGAATCGCTGAAGCAGGCAGCGGCGGCGGGCGAAACGCTGTCGGCAGCCTCGGCCGAACTGGCGGCGACCAGCCGCAACGCCGAAGCGCTGACCCGCGAGACGGCGCGGGAAGTTGCGCAGGCCGCGGCGATCCTCGACCTGATCAAGAGCGTCGCGCAGCAGACCCGGCTGCTGAGCTTCAACGCCGCCGTCGAGGCCGGAAGAGCGGGCGAAGCGGGACGCGGCTTCGCCGTCGTCGCCGGCGAGATCCGCAAGCTCTCCGACGAGAGCGCCCGATCCGCCGCATCGATCGACGCCATGCTGGGCCGCTTCGGGCAGTCGGTCGGGCAGGTATTGCAGGACGTCCGCGCGGCGAGCGGCATCGCGCAGGCGCAGGCCGGCTCGACCCGGGAGATTGCCAGTATGATCGAAGGGCTCGGTGCCATCGGGCAGGCGATGACGCGTTCCGCCGAAGGGAAGGGCCCCGCCGGCGGCTGACACAGGCGGCGGCCCGGCGACGCCGCCGATTCAGGAGCGCATATGCAACGACATTCGATCCTCCGCTTCCGCAGCGCGTCGGCGGCGGCGTTGGTTGCCGGCCTGTTGCTGGCGACCGGCAGCGCGCTCGCTCGCGACAGCAGGCCCTGCGCGGCCGAGTATTGGGTCGCCCTGCGCGGCGACGATGCCGCGGCCGGCGATCGCGCGCATCCGTTCCGCAGCCTGCTGCGGGCACGCGACGCGGTGCGCGCGGACCCGCGCCGGCAGCGTTGCGCCATCGCCGTCAACCTGGGCGGCGGCGAGTATCGGCTCGACGCGCCGCTGGCGCTCGACTTCCGCGATTCCGGCGCCCCCGGCCGCGCCGTGACCTGGCGCGCCGCAGCGGGGGCGCGGCCGCTGCTGTCCGGCTCGATCCCGGTGACCGGCTGGAAACTGCACGATCCGGTGCACGGCATCTATCGCGCCGCCGTCGATCCCGGCCTCGCCGCGCTCCCGGCGCTGCGCCAGCTCTACGTCGACGGCACGCGCGCGGTGCGCGCCCGCTCCGCATTCGATCCGTCCGAATTCGAGCGCACCGACTTCGGCTACCGCTTCCTCGCGCCCGGCCAGCCGCTGCCCACCTGGGGCAACTCGGGGACGGTCGAGGCCGTCACCGTGCCGCAGTGGAAGATGATGCGCTGCCCGGTGGCGGCCCGGATCGGGCCCGACGTCGTGATGCGCGAGCGCTGCTGGCAGAACGCCAACGTCTTCACCGCCACCACCGGCCCGTCGTTGTGGAATTTCCGCCAGCTGGCGTGGCTCGAGAACGCGCCCGAGTTCCTGGACGAGCCCGGCGAGTGGTATCACGACGCGGCGGCGGGCTGGCTCTACTACCTGCCGCGGCCGGGCGAGGACCTCGCCACCGCGCGGGTCGAGCTGCCGGTGCACGAAACGCTGCTGGTCGGCAACGGCTCGCTGTGGCAGCCGGTCACCGACCTGCGCTTCGAGGGCATCACCTTCGCCTACGCCACCTGGCTCGGGCCCAGCACCGAGGAAGGTTATGCCGCCGACCAGAGCGGCTTCCACCTGACGGGCAAGGGACACCTGCCCAACACCATCGGCCACGATCCGCACGACACCCGCACTCCCGGCAACGTGCAGTTCCGCTACGCGCAGCGGATCGAGTTCCGCGGCAACGCGTTCATGCATCTCGGCGGCGCAGCGCTGGATTTCGACACCGGCAGCCAGTTCAACGTCATCGCCGACAACGAGTTCGAAGACCTGTCGTCGGCCGCCATCCAGCTGGGAGGCATCACCGAGGCCGACCATCACCCGGCGCATCCGCAGCAGGTCACTCGCGACAACCTCATCACCAACAACCGGGTGCGCTTCACCGGGCGCGAGTACTGGGACACGGCCGCCATCTACGTCGGCTTCACCACCCGCACCACGGTCAGCCACAACGACATCAGCGACGTGCCGTGGTCGGGCATCGCCATCGGCTGGGGCTGGGGCCTGCTCGACCAGGGCGCCTTCCCGGGCGTGCCGGGCGCGACGCAGGGCATGTGGGGGCAGTGGGACACGCCGTCGACCAGCCGCGGCAACCGCATCGTCCACAACCGCATCGAGCGTTTCCTGCAGGAGGTGTGGGACGGCGGCGCCATCTACTCGCAGGCAGCGCAGGGCAGCTCGTTCGCCGACGGCGAGCTCATCGCCTGGAACGTGGCGATCGGCAAGCGCAAGGCCGCCGGCGGCAACGCCTTCTACACCGACGGCGGCAGCCGCTACGTCACGCTGCTCGGCAACGTGTCGCTCGACAACCCGCAAGGCGTCACCGATTTCGGCCCCTGCGGGCTGCCGGCGGCGTTGCCGTGGTGCGCGTTCGGCGTGTCTTCACCCGTGCCGGGCGACCCCGATCGCTGCTCGTCGCTCCCCGCCTGCTGGGTGGTCATCCCCTACGGCGGCGACAGCGGCGGCTGCGTGCCGCACGGCGACCTGCTGTTCGTCGGCAACTACTGGGCCTCCAGCGAATTCTCGACCGTCTGCACGCTGTCGCGCACCGGCTCCCTGATCTACGCCGGCAATCACGTCGCGCTCAGCGCAGCCGACGTGCCGGCGTGGATCCTGCGCCAGGCCGGCCGGCAACCCGGCGGACGCGCCCGGCACCGCGATTGACGACGGCGTTCCACCGGCGGCCGGCGGCCGTGTCGGGCGGCGGCCGTGGCGCGGCCTGGCGCGAGCGGGGGCTGAAACGGCCGCCCTCGGCTAGCCCATGCAGAACACGTCCAGCTTGTTGCCGTCCAGATCGCGGAAGTAGCCGGCGTAGAAGCCTTCGCCGCGCGGGCCGACCGCGCCTTCGTCCGTGCCGCCGAGCTCGAGCGCCTTCTTGTGGACACGGTCGACCTTCTCGCGCGAGTCCACGACCAGCCCGACCATGACGCCGTTGCCGACGGTGGCGGCGTTGCCGTCGTAGGGCTTCATGAGGGCGAGACTCGGCTTGTCCTGCGCGACTCCCCAGGCGATGCCGCGTTCGAATTCCCACAGGCGCCGAGCACCGACCTCGGCGAGCAGCGCATCGTAGTAGGCCGCCGCACGCGGCAGATCGTTGGTTCCCAGCGTCACGTAGCCGATCATTTCGATTCCTCGAGGGATGGTTGGAAGCTCCCATTCTAGTACCGCACCCCGGTCGTCGCCGTTTTCCGCGTTTCATTCCTCCCGCCGCGCATTGTGTCCCGCCGCGCTGGCGCCCGGCGGCGCGGTCCCCTAATCTGGCAGCCTGACAGCCAGGCCACCCGAGGGCACCGACATGAACACCGACTCATCCCTTCCCGGCAGCGGCAGCGCCGCCCAGCCGGGCGCCGCCAGGCCCGCCGCGCCGACCGCCGGCACCAGGGAGACGCTGCGCGAGATCCGCGACGCGATGGTCGTGCTGTGGTGGCGCTTTTTCGACTGGCTCGCCGTGGTGCCGTGGAAGACGCTGCTCATCGTCTCGCTCCTCGGCCTGATCCTGGCGGGACTGCTGGGGACGCCGCAGCTGGCGGTGCTGCTGATCGTCGCGTCGATGATCATCAAGGTGGTGGCCGGCGGCAAGCGCCGCGCCGACCTGACCGCGACGCAGGCGACCGCGCGCGCCGAGACCGAGCAGCTCGAGCGCACCGTGGTCGAGGCGCGGATGGAAGCGCTGCAGGCGCAGATCGAGCCGCACTTCCTGTTCAACACGCTGGCCAGCATCGATCAGCTGATCCAGACCGACCCGCCGCGCGCGTCCAGGATGCAGCAGAGCCTCATCCGCTACCTGCGCTCGGCGATGCCGCAGATGCGCGAAGGCAGCCGGCCCTCGCTGGGGCAGCAGGTGGCGCTGTCCAGCGCGTTCCTGGAGATCATGGCGATCCGCATGGAGGAACGCCTGCAGCCGGTGATCGACGTTCCCGAAGGCCTGAAATCGGCGATCTTCCCGCCGATGATGCTGCAGACGCTGGTGGAAAACGCGATCAAGCACGGACTGGAGCCGAAGGCCGAAGGCGGCCGGCTGGAGATCGGCGCCGAGGTCGTCGACGGCCGGCTGGCGGTGCGCGTGCAGGACAGCGGCGCCGGTTTTGCGCCCAGGTCCGGCGGCGGCGTGGGGCTCGCCAACATCCGCGAGCGGCTCAAGGTCTTGTACAACGGCCGCGCCGAGCTGATCATCAGCCTTCCGCCCGAGGGCGGCACCTGCGCCACCATCGCGGTGCCTTACGAGGTCGCCCCGGCCGCCACCCCCTGACAGGACGAGCGCAAGCATGCCGCAGCCCCCCGCCCCCACCGCCGTCGTCGCCGACGACGAGCGCCTGATGCGCGACCAGATCGTCGGCCGGCTGAAGGCGGCCTGGCCCGAGCTCGTGATCGTCGGCGAGGCGGGCAACGGCCGCGAGGCGGTCGCGCTGGTGCGCAGCCTCGAACCCGACATCGTGTTCCTCGACATCAGCATGCCGGAGATGAACGGCATCGACGCGGCGCGGGCGCTCGCCGGCCAGGCGCACGTCGTCTTCGTCACCGCCTACGACCAGTACGCGATCGCCGCTTTCGACCAGGGCGCGGTCGACTACCTGCTCAAGCCGGCCGACGCCGAACGCGTGGCGCTGACCTGCCAGCGGCTGCGCGAGCGGCTGCAGCGCAAGCCGGTCCCGATGGACGACCTGCTGGCGCAGCTGTCGCAGCGGCTCGGCGGCGGCGAGACGAAGCCGCGCGAGTACCTGCGCTGGGTGCAGGCGAGTGTGGGCGCCAACATCCGCATGATCCCGACCGCCGACATCCTGTTCTTCCGCGCCGAGGACAAGTACACGCGCGTCCAGACCGGCAATCTGGAGGCGCTGATCCGCAAGCCGATCAAGGAACTGGTCGACGAACTGGATCCCGACGAATTCTGGCAGATCCACCGCGCCATCGTCGTCCGTGTCGACGCGGTCGAGCAGGTCAGCCGCGACCTGCGCGGCCAGCAGATCGTCCACGTCAAGGGCAGCCCGGAAAGGCTGGAAGTCAGCCGCAGCTTCAGCCACCTTTTCCGGCAGATGTAAGCCCGCCGACGGTCGCGACGCAGCCCTGCCGCAGCGCGACGCGGATCACTCCGGAGCCGACGCGTCGTCGCCCCTCTGCGCCAGCCGCTGCACGACCGCGCAGAAGTCCTCCACCACGTTGGCCTTGAAGATCAGTTCGCGCACGCCGGCACCTTGCGCCTGCGCGCGCAACGCCTCGTCGATGAAGCCCGACGCCACGGCCAGCGGCAGGTCGGCGCGGATCGCGCGCACCGCGCGCGCGACGTCCAGCCCCGACAGGCCCGGCATGTTGTAGTCGGTCACCACCAGGTCGAACCCGGCCGGGTCGGCGCGCAGCGCGGCGAGCGCTTCCTCCTGGTCGGTGTAGCCGCTGACGCGAAAGCCGCGCCGTTCCAGCAGTCGCTGCGCCAGGAACACCAGCGTTTCGTCGTCGTCGAGGTAGAGGAT
>CAIWHR010000640.1 GCA_903912485.1 uncultured beta proteobacterium | reverse complement strand
GGCCGCTACGAGGAACGCCTCGCCCGCGCGCTCGCCCACGTCATCAACGTCGTCGACCCCGACGTCATCGTGCTGGGCGGCGGGATGTCGAACGTGGCTCGGCTCTATGCCGGCGTGCCGGCGCGCTGGGGGCCGTGGGTGTTCTCCGACCGCGTCGATACGCGCCTCGTGCGCCACGCACACGGCGACTCCAGCGGCGTGCGCGGCGCCGCGTGGCTGTGGCCTGCTTGACTTGCTGAAGGGACTGTGGCGCGCGTCGGCGTCGCGGGTGCCGCCAGGCGTGTCGGCAAAGGCCGCGCCGCCGCTACATCCCCGGATAGTTCGGTCCGCCGCCGCCTTCCGGCGTGACCCAGCGGATGTTCTGCCGCGGATCCTTGATGTCGCAGGTCTTGCAGTGGACGCAGTTCGCCGCGTTGATCTGCAGCCTGCGGCCCGATCCGTCGTCGGCGTCGACGAACTCGTAGACGCCGGCCGGGCAGTAGCGCTGCTCGGGGCCGTCGTACAGCGCGAGGTTGACGTTCACCGGGATCGAAGCGTCGCGCAGCTGCAGGTGCGAAGGCTGGTCTTCCTCGTGGTTGGTGTTCGACAGGAAGACCGACGACAGCTTGTCGAACGTGATCGCGTTGTCGTACTTCGGGTACGCGATCTTCGGCATTTCGGCGGCCGGCTTCAGCGACTCGTGGTCGGGCTTGCCGTGCTTCAGCGTCCACGGCACGAGCGAGCCCAGCCCGAGGTCGTTCAGCCACATGTGGACGCCGCCATGAATCGAGCCGGCCAGCATCCCCCACGACAGGCCCGGCTTGACGTTGCGCACCTTGTGCAGGTCCTGGTAGACCCAGGACTTGCGGAACGCCTCGGGATACGCCGCCAGTTCGTCGCGCGAACGCCCCGCCTGCAGCGCCGCGAACGCCGCCTCGGCGCCGAGCATGCCGGTCTTCATCGCGTTGTGCGAGCCCTTGATCCGCGGCAGGTTGACGAAGCCGGCCGCGCAGCCGACCAGCGCGCCGCCCGGGAACGCCAGCTTGGGCACCGACTGCAGACCGCCCTCGTTGATCGCCCGCGCGCCGTACGCGAGGCGCTTGCCGCCCTCGAACGTCGGCCGGATCGCCGGGTGCGTCTTGAAGCGCTGGAACTCGTCGTAGGGCGACAGCTGCGGGTTCTCGTAGTTGAGGTGGACGACGAAGCCGACCGAGACCAGGTTGCCGTCGAGGTGATAGAGGAAGGAGCCGCCGCCGGTCGCCGAGTCCAGAGGCCAGCCCTGGCTGTGCAGGACGAGGCCTTTCCGGTGGCTGCCCGGCGCGACCTCCCACAACTCCTTGATGCCGATGCCGAATTTCTGCGGCTCGACGCCGTCGCGCAGGGCGAAGCGGGTCATCAGCTGCTGCGCGAGCGAGCCGCGGGCGCCTTCGGCGAACAGCGTGTACCGCGCGTGAAGTTCCATGCCGCGCTGGAATTCGCCCTTGTGCGTGCCGTCCCTGGCCACGCCGACGTCGCCGGTCGCCACGCCGCGCACGGCGCCGGCCTCGTCGTAGAGGATCTCGGCGGCGGCAAAGCCGGGGTAGATCTCGACGCCCAGCGCCTCGGCCTGCGCTCCCAGCCAGCGGCAGACGTTGCCGAGGCTGACGATGAACATGCCGTGGTTGTCCATCAGCCGCGGCAGCAGCGCGTTCGGGATCCGCCACGCCTTCTTCTCGGTGAGGATCATGAAGCGGTCCTCGGCGACCGGCGTGTCGAGCGGGGCGCCGGCCGCCTGCCATTCGGGGAACAGCTCGTTCATCGCGCGCGGGTCCATGATCGCGCCCGAGAGGATGTGCGCGCCGATCTCGGAACCCTTTTCGAGCAGGCAGACGGTGACGTCGTTGCCGCTTTCCGCGGCGAGCTGCTTCAAGCGGATCGCGGCGGCGAGGCCGGAGGGGCCGCCGCCGACGATCACGACGTCGTATTCCATTGCTTCGCGTTCCATCTCGATTTCCTCGGTTTCGTCGGCGCCGGCATCGTGCGACCTGCGCAATTGTATAATTCATTCCACGCGCGGCGGTTCCCCCATCTCGGGTGGAGCGGCGGCGCGCGCTCTGAGCCAAACTCGGATCCGTCGATGAGCCCTCTCGGAATCTCCCTCCTCATGCTCGCCGCGTTTGCAGGGTTCGGCTACCTGACCGCGCGCAAGCTCTCCATCGTCGCCAGCCTGCAGCCGGAAGTCCGCTGGGACCATCCCGCGGCGCGGTTGAGGGAGGTGCTGACCAACGGCTTCCTGCAGGACCGCATGATCCGGCGCGACTGGAAGCCCGGGCTGATGCACGCGGCGATCTTCCTCGGCTTCATGGCGCTCCTGCTGCGCAAGATCCAGCTGATCGTCATCGGCTATTACGAGCCTTTCGTCTACCCGGGGCTCGCCGGCGACGTCTTCTCGGCGGTGAAGGACGGCGTCGAAGTCATGGTGCTGGTCGCGCTCGCCTACGCTTTCTACCGGCGCTACGTGGAAAAGCCCAGGCGGCTCGAAGCCAACCGGGAGGCGCTGCTGGTGCTGTCGCTGATCACCGCGATCATGATCACCGACTTCCTGTTCGACGGATTCCGTTTCGCGCTGTTCGCCGGCACCGACCCCGGCATCGCGCAGGAGCGCGACTACGCGTTCGTCGGCGGCCGGGTGGCGGCCATGCTCGCCGGGCTGTCGCCGGGAGCGCTCGCCGCCGGCTACCACGCGTTCTACTGGATCCAGCTGGTCGTGGTGTTCTCGTTCCTGGTGCTCCTGCCCGCCGGCGAGCACTTCCACATCGTGACGGCGCTGCCGACGCTTTTCTTCCGGCGCGGCGGCCCGACCCACGCCGTGCCTTCGATCGACCTCGAGAAGATCATGGGCGACGGCGCCGACGACGCCGACATGCGACTCGGCGTGCGCAGCGCGCGGGACCTGTCGTGGAAGGACGGTCTCGACGCCTTCACCTGCACCGAGTGCGGACGCTGCAAGGACGCCTGTCCCACGTTCCTCACCGGCAAGCCGCTGTCGCTGAAGTGGGTCAACGACAGCCTCAAGCACCACCTGCTCGAACAGCGCGCAGCGCTCGTCTCGCCCCCCGCCGGCGACGACACGCTGCCGCCGCTGGTTCCGGGGGTGATCAGCGAGGACGCGCTGTGGGCGTGCACGACCTGCGGCTATTGCGAGGCCGCGTGCCCGATCGAACTCGAGCACCTCGCCAAGTTCTACCGGCTGCGCCAGCAGCGGGTGCTGATGGAAGGCGAGTTTCCGCACGAGCTGAAGGCGGTGTTCGACGCCTACGAGGTGCAGAGCAACCCCTGGGGGCTCGCCGCCGACGCGCGCGGCGCGTGGGCGAAGGGCCTGTCGGTGCCGGTCGTGACCAGCGCTGACGAGGTCAAGGCGCTCGACTACCTGTTCTACGTCGGCTCCGCCGAATCGTTCGACCCGCGCGGGCAGAAGATCGCCACCGCGTTCGTCAGGGTGCTGCAGGAGGCCGGCGTGCGCTTCGGCATCCTCGGCGCCGCCGAATCTTCGACCGGCGAATGCGTGCGCCGCGCCGGCAACGAGATGCTGTTCCAGCAGCTGGCGACCACGCTCGTTGCCACGCTCAACGGGCTCGGCGTCACGCGCATCGTCACCTGCGATCCGCACGCGTTCAATTCGCTCAGGAACGAGTACCCGGAGTTCGGCGGCCGCTACGAGGTCGTCCACCACACGCAGCTGATCGCGCGGCTCGTCAAGGAGGGCCGGCTGACGTTGCGCCCGCAGTTCGAGCGCGTGATCCTGCACGAGCCGTGTTATCTGGGGCGCCACAACGGCGAATACGACGCGCCGCGCGCGCTGATCGCCGCGCTGGCGAAGGACGCGCCGCTCGAGTTCCCACTGCACCGCGAGAAGGCGATGTGCTGCGGCGCGGGAGGCGGGCGGATGTGGATGGAGGAGTCGATCGGGACGCGCATCAACGTCACCCGCGTCGAGCAGGGCCTGCCGCAGGCGCCGAAGGTCATCGCCACCGCCTGCCCCTATTGCGCGACGATGATCGGCGACGGCGTCGCCGCGCTCGGGCAGGAGGGAGCGATCGCGACCCGCGACATCGCCGAACTCGTCGCCGAGGCGATGGAGCAGCGCCCGCGCGCGCCGGCGCCGGGCGCTGCAGCGCCTGCTCCCGTGGCGGGGCGCTGAATGCCGCACCGGCAGCGGCTGCTCGTGCACACGTCGCTGTGGCCGATGCGCTGGGGCGACATGGACGCGCAGGGTCACGTCAACAACACCATCTATTTCCGCTACATGGAGCAGGCCCGGATCGAGTGGCTGCACCGGCTGTTTCCGGTGCGCGTGGGCGACGCGCTGCTGCCGATCGTGATCGTCAACGCGAGCTGCACCTTCCTGCGGCCGCTGGTGTATCCGGGCGACGTCGAGGTGAGGATGCTGTTCGGCGACCCGGGGCGGACCAGCGTCGGCAGCTTCTACGACATCCGGATGAACGGCGAGACCTACGCCGAGGGCGCCGCCAAGATCGTCTGGCTCGATCCCGAGACCGGACGGCCGGCGCCGCTGCCGGACATCATCGCCGCGCCGCTGCGGGCGCTGGCGCCATGACGGCGGGCGGCGGCGGGCGGCAGCGGGTCGCCAAGCCCGGTCGGCCCGCACCGTCGACCGGAGGATTCGCATGGACGTGAACACGGCAGACCTGTTGTGGCAGCCGTCGCCGGAACGCATCGAGCAGGCGACGCTCACCGATTTCACGCGCAGGCTCGCCGCCGCGACCGGCGCGGCGTTCCCCGACTACGCGTCGCTGTGGCGCTGGTCGGTGGCCAACAGCGAAGCGTTCTGGTGCGCGCTGTGGGACTACGCCGGGGTCGTCGGAACCCGCGGCGAGCGCACGCTGGTCGACGGCGACCGCATGCCCGGCGCGCGCTGGTTTCCCGACGCAAGCCTCAATTTCGCCGAGAACCTGCTGACGCGGCGGGCCGCCGACGATCCCGGCGACGCGCTGGTCTTTCGCGGCGAGGACAAGCTCGCGCGCCGCGTCTCGCACGCGGAGCTGGTCGCGTCGGTGTCGCGCGTGGCGGCGGCGCTGCGCGAAGAGGGCGTCGGACCCGGCGACCGCGTCGCCGGCTACCTGCCCAACATGCCCGAGGCGATGATCGCGATGCTCGGCGCCGCGAGCGTGGGCGCCATCTGGTCCTCGTGTTCGCCCGATTTCGGCGTCGAGGGCGTCCTCGACCGCTTCGGCCAGATCGAGCCCAAGGTCGTCTTCACCGTCGATGGCTGCTGGTACAACGGCAAGGCGCTGCCGCTGTCCGACAAGGTTGCGACGATCGTCGCCCGCCTGCCCGGCGTCCGGCGCGTGGTCGTCGTCTCCTATCTCGGGCCGGCCGCGGCCGGGGCGGGCGGTCTGGCCGCAGTGCGCGATGCCGTCGACTGGGACGCCTGGCTCGCGCCGCACGCCGCGCAGCCGATCACGTACGCACGGCTGCCCTTCGACCACCCGCTGTACATCATGTACACGTCGGGGACGACGGGAAAGCCGAAGTGCATCGTCCACGGCGCCGGCGGCACGCTGCTGCAGCACCTGAAGGAGCACCGCCTCCACGGCGACGTGAAGCCCGGCGACCGGGTGTTCTACTTCACCACCTGCGGCTGGATGATGTGGAACTGGCTCGCGTCGGGGCTGGCCGCGGGCGCGACGCTGCTGCTGTACGACGGGTCGCCGTTCGTCGACCGCGCACGCATCCTCTGGGACTACGCCGAGCAGGAGCGGATGACGCACTTCGGAACGTCGGCGAAGTACATCGACGCGATCAAGAAGATCGCGCTGGTGCCGTGCAAGGACTGGGAGCTCGCGGCGCTGCGCAGCGTGTTCTCGACCGGCAGCCCGCTGTCGCCGGAAAGCTTCGACTACGTCTACCAGTGCGTGAAGGAGGACGTCTGCCTGTCGTCGATCTCCGGCGGCACCGACATCATCTCCTGCTTCGCGCTCGGTGCGCCGACGCTGCCCGTCTGGCGCGGCGAGATCCAGTGCCGCGGCCTGGCGATGGCGGTCGACGTGTTCGACGACGACGGCAGGCCGATCCGGGGCGAGAAGGGGGAACTCGTCTGCACCGCGCCGTTCCCGGCAATGCCGATCGGCTTCTGGAACGACCCCGACGGCGCCAAGTACCACGCCGCGTACTTCGAGCGCTTTGCGGGCGTGTGGTGCCACGGCGACTACGTGGAGTTGACCGTGCACGACGGGCTCACCATCTACGGACGCTCGGACGCCACGCTCAATCCCGGCGGCGTGCGCATCGGCACCGCCGAGATCTACCGGCAGGTCGAGCAGTTCGACGAGGTCCTGGAGAGTCTCGTCATCGGCCAGGTCTGGCCGCCGGACGAGGTCGGCGACGTGCGCGTCGTGCTGTTCGTCCGGCTGCGCGACGGGCTGACGCTCGATTCGGCGCTGACCGAGCGGATCCGCCAGCACATCCGCGTCAACACGACGCCGCGGCACGTCCCCGCCAAGGTGGTTCAGGTGGCCGACATTCCACGCACCAAGAGCGGCAAGACCGTCGAACTCGCCGTCCGCAACGTCATCCACGGCATGGACGTGAAGAACATCGAGGTGCTCGCGAATCCCGAATCGCTCGAGCAGTTCCGCGAGCGCGACGAGTTGAAGAGCTGACTCGGGACGTGAGTTTCATCGCCATCCTCGCCGCGCTGGGCCTCGAGCAGTGGCGCGCGTTTCACTGGCGCGGCGCGGTCGAGCGGCTGTTCGTCCGCTACGCGCGGCTGCTGGAGCGCAAGTTCAACGGCGGCACCGCGCGCCAAGGCGCGATCGCCGCGGTCGTCGCGCTGGCGCCGCCGGTGTTGCTCGCCGCGGCGGTGTTCTGGATCCTCGACGCGCTGCAGCCGCTGCTGGGGCTCGTCTGGGACATCGCGGTGCTGTACCTGCTGATGGGCTTTCGCCGGTTCGGCCACGCGTTCACCGAAATTGCCAGGGCGCTCAAGGCGGGAGACATAGGGCAGTCGCGGCGCGCGCTTGCCGCGTGGCGCGGCGGCGTCACCGCCGAGCTGTCGAGCCAGGAGGTCGCCACGCTGGCGATCGAGCGCGGTTTCATCGACGCCTATCGGCAGGTGTTTGCGACGCTGTTCTGGTTCACCGTGCTGCCGGGGCCGGCCGGCGCCGTGCTCCATCGTGCCGCAACGCTGCTGGCCGACCAGTGGCAGGCGGACACGCGCGGCGCCGACGTCACGCCGATCGCCACGGCGCTGTCCGAGTTCGGGCGGCCGGCGCGGCGGCTGCTCTGGCTGCTCGACTGGATACCGGTGCGGCTCACCGCGCTGTCGTTCGCCATCGTCGGCGATTTCGAGGACGCGATCTTCTGCTGGCGCACGCAGGCGAAGGAATGGGCGGCGCAGGACGGCGGCCTGCACGCGGGCATCCTGCTCGCCAGCGGCGCCGGCGCGCTCGGCGTGATTCTCGGCGGCACGCTGCCGGTCGTCGTCGGCGAACCCGAGTATCGCTGCGTGCTCGGCCTCGGCGACGAGGCCGGCGCCGACCTGCTGCCTTCGGCGGTCGCGCTCGGCTGGCGCACGCTGATCCTCTGGCTGCTGCTGATCCTGCTGCTGACGCTCGCGTACGTGGCGCCGTAGTCGTTCAGCGTCCCGGCGCGCGCGCCACCTCGCTGTCGCCGACGAGCGCGCGCATCAGCGCGACGCGGTGCGGCGCGACGGCGCCGCGCTCGATGGCTGCGGTCACCGCGCAGCCCGGTTCGCGGTGGTGGCGGCAGTCGCGGAAGCGGCAGTGGCCGATCAGCGGGCGCAGCTCGACAAAGGCGTCCAGAATCGCTGCGGGCGCGAGGTGCGCCAGCCCGAACGCCTTGGCGCCCGGCGAGTCGACGATCCAGCCGCCGCCCATCGCCTCGGGCAGCGGGTAGAGCGTCGAGTGCGTGGTCGTGTGGCGGCCGGTCGCCAGCGCTTCGGAGATGTCGGCGGTCCGCGTCGCGGTGCCGGGCAGGATCGCGTTGAGGATCGTCGATTTCCCCATCCCCGACTGCCCGATCAGCACCGTCGTCTGCCCGGCGAGCCAGGGCAGCAGCGGGCCCGCGTCCTCCTTCGCCGAGAGCACGACGACCGGATAGCCGAGCGCGGCGAACGGCGCGAGGCGCAACTGCAGCGCGTCGAAGCCCGGCTTGTCGGCCTTGTTGGCGGCGAGCACCAGGCGGCAGCGCTCGGCCTCGGCCGCCACGATCCAGCGGTTGATCAGCTCCTCGTCGACGCCGAGATCGGGCGCCACGACGCCGATCACCTGCGTGACGTTGGCGGCGATCAGCTTCTCCCTGAACGCGTCCGAGCGGTAGAACAGCGTCGTGCGCGGCAGCAGCGCCTCGATGACGCCGCCGCCGTCGGTGCGCGCGACGCGGACCCGGTCGCCGCAGGCGAGCGCGAGGTGGCGGCCCTTGAGCACGCAGGCGACGGTCTCGCCGTCGTCGGTGCGGACGGCGAAGTGGCGGCGAAAGCTGGCCGTGACCAGGCCGTCGAGGGGCGCGGCGGCGCTCGATGCAGGATGTTTCATGCGCGCGCTCCCGCCGCCGCCAGCCGCGCGATGCGGATCGCGGCGGGAGGATGCGAGTCGTAGTACGCCGAATGCAGCGGATCCGGCGTCAGCGTCGACGCGTTGTCCTCGTAGAGCTTGACCAGCGCCTGCGCCAGCGCTGCCGCCGACGCGTGCCTTGCGGCAAAGGCGTCGGCCTCGAATTCATGCCGGCGCGAGGCCAGCGAGAACAGCGGCCCGAGCAGGAAGGTGAACGTCGGCAGCACCAGCGCGAACAGGACCAGCGCGACGCCGGGACGGTCCGCCGCCGGCGGCACGCCGAGCCCGGCGTAGAACCACGGCGCAGCCGTCAGCCACGCGAGCAGCGCGAGAAACGCGAGCGACAGCACCGCCATCCACAGCACGCGCTTGACGACGTGCTTCAGCTTGAAGTGCCCCAGTTCGTGCGCGAGCACCGCCTCGATCTCGTCGGGCGACAGGCGAGCGACGAGCGTGTCGAAGAACACGATCCGGCGCCCGCGGCCGAAGCCGGTGAAGAACGCGTTGCCGTGGCTCGAGCGGCGCGAGCCGTCCATCACGAACAGGCCGCGGCTGGCGAACCCGCAGCGCGCGAGCAGCGCCTCGATGCGCTCCCGCACCGGCCCTGCGGGCAACGGGGAGAACTTGTTGAACAGCGGTGCGATCAGCGTCGGGTACAGCGCCAGCACCAGCAGCTGGAACGCGATCCAGACCGCCCACACCCACAGCCACCACAGCGGCCCCGCGGCGCGCATCAGCCACAACGCGAGCGCGGCCAGCGGCAGGCCGATGGCGACGCCGAGCAGCGTGCCCTTGGCGAGGTCGGCGAGCCAGAGCCCGAGCGTCATCCGGTTGAAGCCGAACTTCGCCTCGATGACGAACGTCTGCCAGTAGCCGAAGGGCAGCGCGACGACGCCGCCCAGCAGCGCGACGGCGGCGATGAGCGCCAGGTCCTGCCACAGGACTGCCGCGGGGAGCGACGCGGTCCACGTCACCAGCGCGGCCAGCGCGCCGCCCAGCGTCAGCGCGAGCAGGATGCCGGTGTCGAACAGCATCTCGACCATCGCGAAGCGCGTCCGGGCGATCGTGTAGTCGGCCGCCTTCTGGTGCGCGGCGAGCGCGATCTGGCCGGCGAAGGGCGGCGGCACCGCGCCGCGGTGCGCGCGGACGTGCACGGCGTGGCGCTGCGCAAGCCAGAGCTGCAGCGAGAGCGAGACGGCCAGCGCGGCGAGGAAGACGACGGTGAACGAGGTGGCAGTCACGCGAAACCGGGGCGATAGAGTTGTCGGGCGAAGTCGCGACGGCGGGGCCGCCGGAACACGAAGTACGTCGGCGGCGCGCCGCTCGAGCGCGGGCGCGGCGACCGATGTGCGAGAATGAGCGTCCGATTTTACGCGAATTCAACATGCCGCAAGACCCGAACCGACTGATCTGGATCGACCTCGAGATGACCGGCCTCAAGCCGGATGCCGACCGCATCATCGAGATGGCGCTGGTCGTCACCGACAACGACCTCGTCACCGTCGCCGAGGCGCCGGTGTGGGTGGTCCACCAGAGCGACGCGATGCTCGACGGCATGGATGCGTGGAACAAGGGGACGCACGGCCGCTCGGGGCTGATCGACAAGGTCAGGGCGTCGGTCCTCGACGACGCCGCCGCGCAGGCGCTGGCGCTGGCCTTCCTGCGCGAGCACGTGCCGGCGAAGGCGTCGCCGATGTGCGGCAATTCGATCTGCCAGGACCGCCGCTTTCTCGCGCGCTGGATGCCCGAACTGGAGGAGCACTTCCACTATCGCAACCTCGACGTCTCGACGCTGAAGGAACTCGCGCGGCGCTGGAAGCCCGACCTGATGAAGGGCGTGCCGAAGGAAGGCAAGCACGAGGCGCTGGCCGACGTCTACGAGTCGATCGTCGAACTCAAGCACTATCGCGAGCACTTCATTCGCGCCTGAAGCGATGAACTTCTGCAGCCACTGCGGCGCCGCCGGCATGGCGCTGCGCGTTCCCGACGGAGACAACCGGCCGCGTTTCGTCTGCGCGGCCTGCGGGACAGTTCACTACCAGAATCCGAAGGTCGTCGTCGGCTGCCTGCCCGAGTGGAACGGGCAGGTTCTGCTGTGCCGGCGTGCGATCGAGCCGCGGCACGGGCTGTGGACGCTGCCCGCGGGCTTCCTCGAGAACGCCGAGACCATCGCCGCCGGCGCCGAGCGCGAGACGCTGGAGGAAGCCAACGCGCGGGTGGAGATGGGCGAACTCTACACGGTGATCAGCCTGCCCGCGATCAACCAGGTCTACATGATGTTCCGGGCGCGGCTTTCGGACCTCGATTTCGGGCCGGGGCCCGAGAGCCTCGAGGTGCGGTTGTTCGACGAGCACGAAATCCCGTGGGAGGACCTCGCGTTTCGCACCATCGCGCGCACGCTGCGCACTTATTTTCTCGACCGCAAGGGCGGCGCGTTTCCGACGCGGGTGAGCACGCTGGTGCGCAAGCCGCCGCCCGGCCATGCGGCCGGCGGGTGATCCGGGTCGGGGACGGAACTCGCGTGGCCGCTGACCCGGTTCCTGGACGGGATTCGCGGGGTCCGCTGACCCGGTCTCTGGACGGGATTCGCGGGGTCCGCTGACCCGGTCTCTGGACGGGATTCGCGGGGTCCGCTGACCCGGTCTCTGGACGGGGTTCGTCGGTTCGCGTAGCCCGGGCTTCGCTGCCACGACCAACGGCCGCCAGCCCCCGCCATCGACAGGCGAAGCCCGGGGGGGCATCCGGCGTGGGCTGCGGCGGCCCCGGGCTGCGCCGACCAAGGCCCCGGGCTGCGCCGACCAAGGCCCCGGGCTGCGCCGACCAAGGCCGGGGGCTGGCGATCGACGGTCGTGGGGGCGCAGCCCGGGCTACGGGGATGGAGGCCGGGGGCTGGCGATCGACGAGGATGGCGGCGCGGGCCCGGGCTGCGCCGACCAGGGCCGGGGGCTGGCGATCGACGGTCGTGGGGGCGCAGCCCCGGGCTACGGGGATGGAGGCCGGGGGCTGGCGATCGACGAGGAGGGCGGCGCGGCCCCGGGCTACGCCGACCACGGCCGGGGGCTGGCGATCGACGGTCGTGGGGGCGCAGCCCGGGCCGACCAGGGCCGGGGGCTGGCGATCGACGGTCGTGGCGGCGCAGCCCGGGCTACGGCGTGGCTGGCGGCGCGCAGGGGCGGACGGCGACGGCGGTGCCCTCCGGCAGCGGTCCGGCCATGGCCCCGAGATCGCGGCAGGCGTCGCGCCCGCACAGCCGGTAGTCGCGGGCGAAGGTCGAGTAGGTGAGGTTCAACCCCGACAGCCTGCGCTGCGGCCGCCACGTCCAGACCCCGCGTTCCAGGACGGCCTCCGGCGGCGGCTCCATGCCGGCGCCGGAGCCTTGCACGTTCGCCTCGATCAGCAGCAGTTCGCCGCCGTCGATCCGGTAGCGCTCCTCCCAGTGCAGCTTCTCGACCGAGTGCTCCCACGCCAGCGTGAACTCCGGTCCCGGCAGCGTCGCGCGGACGACGCCGGCGACCAGCAGGCAGACGAGATCCACGCGGTGCGGCGTGCCGCAGCGGGGAGCGGCGGCGTTACGCCGGCGTGCGGCCGGGTGCGCTCCGCGTCCGGTAGAAGTGCCACGCGACGAACGCGGCACAGGCGACGAAGCCGATCTCGTCGGTGAGCGGCAGCGCCAGCACCAGCAGGAACGCAGCCGCCGTCGCAAAGATGCGCTCGGCCCAGTTCAGCGGGCCGCGCAGGTAGCCGACCGCCGCACCTCCCCACATCCCGATGGCGACGAGTGCCTTGAACACCACGTAGACGGTGGCGTAAAGCGTGCCGCCCTGAAGCATCAGCGACGGGTCGTACACGGCCATGTACGGAATCACGAAGCCGGCGATCGCGATGTGCGTGGCCTTCCAGCCGATCTTCATCGGCGACGCCTTGGCGATCGACGCCGCCGCGAACGCGGCCAGCGCCACCGGCGGCGTCAGGTCGGCCATGATGCCGAAATAGAACACGAACATGTGCGAGACGATCAGCGGCACGCCGAGTTTCAGCAGCGCGGGCGCGGCGATGGCGCTGGTGATGATGTAGTTGGGAATCGTCGGGATGCCCATGCCCAGCACCAGGCACACCGCCATCGTCAGCACCAGCGACAGGAACAGGCTCTTCTGCCCGATGTCGAGCACGAACCCGGCGAAGCTCGACGCGGCGCCGGTCAGCGTCAGCACGCCGATGATCACGCCGACGATGGCGCAGGCCACGCCCACCGCCACCGCCTGCCGCGCGCCGTCGATCAGGCTGCCGCGCATGATCGCGAGCGTATCCCGGCCGCCCTTGATGACGAAGTTCCACGCGACCAGCGTTCCGATCATGCCGATGATCGGCCAGATGCCGTACTTGAAGAAGCTCGCCGTGCCTGCCCCCAGGATGATCCAGAGCACGACGCGGAACAGCGTCGACCCGACGCCCGACGCGATGCCGGCGCCGAGGATCAGCACCGCGGTCAGCGCCAGGCCGACGATGCCCGAGAACATCGGCGTGAAGCCGTCGAACAGCATGAAGACGAGGACCGCCAGCGGCAGCAGGAGATACCACTTGAGCCGAATCGCCTGCCAGGGGTTCGGGCACTCGGATTTCGGCAGCCCGTGCAGGCCCGCCCGGCCTGCCTCGAGGTGGACCATCCAGAACGCGGTCACGTAATAGAGGACCGCAGGGATGACGGCAGCCTTGACGATCGACACGTAGGGGACGTTGAGCGTCTCGGCCATGATGAACGCGACCGCGCCCATCACCGGCGGCATGATCTGCCCGCCCATGCTGGCGGTCGCCTCGACCGCGCCGGCGAACACCGACGAATAGCCGAAGCGCTTCATCAGCGGAATCGTGAACTGGCCGACGGTGAGCACGTTGGCGACACCCGAGCCCGAGATCGTGCCCATCATTCCCGACGAGATCACCGCGACCTTGGCCGGGCCGCCGCGCGCGTGGCCGACGAAGCCGAGCGCGATGCTGTTGAACAGGTTGATCATCCCCGCGTGCTCGAGGAAGCTGCCGAACAGGATGAACAGGAAGATGTACGTCGCCGACACCAGCGTCGGGATGCCGTAGATGCCTTCGCTGCCGAGGTAGAGCGCGCCGATGATCTGGTCGAAGCCGTAGCCGCGGTGGGCGAGGGCGCCGGGGAGGTGCTGGCCGAACAGGCCGTAGGCGAGGAAAGTGGCGCAGATGATCGGCAGCGCCGCGCCCAGCACCCGCCGCGCGCCGTCGAACAGCAGCGCGATCATCAGCGTGCCGACGACCAGGTCGGCGGTGCTGGGGTCGCCCGAGCGCTGGATGAGTTCGGCTTCGAACACCCAGTGGTAGAACGCCAGCGCGAACGCGAGCGAGGCGAGCAGCGCGTCGTACCAGACGATCCGGTGGCGGTCCGCCTTCGCCGATATCGGGTGGATCAGGAAAGCGAGCAGCAGCAGGAAGCCGACGTGCAGCGAGCGGGTGACGAGACTCGACAGCGGGCTGAACGACGCGATCAGCAGCTGATACGTCGAGAACGCCAGCGCAACGCCGGCGACGACCTTCCACGCGGTGCCCGTCAGCTCGCGCTTGACGCCCGTTTCGTCGAACGCCGCTTCGGCGGCCTGGACGGGCACGGTCTCTACGATCGGCGGCGTGGCCATCGGGTTCCTAGCGAAGCAATCGAAAATCGTGTCCCGCGGCCGCGTCGCCTGATCCCGGGCAACCGCCGCCGGCAGCGGCAGTTCACTTGATCAGGCCGACTTCCCGGTAATATTTCTCGGCGCCCGGGTGCAGCGGCAGCGGCATGCCGTCGAGCGCGTGCTTGAGGTCGATCGACTTGGCCGCCGAATGCGCGGCGACGAGCTGGTCGAGCCCCGTCCACAGCGCCCTGGTGATCGCGTAGACGGTCTCGTTGTTGACGCCGTCCTGCGTCACCAGGTAGTTCTGCACCGCGGCGGCGGGAATGTCGGTCGTCTGGCCGCGGTAGGTGTTGGCGGGGATCGTCGCCGGCAGGTACGCGGGGTCGTTGGTCTTTTTGATGACGTCGACGGGGATGGACACGACGACGATGTCGACCGAGGTCGCGAGGTCGCGCAGCGCGGAGACGCCGAGGCCCGCCGACTGCAGCGTGACGTCGAGCTGCCGGTTCTTCATCAGCTCGACCGATTCGCCGAACGGCAGGTACTCGACCTTGGCGAAGTCCTTGTAGGTGATTCCGGCGGCGGCGAGGATCGTCCGCGCGTTGAGTTCGGTGCCCGACTTCGGCGCGCCGACCGAGATCTTCTTGCCCTTGAGATCGGCGAGCGTCCTGATGCCGGCGTCGGCGCGGGCGACGATCTGGATGTAGTTGGGGTAGATCGCAGCGATGCCGCGCAGCTTTTTCAGCGGCGTTTTGAATCCGGCTTCCTCGTTGCCCTTCCACGCGTCCGACAGAGAGTCGCCGAGCGTGAACGCCACTTCTCCGCGCCCCGCCTGCAGCAGGTTGAGATTCTCGACCGAAGCCTTGGTCGCCTGCACCGACGTCTTCGACGCGGGAATCGCCTTACCGATGCCGTTGGCCAGCGCGACGCCCAGCGGGTAGTAGACGCCGCTGGTCCCGCCGGTCAGCACGTTGATGAATTGCTCGGCCGCAAGGGCGGGCGCCGGCGACAGGACGGAAACCGCCGCGGCGAACGCGAACGGGACGAAGCTGCGCAGGGAAACGGTCATGCATCCTCCGGGGAGACTGCGGTCTTTCGCCGCAAGGGATTCCGATGTTGCCGCGGGAGCGCCGGCGGCGAATCGCGACGCGAGGGGCGCGTCGAGCGGCGCGCACCGGCATCGCAGCCGCGATTATAGCGCGGTGCGCGTCACCGTTCGCGCCGCGCGCCCGCTTGCCGCCGCAGCGTCAGAACGGCAGCGCGATGCCGGGCTTGGCCGCCGTCAGCACGCGCCGGAATTCGTCCTGGATCCGGGCCAGCGCGGCGGCGTCGTCGGCCTCGAAGCGCAGCACGATGACCGGCGTGGTGTTCGAGCCGCGGGCGAGGCCGAAGCCGTCCGCGTACTCGACGCGAAGTCCGTCGATGCGGATCACCTCGGTGGCGCCGGGAAACCGCGCCGACGCGGCGAGACTTGCGATCAGCGCGTGGTGCTCGCCCTCGGCGCAGGCGATGTTGAGCTCGGGCGTCGAGACCGCGTCGGGGAGCGCGTCGAGCACGCTCGCCGGGTCGGCATGCCGCGACACGATCTCGAGCAGCCGCGCACCGGCGTAGAGGCCGTCGTCGAAGCCGTACCAGCGCTCCTTGAAGAAGGTGTGGCCGCTCATCTCGCCGGCCAGCGCGGCGCCGGTCTCCTTCATCTTGCGCTTGATCAGCGAGTGACCGGTCTTCCACAGCAGCGGCTTGCCGCCGTGGCGCGCGATCCAGGGCCCGAGGTTGCGCGTCGACTTGACGTCGTAGATCACCGTGGCGCCGGGCTCGCGCGACAGCACGTCGGCGGCGAACAGCATCAGCTGGCGGTCGGGGTAGATCACGTGCCCTTCCGGCGTGACGACGCCGAGACGGTCGCCGTCGCCGTCGAAGGCGAGGCCGAGGTCGTGCTCGCCGCGCGCCAGCACCGCGACCAGGTCGGCCAGGTTCTTCGGCACCGACGGGTCCGGGTGGTGGTTGGGAAACGTGCCGTCGACCTCGCAGTAGAGCTCGGTCACCGCGCAGCCGAGCCGGCGGAAGAGCGTCGGCGCGAACGCGCCGGCGACGCCGTTGCCGCAGTCGATGGCGATCCTCAGCGGCCGTGCCAGCGCGACGCCGCCGACGATGCGGTCGAGATACGCCGGCGCGATGTCGAAGCTGCGGTACCCGCCGGCGCCGGTGGCGAGACCGCCGGCCTCGATCCGCGTCTTCAGGCCCAGGATCTCGTCGCCGGACAGCGTGTCGCCGCCGATCACCATCTTCAGCCCGTTGTAGTCGGGCGGGTTGTGGCTGCCGGTGACCATCACGCTGCACTGCGTCCCGAGTTCGTGCGCGGCGAAGTAGGTCATCGGCGTGGCGACCATGCCGACGTCGATGACGTCGGTCCCGGCGGCGCGAATGCCCTCGGCGAGCGCGGCACCCAGCGCGGGTCCCGACAGGCGGCCGTCGCGGCCGATGACGATGGTGTCGCGACCGCGCTCGCCCGCGAGCGACCCCAGCGCCTGCCCGATCGCGCGCACGATCGGCGGTGTCAGCGTCGTGCCGACGATGCCGCGGATGTCGTAGGCCTTGAAGATTTCGGAGGGCAGGCGGGGCGTGGTCATGGGCAGGGGCCGGGGAGGTTGATCGCTCCGGCGAAAGGCCGCCGCAGTGACGAAACGGCGCGCGCGTTCAGGCGCGCGCCGCGAAGAATTGTACCAATCGCCGCGGCAGCCAACCCAGATTGCCGGGAAAGGGAAACGACAGAAAGCCCACGTGCCCGCCGCCGTCGGGCTGCTCGAGCAGCACGTCGGCGCCGACGTCGGCCGCGCCGGGCAGCGAGTCCGCCGGCACGAACGGGTCGTTGCGCGCATTGACGACGAGCGTGGGGATCGCGACGTGGCGCAGCCACGGCTTCGACGACGCGCGGTGCCAGTAGTCGGCGGTGCCTTCGAAGCCGTGCAGCTTGGCGGTCACCGCGTCGTCGAAGTCGTGCATCGAGCGGGCGCGGCGGATGCGGTCGGCGTCGAGCGTGCCGGGAAAGCGCCCGGCCATCGCCAGGCTCTTCGGCCGCAGCGTCCACAGGAAATGGGTCGCGTAGATCCGGTTGAGCCCGGTGCCGATGGCGATGCCGCAGCGGGTGAGGTCCAGCGGTGCCGAGACGGCGGCGGCGGCGTCGAGCATCGTCCCCGCGTCGTGCCCGGCGCGGCCGAGCCAGTTGACCAGCGCGCTGCCGCCCAGCGACACGCCGACGGCGTACAGCGGGCCGGCAGCGCCGCGCGCGCCGATCCGCGCGCGCACCGCGGCGAGCATCGCGCCGATCTCCTCGTGGTCGCCCGAGTGGTAGGCGCGCGGCTGCCGGTTGGGTTCGCCGCTGCAGCCGCGAAAGTGCGGGATCACGCCGCGCCAGCCGAGTTTCGCGAGATGCGCCATCAGCGTGCGCGCGTAGTGCGATCCCGAGCCGCCCTCGAGGCCGTGGAACAGGACGACGGTGGGCGCCGGCGGCGCGCTGCCCGCGGCCGCCGCGGGGGCGTCCTGCCAGTCGAGGTCCCAGAAGTCGCCGTCGGGCGTGTCGACGCGCTCGCGGCGGTAGTCCACCGCCGGCCGCGGCAGGAAGAACGGGTAGATGGTCTGTGCGTGGCCGCCGGGCAGCCACGCCGGCGCGCGGTACGCGGCGACCAAAGCGGGCAGGGGGTTCGCCGACGGCCGCGGCGACACCGCGGCGACCGCCGCGGGTTCAGCCGAGCGCACCCTCGACGCGGGTGACGATCGTCTTCAGGATCTTGGCCCGCGCGTAGCGCTTGTCGTTGGCCTCGACCAGCGTCCACGGCGCGATCTCGGTGCTGGTGCGGTCGACCATGTCGCATACGGCGCGCTCGTAGTCGCTCCATTTGCGCCGGTTGCGCCAGTCCTCGGGAGTGATCTTGAAGTTCTTGAACGCGGTGTGCTCGCGCAGCCGGAAGCGCTTCAGCTGCTCTTCCTTGCTGATCTGGAGCCAGAACTTGACGACGATGACGCCCGCCCTCGCGAGCTGTTCCTCGAACTGGTTGATCTCGTCGTAGGCGCGTGTCCAGTCGGCGACCGAACAGAAGCCCTGCACGCGCTCGACCAGCACCCGGCCGTACCAGCTGCGGTCGAAGATCGTGATGCCGCCGTGCGGCGGCAGATAGCGCCAGAACCGCCACAGGTAGGGATGCACGCGCTCCTCGTCGGTGGGCGCCGCGACCGGGACGATCAGGTACTGGTGCGCGTCCAGCGCGCCGGTCACGCGCCGGATCGCGCCGCCCTTGCCGGCCGCGTCGGCGCCCTCGAACACCGCCACCAGCGCGCGCTCGCCGAAACGGCTGTCGTGCGAAAGCTTCGCCAGCCGGCGCTGGTATTTCGAGACGTCGGCGGCGTACGCCTTGTCGGACAGCTTGCGCGACAGATCGAGGTCGCGGATCAGCTTGACGTTGTCGACGACCGAAGGCGCCGGCGACGCGGCTTTCACCGTCGTGCGGCGCTCCGTCGGCGCGGCCAGCGTCCGCTGCATGGCGTCGAGCAGTATCTTGCCGACGGTGAGGCTGCGATAGCGCTCGTCGGCGCCTTCGACGACGTACCAGGGCGCCATCCCCGTCGACGTCTCGCGCAGCACATGCTCCCAGACGTCGTGCGACTTGCTGTAGAGCTTCAGCGCGCGCTTGTCGGCGGCGGTGATCCGCCAGCGCGTCTGCGGGTTCGACTCGAGGTCGGCGATGCGCTTCTTCTGCGCGTCGCGCGACAGGTGGATCCAGAACTTGAGCAGCACGACGCCTTCGTCGGCCAGCATCCGCTCTTCGCGCCGGATCTCCTGCAGGTAGACGTCGAGCTCGGCGTCGCCGATGCGCCCGGCGACCCGCTCGGTCAGCGCTTCCTGGTACCACGCGTTCATGAAGATGCCGATCTTTCCCGTCGGCGGCAGCGCGCGCCAGTAGCGCCAGGCGACCGGTCGGGCGAGTTCCTCCGGCGTCCGCGGCCCGAAGGCGTACACGCGGATGTGGCGCGGGTCCATCCACGCGGTGAGGATGTTCGCGGTCTCGCCGCGGCCGCCGCTCTCGACGCCGCTGATGATCACCAGCACCGGCCCGCGCGCTTTGGCGCTCAGCTCGAACTGGGCGTTGAGCAGCGCCTCGCGCAGCCGCGTCTCTTCCCGCGCGTAGGTCTTCTTGTCGACCTTGTGGCCGATTTCCGCCGATTCGAGCATGGTTGCCTTCCTTCCTTGTCGGGTTCCAGGATTATCGCCAGAAGCGCCGCGCCTTCGCGAATCGCTTCCAGCTGCGCGCAAGCTCGGGTTCCAGCCCGGCGGACGTTGCCGTGAGCCAGTCGCGCAGCGTCGCCGCAGCGTCGTCGTCGGCCGTGACCAGCCCGGCGAGCCGTGCCGCTGTCGCCGCGTCGTTGCCGCGCCCCAGCACGTCCTGCAGCGCGGCGAGCGCCGCGACGTACGCGCGGGCGCGCTTGCCGTCGAGCAGCGGAGCGAAGAATTCCGTGGCGTAGCGCAGCTTCTTGGCCGCGATCCGCAGCGCGTGGCGCTCCTGCGGTTCGCCCGCAGCGCAGGCGCCGGCCTGGCGGACGAGCCTGCGGTGACGGCGCCGGATCAGCGTCCGTGCGAAACGTGCGGCGGAGACCCCGGACACGCCGTCCGGTGCCGGTGCAGGCACGCCGAAGCCGGGCACCGAGCACAGCGCCCCGACCGCGAGCACCAGCCGCTGGAATCGCGGCGCGCGCACGGCGTCGCGCGCCTTGTCGCGCGCCGCGGCGCGCTGCGGCTCGACGCGGGCCGACAGCCGGCGGAAGCTCGCCGCCGCTTCGGGATCCGCGGCGCAGCGCGCGGCGGCCGCCGGCACCGTCTCGGTGGCGAAGACGTCCCAGTCGCGAGCCTGCCCCAGGACGCCGGCCAGCCACTTGAGGTCGGCGAGCAGCGGATCGAGACGATTCGGAGGCACGAAGCGGGCGACCAGCGCGAGGCAGGAGCGCAGGCGGCGGGTGCCGACGCGCATCTGATGGATCCATTCGGGATCGTCGTCGTTGACGAGCCCGGCGGCGTTCGCCGCGACCTGGTTCACGCATTCGACGGCGATGCTGCGCAGCGCCTCCGCGGCGCGCGCGCCGGCCGGCAGCGCAACGGGCTGCGCCCGCAGCGGCCGGTGCCAGCCGTCGGGATGGCCCTCGGCGAGCGCAAATCCGCGCGCGGCCTTGTTGGCGGTCGCCACCGTCAGCGGCAGCGCGGCCGCGAGCGTGTCGGCGAGTTCGAACAGGCGCGCGACGTTTCCCGTCTCGAGTTCGATCTCGACTTCGGAAATGGGTGCGCGCCGCGGTCGCCGCCGGCCGTCCGCTGGCCCGCCGGCGGCGCGAACGGCGCCGATGTCGACGCAGAGCGTGGCCCGCGTGCCGTCGGCAAACGCGAGCGGCAGCGTGCTGCGCTCGAAATCGGTGACGAATCGCGGCGCCAGCTTCGCGCCGGCGAGCGCCTGCCCGAGCTGCCGGCGCCACGGCGTGGTCGCCAGTCGCACCGGGTCCAGCCGGGGTCCCTTGACCGGCCATTCGTACTCGCTGCGCGCGTGCAGCGCGCCGCCGGCGTGCGCGAGCGGTGGGCCCTTCACCGTCTGCAGCCAGCGCGCGCCGTCGCGGCGCAGCCGCAGCGCGATGCCCTCGGCGGCGAGGCGCCAGTCGGGGGTGTCGAAATACGTGCTGACGACGCGCGCGCGGCGCACCCGGCCGCGCCGGGCCGCGCCGACGGCGGGGTGGCGCAAGACGGCCGCTGCCACCTGCACGGCGGCATCGGATGCGATGGCCAGCTTGAGTTCGACCTCGGCGGTCACGGCGGGGAGTGCCGCAGGCCGCGGCCGATCCGGTCTTCCGCTGCGCTCGGGCTTCAGGCGGCCTCGCTTTGCCGCAGGCGGCGGGCGCGCGCCGCCGCGGCGAGTTCGTGCAGGACTTCGACGGTCGCGTCCCAGCCGATGCATGCGTCGGTGATCGAGACGCCGTACTGGAGCGGCTGCCCGGGGACGAGGTCCTGCCGCCCGGCGTTGATGTGGCTCTCGATCATCACACCGAAGATCCGTGCGTCGCCGCCGGCGACCTGCAGCGCGACGTCGCGCGCGACTTCGATCTGGCGCTCGTGGCGCTTCTGGCTGTTGGCGTGCGAGCAGTCGATCATCAGCCTTGCTGCAAGGCCGGCGTTCGCCAGTTCGCGGCAGGTGGCGTCGACGCTCGCGGCATCGCAGTTCGGCAGCTTGCCGCCGCGCAGGATGATGTGGCAGTCCTCGTTGCCGGAGGTGTGCACGATCGCCGAATGCCCGCCCTTGGTCACCGACAGGAAATGGTGCGGCGCCGACGCAGCCTTGATCGCGTCGACCGCGATGCGGACGTCGCCGTCGGTGCCGTTCTTGAAGCCTACCGGGCACGACAGGCCGGACGCGAGTTCCCGATGCACCTGGCTTTCGGTGGTGCGGGCGCCGATCGCCCCCCAAGCGATCAGGTCGGCGAGGTACTGCGGGGTGATCATGTCGAGGTACTCGGTGCCGGCGGGCAGTTCGAGGTCGTTGATCTCGAGCAGGATGCGCCGCGCGAGGCGCAGGCCCTCGTTGATGTGAAAGCTGTCGTCGAGCAGGGGATCGTTGATCAGGCCTTTCCAGCCCACGGTCGTGCGCGGCTTCTCGAAGTAGACGCGCATGACGACGATCAGGTCGCCTGCGAGTTCTTGCCTCACCGCGGTCAGGCGTGTCGCGTAGTCGATCGCTGCGTCGTAGTCGTGGATCGAGCAGGGCCCGTCGACGGCCAGCAGGCGGTCGTCGGCGCCGTGCAGCACGCGGTGGATGGCCTGGCGCGCGCCGTAGGTCGTCGCGGCGGCCCGCATCGACAGGGGGAACTCGCGCAGCAGGTGCGCCGGCGGCGCCAACTCCATGATTTCCTGGATTCGCGTGTCATCGATGGGCAAAGGTGCTGCCGGATGCGACGCGGCGGCGGCGCGGTTGCGCCTGGCGACAGATTGGGGCACGGCGGAACTCCAGAGTGCTTCTTATTGAAAATCAATATATTAACGTGTAACCGCCACGGCCAACAACGTCGCCCGCGAGCGGATGTTGCAGCGCGTCAGTCGAATTTGCGACGGCCGGCGGGATGATCGGAGCGAATTCGTTGCCGCCGGCATGGCGGCTGCCGTAGACTCGAACGCGTCGGCGGGCTGCGCGCCGGACGCAAGACGCGGTCGGGTGACCTCCGGTCCACCCGGCCGAGGCTGACAAGGCCGCACCGGGCAACCGGCTGCGGCCTTGCTTTTGTCTGCGCGCAAGCGCCGCGACTTGAGCGGAACTTCCGGCGGGGTGCCCCGAAGCGGGAGCGGGCATCGCGCCGGAACCGCGCGGGGCGGCGCCGGTGGATTTCGCGTTCGCCTACTTCTTCGGCGCCGCGGGTGCCGGTGCCGCGGCTGCCGGAGCCGCGGCTGCGGGTGCTGCGGCTGCGGGTGCTGCGGCCGCGGGCTTCGCGGCGGCCGGCGCTGCCGACGCGTCGGTCACGCACTTCTTCACGAAGCTGTTCTTTGCGGCGCCGGCCAGCTTCTTCTCGGCGGCCTGGTCGGTGCAGGCCTTCGTAGCCGTCGCGGCGGCGTCCTTTTCGCACTTCTTGACAAAGCTCGTCTTGGCCGCGCCGGCCAGCTTCTTGTCGGTGGCCTGCACTTCGCAGGTCGGATCGGCAGCGAACGCGGAGGTGCTGGCCAGGAGCGTGAACAGAGCGACAGCGGTGAGACCCTTCATGGATTGTCCTTTCCGGTTGATGGGGAATCCGGTCGCTGCCGCCGCCGACTGGCGTCGGCCTGGGGCGACCGGACCGCGGCATTTTACACCGCGGGTGCCGGTGCTAGCGCAGCGGTCGTGGCGGTGGGTCACGTTGCGCCGGCGTGGCGCTG
>CAIWHR010000639.1 GCA_903912485.1 uncultured beta proteobacterium | reverse complement strand
TTGCAGCGGTCGGTGACCGAGATGCGCAGGTCGGCGAGGCGGCGCCCGAGCGCATCCTGCGGCGGGCCTGCGGGCGGGGCGGGCGCCTGCATGGCGTCGCGCACGACCGCGTCGAGTTTCGATGCGGCGCGGACGTCGATGAGCGGAATGATCGTGGCCATGCGAATGCGGGCCCTGGCGCGGGAAGCGAGCGGCCGAGTTTAGCAGAGCGCGCAGACGCCGGTGTATCATCGGCGCAGCCTTCCGTCGCGGGGTTTTTCGCGGCGCCATCCTGAAAAATGTCCACGTCAACTTTGCGGCTACCGGTCGCGGTCCTGTTTCGATGCACGCCGCTGGCGAATCGCTGGGTCAGCGAGCGCTGGGAGCCCGTCGCCGTCGAGGTCGAACCGGCGGCCGCGCCGGCCGGGCCCTTCGAGGTCGAAGACGGCGCGGCCGGCGCCTGCTGGCGATTCGGCGGGCAATGGCTGGAACTCCATCGCTCCGAGGCCGAGGGCTGCCACCTCAACATCACGGCGACCGAGCCCAGGGTGTTCGTCATGTGGCGGTCGGCCGAGGCCGGCGTCGTGCCGCCGGTTCTTCCCGTCGTCGTCACCGTCAGCTTCAACCAGGCGGCGCGGATGCAGGACGGCGGCGAGCAGGTCGACGCGGTGCCGCTGCCGGCGGAGATCCTCGCCTGGATGAAGCCGTTCGTGGCCGAACACTACAAGCCCGAGCCGCACCGGAAGCAGCGGCGCAACGATCCGTTTCGCGACGAGGCCGAGCGGCAGAAGCGCGGACCGCAGCGCTGAATGCGCTCGCCGCACAGGCACTGCCGATGAGCGCCGACGACGAAGCGTCCGCCGGTTTTTCGCTCAGGCGCTGGTCGCGGCGCAAGCTCGAAGCCGCGCGCGTGGCGCCGCCGGCCGCTGCCGAGCCCGCGAGCCCCGCTGCGGCATCGACCGCGGCGCCGGCGGCGGCGTCGACCGAGCGCGCTGCCGCGCCGGACGTCGAGCCGGCACCGCTGCCGCCGATCGAATCGCTCGACTTCGACTCGGATTTCGCGCCCTTCCTGAAGCCGAAGGTCGACGAGGCGCTGAAGCGCGCGGCGCTGAAGAAGCTCTTCCAGGACCCGCGTTTCAACGTGATGGACGGACTCGACATCTACGTCGGCGACTATTCGCTGCCGGACCCGATTTCGCCCGAGCTGGTGCGGCAGCTGCTGCACGCGCGGTCGGTGCTCGCGCCGCCGAAGACGCGGATCAACGCGCAGGGCTTCGTCGAGGACGTTCCGCCCGACGAGCCGGCGGCGCCGCCCGCCGCGCCCGCGCTGCCCGCGCCCGGGACGGCCGCGCTGCCGTCGATTCCCGACGACGGGACCGACGCCGCGCAAGCCGTCGCGCCGGGCGGCGGCGAAGCGATCCACTCCCCGAACGACGAACCGGGACGGCAATGAGCCTCGACGACAAGACGCTGCACCTTTGCTCCTGCAACGGCACGATGCCGCTCGACGGCGAGGCGCTGGCGCGCGCGCTCGGGCTCGCGAGCGCGCTGCCGGTGAGGACGATGCTCTGCCAGAAGGAGCTTTCCTCGTTCGCCGACCGCGCCTCCGGCGACGTCGTCGTCGCCTGCACGCAGGAGGCGAAGCTGTTCGGCGACGTGGCGGAGGAAGGCGGCAGGACGCAGTCGATCCGCTTCGTCAACATCCGCGAGACCGGCGGCTGGTCGGCCGAGGCCGCGCGCGCGACGCCCAAGATCGCGGCGCTGCTGGCGCTGGCCGGGATGCCCGAGCCCGAGCCGGTGCCGCGCGTCGCGTACACGTCGCGGGGGCAGCTGCTGATCGTCGGTCCGGCCGACGCCGCGCTGCACTGGGCCGGCGTGCTGTGCGGGCAGCTCGCGGTCACCGTGCTCGCGACCGGGCGCACGGCCGGCGCCGAGCTGCCGGACGAGCGGACGTTCCCGGTCTACTCCGGCGAACTCACGAAGCTGACCGGCTGGCTCGGCGCCTTCAGCGTCGAGTGGGCGCAGAAGAATCCGGTCGACCTCGACCTGTGCACGCGCTGCAACGCCTGCATTCGCGCCTGCCCGGAGCAGGCGATCGACTTCGGCTACCAGATCGACCTCGAGCGCTGCAAGGGACACCGTGCCTGCGTCGCGGCCTGCGGCGCGGTCGGCGCGATCGACTTCGAGCGTCGCGACACCGGGCGCAGCGAGAAATTCGACCTCGTGCTGGACCTCGGCCGCGTGCCGGCGCTGCGGATGCACGAGCCGCCTCAGGGTTACCTCGCGCCGGGAGCCGACCCGCTGGCGCAGGCGCAGGCGGTGGCCGGCCTCGCGGCGATGGTCGGCGAATTCGAAAAGCCGAAGTTCTTCAACTACAAGGCTTCGATCTGCGCGCACAGCCGTGCGGAGAAGCCCGGCTGCACGCAGTGCCTCGACGTCTGCTCGACGGCGGCGATCACCGCCGACGGCGACCACGTCAAGGTCGAGCCGCACCTGTGCATGGGCTGCGGCGGGTGCGCGACCGTCTGCCCGTCGGGAGCGCTGACCTACGCGTACCCGTCGGTGCCCGAACTCGGTCAGCGGATACGGACGCTACTGGCCGTCTACGCCGCCGCCGGCGGGCGCGACGCCTGCCTGCTGCTGCACGCCGCCGAGGGCCGTGCGGCGATCGCGCAGCTCGCGCGCCGCGGCCGCGGCCTGCCGGCGCGGGTGATTCCGCTCGAAGTCCATCACGTGGCGGCCGTCGGGCTCGACGTCTGGCTCGCCGCGCTGGCTCTGGGCGCGTCGCAGGTGGCGGCGCTGGTCTCCGGCGACGAAGCGCCGTCGTATCTGGAAGCGCTCGGCCGGCAGATGGCGATCGGTGACCGCATCGCGCAGGGACTGGGCTATCAGGGCGAGCACTTCCGCGTGTTCGACGCGGCCGACAGCGCCGCCTGCGGC
>CAIWHR010000638.1 GCA_903912485.1 uncultured beta proteobacterium | reverse complement strand
GTTTGGCACCTCGATGTCGGCTCATCACATCCTGGGGCTGTAGCCGGTCCCAAGGGTATGGCTGTTCGCCATTTAAAGTGGTACGTGAGCTGGGTTCAAAACGTCGTGAGACAGTTTGGTCCCTATCTGCCGTGGGCGCTGGAGATTTGACGGGAGCTGCTCCTAGTACGAGAGGACCGGAGTGGACGCACCGCTGGTGTACCGGTTGTGACGCCAGTCGCATTGCCGGGTAGCTACGTGCGGAAGTGATAACCGCTGAAAGCATCTAAGCGGGAAACATGCCTGAAGATGAGATCTCCCGGGGCCTTGAGCCCCCTGAAGGGTCGTGGCAGACCACCACGTTGATAGGTCGGGTGTGGAAGGGCAGTAATGCCTTAAGCTAACCGATACTAATTGCCCGTGCGGCTTGACCCCATAACCGTGGGTACTCCCGGTTACGGTGCTTGCGCCAACCAACAACCCCCCTTTACTTCTTCTCCGCCGGCCTCACCGCCGGCGAACTCTCAATGCCTGACGACCATAGCCCGCCGGAACCACCCCTTCCCATCCCGAACAGGACCGTGAAACGGCGGTACGCCGATGATAGTGTGGATTGCCCATGCGAAAGTAGGTCATCGTCAGGCACCCTTCCAAGCCAAAGCCCAACCCCACAAGGTTGGGCTTTTGCTCGTCGGCTCCGCTTCATCCCCCCGGGCTACGATTGCTCCTGCGAACCACTGCACGAACCATGGCATCGAAAAACGCGGAGTCCGACCCCAACGCGCTCTTCCAGCAGGCGCTGGCGCTGCATCGCTCGGGCAGGCTGAGCGAAGCCGCGTCGCTGTACGCGAAACTGCTCGCCTTGTTCCCCGCCAATGCCCAGTTGCTGGCGAGCCTGGGCATCATCGCGCTCCAGCAAGGCCGTCCCGACGAGAGTGAGCGGCTGCTCGGCCAGTCGCTGATGATCGCTCCCGACGAGCCAGTCGCGCTTTCCAACCGCGGGATTGCGCTGCAGCAGCTCAATCGGCCAGGCGAGGCGCTCGCGAGCTACGAGCGCGCGATTCTCCTCAATCCCGATTCCGCCGAACTGCACAACAATCGCGGTCTCGTGCTGGCGGCGTTGGGACGCCCGGAGGAGGCGCTCGCCGCCTGCGATCGCGCGCTCGCGCTGATGCCGGGCCATCCCGAGGCGCACAACAACCGCGGAAGCATTCTCCAGTCGCTGGCGCGGTTCGACGAAGCGCTGGCCAGTCACGACCGCGCGATCGCCGCGCGGCCGAACTCTCCGTCGGCGTTCAACAATCGCGGCAAGGCGCTGCGTGATCTGGGGCGCCTGGACGAGGCTGCGGCGAGCTACGCCCACGCGATTGCGCTGCGGCCGGACTACGCCGAGGCACACTACAACCTCGCAGTGGTGCTCGAGGAGTCGGGCGGATTCGCCGATGCCCTCGCGAGCTACGACCGGGCGATCGCACTCAAGCCCGACTACGCCAGCGCCCAATGGAACAAGTCGCTGCTGAAGCTCCTCACCGGAGACTACGAGGAGGGATGGCCGTTATACGAGTGGCGATGGAAGCGCTCCGGCGGCGAGCGCCGCAGGAGCTTCGACCAGCCGCTGTGGCTGGGCGAGCCGCTGGCCCCCGGCACCACCGTGCTGATCCACGCCGAGCAGGGCCTCGGCGATACGCTGCAGCTCTGCCGATACGCCCCCCTGGTCGAGGCGCTCGGAGCACGCGTGGTGCTCGAGCTGCCTTCCGCCGTGGCGACGGTGATCGCCACGCTCCCCGGCCATTGCACGATCGTGGCGCGCGGCGCGCCGCTGCCCGCCTTCGACCGGCAATGCCCGATCATGAGCCTGCCGCTGGCCTGCAGGACCACGGTGGCCAGCATCCCCGCGGCGGTGCCCTACCTCTTCGCCGACGCGGCGAAGCGCGAGGCGTGGCGCCGGCGCCTGGGGCAAAGGACGCGACCCCGGATCGGCGTCGCCTGGGCGGGGGCGGCGGCCCACGGCAACGACCGCAACCGCAGCATCCCGCCGCGGATGCTCGAACCGCTGCTGCGGCTGCCGCTGGACTTCCACGTCCTGCAGAAGGACCTCCGCCCCGGCGACGCAGACAGCCTCGGGCGCTTCGAAAGCGTTCACTGGCATTCGCAAAACCTCGGCGACTTCTCGGACACCGCGGCGCTGATCCAGGAGATGGACCTCGTGATCTCGGTGGACACCTCGGTCGCGCACCTCGCCGGCGCGCTGGGGCGGCCGGTGTGGATCCTGCTCCCCTTCAAGCCGGACTGGCGCTGGATGCTGGGAAGATCCGACAGCCCGTGGTATCCGACCGCGGTGCTCCATCGCCAGAGCGCCGTGGGCGACTGGTCGGACGTGATCTCGGAGGTCGCCGAACGGCTGCGCCGGCGCTTCGGCGCGGGCCCCGCGGCGCAATAGTCAGCGCATCCGCTCGGGAAACAGCGCGCCGATCCCTTCGGCCGACGCGACGGCGACGCCGCGCTCGGTGATCAGACCCGTCACCAGCCGCGCCGGCGTGACGTCGAAGGCGTAATTCACGACCTGCGTTCCCGCCGGCGCAACGGTCACTCTCGCCGCACGCCCCTGCCGGTCGACGCCTGCGACAGACAGCACTTCGTCCGCGTCGCGCGCCTCGATCGGGATCATCGCCCCCGACGCCAGCGCGGGGTCGAGCGTCGGCGACGGCACCGCAGCGTAGAACGGCACGCCGTTGTCCGCGGCAGCCAGCGCCTTGTCGTAGGTCCCGATCTTGTTGCATACGTCGCCGTTGCGCGCGACGCGGTCGGCGCCGACGATGACGATGTCGACGTCGCGCCGCTGCATCAGCAGCCCGCTGGCGCCGTCGACGAACAGCGTGTGGGGAATTCCCCGCTGGCGAAGCTCCCAGGCGGTGAGGTTCGCGCCCTGAAGACGCGGGCGCGTCTCGCTGACGAACACGTGCAGCGCAATCCCCTCGGCGTGCGCGAGGAAGATCGGCGCCGTCGCGGTGCCCCAGCCGCAGGTCGCCAGCGCTCCCGCGTTGCAGTGGGTCATCACGCGGACCGGCCCCGGGCGCCTGGCCGCGAGCTCGCGCAGCAGGCGCAGGCCGTGGCCGCCGATCGCGTGGTTGGCCGCGACGTCCTCGGCGGCGATGGCGTCCGCCTCGCGCCACGCGGCGGCGGCCCGCGCTTCCGCGGGCAGCGGCGACACCGCCGCGACGACGCGGTCGAGCGCCCAGCGCAGGTTGACCGCGGTCGGCCGCGTCGCGTCCAGCGCCTGGTGCGCGCGGGCGAGACCGGCGTCGCCGGCGTCGTCGTCGAGCGCCAGCGCGAGCGCGTAGGCGCCGACGGCGCCGATCAGCGGAGCGCCGCGAATCCACATCGCGCGAATCGCGAGCGCCGCGGTGTCGGCGTCGTCGATGCCGATCGTCGTGCACGCGTGCGGCAGCGCGCGCTGGTCGATGACGTCGATCCTGCGCGTGCCGGCCGGATGCACCAGCGCACGATACGGCGCGGGATCGGCGGCGGTCACTTGAGCACCTGCACCAGGTTGCTGTAGTCGTCGGTCCACAGCCGCCAGTCGTCGTGCCTCTCGATCGGCTTTGCGAACGCGGCGAGACCGGGCGTCGCCAGCAGCGCCGCGTCTTCGGACAGCAGCAGCCAGTCGCTGCGCGCGGCGATCGGCGGCAGGCCGTCGTCCGCGATGTGGATGGCCTGGAGCCCGTTGGCCGCCGCCAGCGCCGCCACCACGGGGACGAGGTCGAGGAAGCGATTGGTCACGTGGAAGGCGATGACGCCGCCCGGCGCGAGGTGGCCCTTGTAGATCGCCACCGCCTCGGAGGTGATCAGGTGGACCGGAATCGCGTCGCTGGAAAACGCGTCGATCGCCAGCACGTCGAACCGCTGCGCGGGCTCGCGCTCGAGCTTGAGGCGCGCGTCGCCCAGCGGCGTCTCGATCGTCGCCTCGCTGTCGGCGAGGTAGGTGAAGTCGCGTCGGGCGACGGTGATCACGTCGGGATTGATGTCGTAGAAGCGGTAGACGTCGCCCTTGCTGCCGTAGGTGGCGAGCGTGCCGGCGCCCAGACCGATCACGCCCACGCGCAGCGGCGTCAGGCTCGGATGCCGCAGCTCGAGCACGCGGCCGATGCCCGACGTCATCGTGTAGTACGACGTCGGCAGCCGGCGCAACTCGGCCGCCGCGTACTGCGTGCCGTGCATGATCGTGCCGTGGATCAGCGACCGGCGGTCGGTGGCGGAGCCGGCGCGGTACTCCTGCACGCGCAGCACGCCGTAGAAGTTGCGCGCGGTGACGATCGCGCCGTCGTAGAACTCGACGATGCCCCAGACGCCGCAACCCAGCGTCGTCAGCATCGCGGCGAAGGCAAGCGCGGGAAAGACGAGCGCGTCGCGGCGCACCTGCCACAGCAGCAGCAGCGCGCAGAGTGCGAGGCCGGCCGCAAGCTCGAAGTACGCGGGCAGCAGCAGCGGCGCGACGATGCCGACGAGCACCGATCCCGCGGCGCCGCCGAGGGAAATCATCAGGTAGAAGCGCGTCAGGTGGCGCGGCGCGGGCTTGAGCCGCACCAGCTCGCCGTGGCAGAACATGCAGGCGAGGAACAGCCCGATGCAGAACACGCCGACCTGGATCGCGAGCTCGTGCGTCAGCTGGGGATCGGCGAGCGTCCACGCCATCACGCCGAGCGCCGCGGCCGTCGCCGCCAGGAAGGTCCGTCGCCGGTACCAGCGCGAACTGTCGAAGCACAGGATGAAGGTGAGCAGGTAGATCGAAAGCGGCGCGATCCACAGCAGCGGCACCGCGGCAATGTTCTGCGTGATGTGGTTCGAAACGGCGAGCAGCAGCAGCGACGCGGTCGCGGCGAGCGTGCACCACAGCAGCTGCCGCGACCCGGTCGGCGGAGCCTCCTGCTCCCGCGCTTCGCCGCCATCCTCCGCGCCGCCGGAGCGCGAGAGGATCGCTGCCGGCCGCAGCGCGCGCAGGCTCCTCCAGCCGGCGACCGCGCACAGCGCGACGAACAGCGCGTAGCCCAGCGACCAGCCCAGCGCCTGCGCGCGCGTCGGCGCCAGCGGAACGAACACGAACGGGTAGCCGAGCAGCGCCAGCATCGATGCGAGGTTCGACAGCGCGAACAGCCGGTACGGACTCCTGCCGGGATGCACCCGCGCGAACCACACCTGCACCAGCGGGCTGGTGGTCGAGAGCAGGAAATAGGGCAGGCCGATGGTGGCGATCAGCATCCCGAGGATCAGCCACAACGGGTCCTCGCTGCCGGCGGGCTTCCAGTGCGCCGCGGGAACGATCGGCAGCACGGCGAGCGACGCGACGAGCAGCGCGATGTGCAGCTTGACCTGGGTTCGGGGCCGCAGGCGGCGCGCGACGACGTCGCAGTATGCGTATCCGGCGAGCAGCGCGGTCTGAAAGAACACCAGGCAGGTCGTCCAGACGGCGGCGGACCCGCCGAACCAGGGCAGGATCTGCCGCGCGACCACCGGCTGGACCAGGAACAGCAGGAACGCGCTGAGGAAGATCGTGGCGGCGTGGAGAATCATCGGCGAGCGGCGGGGAATGAGCGCAGTGCGGACGTCGCGCGCGCAGCAGCCCGACATTGTACGGGGCCACTGCCTATAATGCCGACGGCGCACCCCGAGATCCATTGACTGCCCATGGCCAAAGCTGACCTCTTTCCAGGCTTCACGTCGCACCGGATCGTCACCGCCGGTGCCGAGATTCACTGTGTCGCCGGCGGCAGCGGCCCGCCGCTGCTGCTGCTGCACGGCTACCCGCAGACGCACGCGATGTGGCACCAGGTCGCGCCGCGGCTCGCCGAGCGCTACACCGTCGTGTGCGCCGATCTGCGCGGCTACGGCGATTCGGCCAAGCCCGAGGGCGGCGAGCGTCACGTCGCCTACTCGAAGCGCGCGATGGCCGCGGACCAGGTCGAGGTGATGCGCGCGCTCGGCTTCCCGCGCTTCCGGCTCGCCGGCCACGATCGCGGCGCGCGGGTCGCGCACCGGCTGTGCCTCGACCATCCCCACGCGGTGGAGCGCGTCGCGGTGCTCGACATCTCGCCGACGCGCCTCATGTACGCGCAGACCGACCAGGCGTTTGCGACCGCGTACTACCACTGGTTCTTCCTGATCCAGCCTTTCGACCTGCCCGAGCGGCTGATCGGCGCCGATCCCGCGTACTTCCTGCGATGGAAGATCGGCGCGTGGTCCGGCGGGCTCGCGCACTTCGATCCGCGCGCGCTGGCCGAATACCAGCGCTGCTTCGGTGATTCCGCGACCATCCACGCGACCTGCGAGGATTACCGTGCGGCGGCGACCATCGACCTCGAGCACGATGCGGCCGACGCCGACCGGCGCGTCGCCTGCCCGCTGCTCGTGCTGTGGGGATCGAAGGGCGTGGTGAACCGGCTGTTCGACCCGATCGCGGACTGGCGCAGCGTCGCCGCCGACGTTCGCGGCGCCGCGCTGCCTTGCGGCCACTTCCTGGCCGAGGAGGCGCCCGAGGAAACGCTCGCGGAACTGCTCGCGTTCTTCGCCGACTGACCGGCGGCGACTGCCCGCCGTCCGCACCGCCATTGCGGCGACCCGCGTCCCGACCGTTCCGGGTCGCGCCCCCGCCGGGCCTTGACCTCGGTCAAAAGCCCGGCCGACAGACCGGCCATACTTTTTTCATGGCGCACGACGTGACGCGCCGTACGCGGTCCGAAAGGGGGTGCGCAGATGCGGCCTTCGGTCATTCGCAAATCGGTCCCGGCACTGCGGGTGGCGCCGCATCTCGCCGATCGCGACGCGCAGCGCCGCGACTTCTCGTGGGACGCGGTGCGTGCCGAGTTGTGCGGAGCCGGCGCTGCCGGCATCAACCTAGGAGTCGCCGCCGTCGACCGGCACCTCGCGGGCCCGACCGGCGAGCGCGTCGCCTTCCGCTTCGTCGGCCGCGACGACCGCCGCCGCGACGTCACCTACGCCGAACTTGCGCGGCTGACCAACCGTTTCGCCAACGTGCTGCGCGCGCTGGGAATCGGGCGCGGCGACCATCTGTTCGTGCTCGCCGGCCGCGTGCCCGAACTCTACGTCGCGGTGCTGGGCGCGCTGAAGAACGGCAGCGTCGTGTGCCCGCTGTTCTCGGCGTTCGGTCCGGAACCGATCAGGACCCGGCTGGCGCTCGGCGAGGGCAAGGTGC
>CAIWHR010000637.1 GCA_903912485.1 uncultured beta proteobacterium | reverse complement strand
GTTGAACTGCGCGACCGCGAGCGCGTGCGCGGCGTCGTCGTCCTGCGTGCCGAGATACGCGAGGCAGCGGTTGCGCAGCGACCGGGTGCCGATCTGCGCCTGCGTCGGCGCGTACGGCTGCGCCGGCCGGCGCGACGTGAATCCGTGCAGCAGCGCGGGCCGCAGCGCGCGCGCCAGTTCGCGCACGACGAATTCGCGCGCGGCGCAGAGCGCGTCGACGTCGATTGTCGCGGCGAGCCCCGCGAGGTAGGCGAGGTCGGGAGGTGCCAGCGCCAGCGCGATCAGCGCCGGGTCGCTTTCGCGATCGCCGACCAGCCTCTCGACGATGGCGACGACGGTGCGGTCCAGCGCCAGAGGCAGCCCGGCGGCGTGGCGTTTCGCTTCGCCGAGGATCGCGTTGCAGTAGCTGCGCTGCACCGCGGACCAGCGGCCGACGGGGTCGCGGTCGTGCGCTGCGAGCAGCGCCAGGTCTTCGCGCCGGTAGTCGAACTCGAGCCTGACCGGCGCCGAGAAGCCGCGCAGCAGCGACGGCACCGGCGGGGCGGGAACGTCGTCGAAGCGGAACGACTGCGTCGCGGCGGTCACGTTGAGCGTGCGCGTCGTCCCCGACGGGGCCTTTTCCCCGGCGAGGCGCAGTGCGAGCTCGCGGCCGTCGGGGGCGAGCAGGCCCACCGCGAGCGGGATGTGGAACGGCGCCTTTTCCGGCTGGCCGGGCGTGGGCGAACAGTGCTGCTCGACGTCGAGCGTGTAGCGGCGCAGCGCCGCGTCGTAGTGGCCGCGCACGCGCAGCACCGGCGTTCCCGCCTGCGCGTACCAGAGCCTGAACTGCGTGAAGTCGACGCCGTCGGCGCCGGGGGCGGCGTCCTGCATCGCCTGCACGAAGTCGTCGCAGGTGACGGCCTGCCCGTCGTGGCGCGCGAAATAGAGGTCCATGCCGCGCCGGAAGCGTTCGGGACCGAGCAGCGCGCACTGCATGCGGATCAGCTCGGCGCCCTTTTCGTAGACGGTGCGCGTGTAGAAGTTGTTGATCTCGAGGTACTCGTCGGGCCGCACCGGGTGCGCCATCGGACCCGCGTCCTCGGGGAACTGGTGCGTGCGCAGGAATTCGACCGCGGCGATGCGTTCGACCGCGCGCGATCCCATGTCGCCCGAGAATTCCTGGTCGCGGAACACCGTGAGCCCTTCCTTCAGCGACAGCTGGAACCAGTCGCGGCAGGTGATGCGGTTGCCGGTCCAGTTGTGGAAGTACTCGTGGCCGATCACCGCCTCGATCGCCTGGTAGTCGGCGTCGGTCGCGGTCTCGGGCTTCGCCAGCACCAGCTTGCTGTTGAAGATGTTGAGGCCCTTGTTCTCCATCGCGCCCATGTTGAAGTCGTCGGCGCAGAAGATCATGAAGGTGTCGAGGTCGTACTCGCGGCCGAACTTCTCCTCGTCCCAGCGCATCGCGCGCTTCAGCGATTCCATCGCGTGCGTGCAGCGGTCGAGATTGGCCGGCGTCGAGTAGATCGCGAGCGCGATGCGGCGCCCCGACATGGTCGTGAAGCTGTCCTCGAGCGCGGCGAGATCGCCCGCGACCAGCGCGAACAGGTACGTGGGCTTCGGGAACGGGTCGTGCCATTTGACGTAGTGGCGGCCGCCGGGGAGGTCGCCGGCGCTGACCGGATTGCCGTTGGACAGCAGCACCGGGTAGCGCGCGCGGTCGGCGGCGACCGTCACCGTGTAGACGGCGAGCACGTCGGGGCGGTCGGGAAAATACGTGATCCGGCGAAAGCCTTCGGGTTCGCACTGCGTGCAGAACACGCCGGACGAGACGTACAGGCCTTCGAGCGCGACGTTGGCGGCAGGGTCGATCCGGGAGCGGATCGTGAGCTGCCCCGACGGCGGCGGCTCGTGCAGCGTCAGCGCGGTCGGCGACAGCGTGTACGACGCGGGCGCCAGCGCGACGCCGTTGAGCGCGACGGTCACGTCCTGCTGCTGCTCGCCGTCGAGGACCAGCCGCGGCGGCGCGCCCGGATCGCTCGCCCCCGGCGCCGCGTTGCGGCGAAACGAGAGGACGGCGGTGACGAAGGTTGCCGCCGGATCCAGCTCGAAAGCGAGGTCGACGGTGTCGACGAGGTAGGCCGGCGGCCGGTAGTCGAGCCGGTGCACGGCGCCCGGCGGCACGTCGCGGGGAAACATCGGCTGCGTCAGCCCTTGACGTCCAGCAGTTCGACGTCGAACACCAGCGTTGCGTTGGGCGGAATCACGCCGCCCGCGCCGCGCTCGCCGTAGGCCATGGCCGACGGAATCACCAGCGTGCGCTTGCCGCCGATCTTCATGCCGACGACGCCTTCGTCCCAGCCCTTGATCACCTTTCCCATGCCGAGCGTGAAGCCGAACGGGAGATTGCGGTCGAGCGAACTGTCGAACTTCTTGCCGTGGCCGTCGGGCACGGCCGGGTCGTAGAGCCATCCGGTGTAGTGCACGTACACCGGCTTGCCGGCGGCGGCTTCCGCCCCGGTTCCCACGACGACGTCGATCTTCTGCAATTCGGTCACTTTGACTCCGATCCTGGTGGACAGTGAGGGGGAAGCGCTGGCCGCCGGGGCGGCTGGCGGTTTGGGTGGCGTCTGCGCCGCGCCGGGGCCGGCGATGGCGGCCAGAAAGAGCGCTGCGACGGCCGCGGGCCGCGCCGGGACGGCGGCCAGGCGCCCGCAGCATTCGCGGGCGGCACGCATGAAGGGAAGCTGGAACATGGAGGAACCTCGCAAGGGACGGAAAGAGCCGCCGAACAGGCGGCGCACGCTCGCCGCGCCGCAGGGGGAAAGCGCCGAATTGTAGCCGACATCGACGCCGCTTTGCGCGTAGCGCCGGATTGGAAGCTAGAATATCCTTATCCCCCGCGGCGGCGCGGGTCGCCGTCGCGTTGCCGGGAGACACGGGGTCACGCCGACCGCGCACTTCGATGCCCATCTTCCGTTTCCGGACGCCCTTGGCCGACGCGCATGGCACGCCGCTTGCCACGCAGAAGTCCGCGGCGGCGTGGTTTCGCGGGCTGCCCGCCGTCGACGCCATCGGCCGCCAGCAGATCGTGCTGCAGGCGGTCGAATCCGCGTGCCGCTCGCCGGGCGAACTGGAGTTCGATACGGTCGGCGCCATCGAGTTCCTCGACGCCGAACTCGCGGCGGACCGCGGCCGGCTGATCACCCAGTACGTCGAGCACGCCGACGGGTCGGCGGCGCTCGCGCACCGCATCTGGCGCGCCGCCTACGAGATCTGCCAGGGCTTCATCGTCGCGTACCGGAGCCTGCTCGCGCGCGCGCTCGGCGCGGCGGACGAGCCGCGGTGGGTGCACGCGACGCCGCACATTCTGGCGCGGCTGATCCACTTCTACGGCACCGACGCCAAGCTGCGGGTGCTGAAGTGCGAGCCGTGGATTCCCGCGAAGTGGATCGAACTGCACCGGCTCTACCAGCAGGCGGTCGAGCTCGGCATCGAGCGCTCTCCGGTCGTCACCGACGCTCCCGGATTCGGCGCCGCGCGGCCGACCATCGAGCACGAATACGTCGCCGTGCTGCTCACGCACCTGCTCAACACCGGCACGCTGGTCCCGCGCGAGATCGACTGGGCGGCGGCGCAGGTGCGCCTCTGGGCGGTCGGGCTCCAGCTCGACGCCGTGCCGCCCATGCCGGCCGGCTTTGGCGTCGACGTCGCCGGGAAGGCCGGACTCGTCCGCCGTTCAGGCGACGAGTCCTGGGCGATGCCGCGCTATCTCGACACCCGGCCGCTGGCCGAGCATTGCGACCGGGCAATCGTCGCGCTGCGCCAGTCGATCGCCGACGATCCGGACGGCGACGCGACGGTGATGCGGCAGCACGTCGCGATCCTGGAGCGGCTGCGCCCGCTGCTGTCGCCCGAGCCGCCGCCCGCGGTGCCGCGCGCCCCGCGCACCGACGTCAACGTGGCGGCGCGGGTGCGCACCGGGCTGCAGCGGATCTGCCACGAACTCGTCCCCAGCGAGGTGCAGAATGCGGCGATCGAGGCCGCGGCCGGCAGGGACGACACGCTCGACGGCTGGGGCGAAGCCGGGCTGCTGGCGGGACCGCTCGCCAGCTTCGGCGGGCACGCCGGCGAGCGGCTGTGGCGGGTGGAGAACCGCAGCGGCACCGGGCTGCGCATCGTCGCGTCGGCGGCGCTGGGCCAGAATCCCTCGCTGGGAACGCTGGTCGCGGTCCGCGGGTACGGCGACGGCGGCTGGGTTCTGGGCGCGGTCCGGCGCATCGCGCGGCCGACGGCCGAGAGAATCCAGGCCGGCGTATCGATCATCGCCTCCCGCGTGATCGCCGTCGTGCTGCACGCGAGATGCCAGGCGCGGGAGGAGATGGGTTTCGTCGTCGACGGCGTCGACGTGTCGACCATCGGCGAGCGCTTCGACGGCCTGTACCTGCCGCCGCCGTCGCGGCCCGAGCGGCCGCTCGCCGCGAAGTCGCTGATCATCCCGTCGTCGGAATACGGCGAGCGCCGCCACATGATCCTGATCACGACGCGCACCGTGTACACGGTCGCGCTGCGCGACCTGCTCGAACGCCACGTCGACTGGACCTGGGTCACCATCGACATCGTCGACCGGACCGCGCGCGCCTAGCGGCCGGGCAGCGGGCGGCTAGTCGTGCGGGCGGACCTTCAGCTCCAGCGTCCGCGTCCACAGTTCGGCGCGATCGGGCCTGGGCAGCGGCGACGACTTGCGGATCGCGCGCTCGACGGCGTCGTCGTAGGCGCGCATGCCGCTCGACCGGACGAGCCTCACGTCGATGATGTCGCCGGTGGGGAGCTGGACGACGCTGAACACGGCCGTCGGGTTGCCGGGGATGTCGCCGGGCTCGTTGATGTTGCCCTTGATCTTCGCCTGGATGCGCGCGATGTAGTCCCGGCTCGCGCGTTCGTTGGCCGCCGCGACCGCCTGCTGCTGCGCGCGGTCCTGCGCCTCGCGCGCGGCCAGCGCCTTCATCGCTTCGGCGTCGCGCACCTGCCGCTCGCGCGTGGCCTGCGCCTTGAGCGCCGCCGCTTCGCGCGCCTGCCGCTCGCGCGCGTCGGCGAGCCGCTTCTGCTCGTCCTGCCGCTTCTTCTCCGCGGCGCGCTGCTGCGCTTCGTTGGCCGCCCTGGCCGCCTTCGCCTCGCGCTCCTGGCGCTCGCGCGCGGCCTCGTCGCGCTTCCTGCGCTCGGCTTCCACCTTCGCCTTCTGCGCGATGTCGGCGGCGCGCGGGTCGGGCTTTTCGGCCACCGGCTCGGGCTTGCGGACCGGCGGGGGGGGTGCGGCCGCGGGCGGAGGCGCCGGCGCGGGTTCGGGCACCGGCTCCGGAACCGGCGCCGGCGGCGCGACCGGCGCTTCGGCGACCGGCGCGGGGACCGGGACCGGCGGCGCGTAGAGTTCGGCGGTCACCGCTTCCGGCGGGCGGCTCTGCCAGCGCACCGACAGCACCAGCACGGCGATGAACGCGACGTGCACGGCGAGAGCGAGCGCGAACGCGAGCCCCCTGCCTGCAGCGGGTTCCGGCGTCCGCGGGCGGTCCTTTCGGGCGGGCACCGTCTATTTCGCCTGCGAACGCGCGAGCAGCCCGACCTTCTTCACGTCGTTTCGCTGCAGCAGGTCGAGCACGTCGAGCACCTCCTGGTAGCGGGCGTCCTTGCCGGCCTCGATGACGACGGGCTGATTCGGCGTCTTTGCCTGCTTCGCGCGCACGCGCGCAACGAGCTCGTCGCGCGAGACCGCGGCTGCGGCGCCGCCGGCCTGCTGGTCCTGCAGCGACAGCGTGCCGTCGGTGCCGAGCGTCACCTTCAGCGGCTGCGTCGGCGCCGGGAGCGAGCGGCCGACCGACGGCAGCTCGATCTCGCCGGGATTGATCAGCGGCGCGGTGACCATGAAGATCACCAGCAGCACCAGCATCACGTCGATGTACGGAACGACGTTGATCTGGTTGATCGCTTTGCGGGGGCGGCGCATCAATTGCTGCGGCGAGCGTGGGGGCTCATCGGCTGCTAGGCCTGGCGCTGCAGGATGTTCGAGAATTCCTCGATGAAAGTCTCGTAGCGCACCGCCAGGCGGTCGACGTCGTGCGTGTAGCGGTTGTACGCGACGACCGCGGGGATCGCGGCGAAGAGGCCGATGGCGGTGGCGATCAGCGCCTCGGCGATTCCCGGCGCGACCTGCGCGAGCGTCGCCTGGCTGACGTTGGCGAGCCCGCGGAACGCGTTCATGATGCCCCACACGGTGCCGAAAAGGCCGATGTAGGGGCTGACCGAACCGATGGTGGCCAGCCCGGACAGGTGGCCTTCCAGCATGTCGATCTCGCGCTGGTACGCGGCGCGCATCGCGCGGCGCGCGCTGTCGAGCGTCACCGCCGCGTCGCTCCCCTGCTTGCGGTGCTTCGAGTATTCGCGGAACCCGGCGCTGAAGATGTGCTCGAGGCTGCCGCCGGACCGCGACTGGCTCGCGCGCTGGTACAGGTCGACGAGGTCGCCGCCTTTCCAGAAGTCGTCCTCGAAGGCGTCGGTGTTGCGGGTCGCGCGCTTCAGCTGGAACTGCTTGAGAAAGATGCGCCACCACGACCACAGCGACAGGCCTACCAGCAGCGCCAGCACCGCCTGGACGACGACCGACGCCTGCAGGATGAGCGTGACAAAGGACAGATCGGGGTGCAGGTTCAAGCGGGAATCTCCATGCGTGCGGCGAGCGGCGCCGGGATGCGCGCCGGCCGCCAGCTGACGCGGTCGAGGCAGGCCAGCGTGACGCGGGCGTCGACCAGCACGTCGGTGCCGCGCGTCACTTCCTGCAGGGCGAACAGCCGCGCGCGGCCGTGCCCGGCCATCGCGGCGCTGACGTCGAGCCGGTCGCCGAGGCGCGCGGGCCGGTGGTAGCGGATGTCCACGTGATGGACAGCGAAGACGACGCCGTGTTCCCGCTCCAGCGCGGCGAGCTCGAAGCCCAGCGACGACAGCCACTCGGTGCGGGCGCGCTCCATGAAGCGCAGATAGTTGGCGTAGTAGACGACTCCCGCGGCGTCGGTGTCCTCGTAGTAGACGCGCACGGGGAGGCGAAAGACCGGGGAGGAGCGGCCTTCTGCCGCTTGGGGTGCCCCCACGCTTGCGGCTGGCGCCGCTGCGCTGCCCCCCGAGGGGGCGCAATTCGCGCCTTGGGGCGGCCCGGCGGCGCTCATGCTCATTCGGGGGTGAACAGGTCGACGGCGGCGGCGGTCGCGGGGGGCGCGAGCCCGAAGTGGCGGTACGCCAGCGCGGTGGCGATCCGGCCGCGCGACGTGCGCTGCAGGAAGCCCTGCTGGATCAGGAAGGGCTCCAGCACGTCCTCAATCGTACCCCGCTCCTCACCGAGGGCCGCCGCCAGGGACTCCACGCCCACCGGGCCGCCGTCGAAGCGTTCGATGATGAGCGTGAGCAGGCGCCGGTCCAGCAGGTCGAAACCGTTCGGGTCCACGTCCAGCAGATCCATGGCAGAACGGGCCGTGGCCTCGTCGATTCGACCATTGCCCTCCACC
>CAIWHR010000636.1 GCA_903912485.1 uncultured beta proteobacterium | reverse complement strand
CGGCGACGGCGCCGCGCTCGCGGCAGCGGCTGCAGCAGCGAAGCCCGGCGCGCCGGCGCCCGCCGCCATCGTCGCGTCGGTGCCCGCGGTGGTCTCGGCGTCCGCCGCCGCGCGCAGCGCCGCGGCGAACTGGTCGGCGTCCGCGAAGCGGTCCTCCGGGCGCTTGGCCAGCGCGCGACGGACGATCGCGTCGAACGCCGGCAGCACCTGGACGTTGAGCGCCGACGGCGGCAGCGGCTCCTCCTTGAGCACCTTCTGCACCGTCGTCGTCGCCGACCCGGTGAACGGCCGGTCGCCGGTCAGGAACTGATACAGGATGACGCCGGCGGAGAACAGGTCGGCGCGGCCGTCGACCGGCAGTCCGAGGATCTGCTCCGGCGACATGTAGCTCGGCGTCCCCAATACCGTACCGACCTGCGTCAATTCCGACGCTTCGATGTGCGCGATGCCGAAATCGGCGACCTTCACCGTCCCGTCGGGCAGCAGGATGATGTTCGCCGGCTTGATGTCGCGGTGGACCACGCCCTGGCGGTGCGAATACGCGAGCGCGGCGAGGATCTGCGCCATGATCCGCACCGCGTCGGCGGTGCTGAACCGCTCGCCGGCGTCGAAGGATTCCTTGAGTTCGCGCCCCTTGACGAACTCCATCGCGATGAACCAGACGCCGGCGTCCTCGCCGAAGTCGTAGATCGACACGACGTTGGGGTGCGACAGGCGCCCTGCCGCCTGCGCCTCCTGGCGAAAGCGCGCGACGATGCCCTCGGCGTCGCCGCCGGCGAGCTGCTCCGAACGGATCGTCTTCAGCGCCACGACGCGCGCGATCAGCGGGTCGAAGCCCTCGTAGACGACGCCCATCGCGCCGCGCCCGAGCTCGCGCCGGATGTCGTACTTGCCGAGCTTGCTGATCATCGCGTCCCGCCGGTCGTTGCGCGGCGCCCGCGGCGCCGTTGCGCGTGGATCACTTGTACTTGTTGTCGATTTCCCAGACGCTCTTCTGGATGAGGCGCTGCACCATCGTGTCGAGCGAAACGCCGCCCTGCTGCGATTCGCGCACGCCGAGCACCGCCGTCGACGACGCGCCGACCTCCATCTTCTCCTCGGTGTAGCCGGTGGCGACCTGTTCGGTCGTCTCGGCGTTGATCACCTTGTAGCGCATGCCGATGATCCAGACGCCGCTCGACTCGCCGGTGTGGACCGACGAAATCCCGGCGCCAGCCACCGTTCCGGCCTGCGCGCCGCCGCGCGAGCCGCTGAACACGCCCAGCAGTCCGACCATGTTGCCGATCGCGTTGCCGTCGAAACCCGACTGCGCGGCGGCAACCTGCTCGGTCTTCAGGATGTCGAACTTGACGACGTACTTGGTGCTCTTCAGCTTGCCCATGCGCAGGAACTTGCGCGCGGCGTCGGGATCGCCGAGGTTGTACGCCAGCGTGAATTCGTTGAGGATCGGACCGAGATTCGAGCGTTCGAGCACCGGGAAGTTGGCGGCCGAGAGCTCGATCTCGCCGAAGTCCGCGATGTTGTTGGCGGTGAACTTCTGCGTGAACGTCGCGTTGCTGCTCTTGATCTCGCCCGGCAGCACGATCAGCGGCGGACCTTTCTTGTTGACGTTGGTGTACTCGACCGGCCGGTACGCGGCGCGATCGGCGGCGGCGTTCGCCTTCTGCGACGTGCTGCTGCCCTGGTTGGGCGTCGGGCTGCTTTCGGAACCCCACCGCGGCTGCGCGATCGCCAGCGATGCCGAGGCGAGCAGCGCCGCGCCGAATGACAGGACTGCAATCCCGGGGAGATCATGCTGGTTCATGGTGGTTCACCTCTTGCGATGGCCGTTCTGACGGAAAGGGTGCCGCTATCGGGGCGCCGCCCTGGCCGGGGCGGGGCGCTGCGCGTTGCTGCAGTAGTCGGCGTAGAGCCGGGCGACGGCTTCGTCGGCCTTCTCGTTGACCAGCGTAAGCGCCATGCGCGCGACGTCGGCGCCGGCGTAGGAACTCGAACTCTCGACGACGTCCGATATCACGCGTCCGCCGGTCTCCGACAGCGTGAAGCCCATGGTCACGGCAACCTGGTTGATCGGCAGCACCGCGTTCATGCTCGCCTGCGCGGAGATCAGTCCGCGCAGGACGAAGCTCGCTCCCAGCCTCCTGGCGGCGGCGAGCGCGGCGTCGGGATCGTTGCGGAAGTACGCGTCGATCTCCGCCTGCGCGATCTGCCGGCGGATCTCCTCCGGCGTGT
>CAIWHR010000635.1 GCA_903912485.1 uncultured beta proteobacterium | reverse complement strand
GGCGACCGCTTCGTCGGCGGCGGCCGGCGGCGCCGGCAGCTGGTCGGCGACCGGCGGGGCGGGCGCCTTGTCGAGCCGCAGCACCAGCGCAAGCAGCCCCCACAGCAATGCCAGCAGCGCGAAGACCAGCCCCATGCCGAGGACGGTCATCTGCAGGCCCCAGGCCAGATTTTCCATCGCGACCTCGAGCCGCCTACGTCGGCGACAGCCCGTGCTTCTTGGGCGGGTTCTGCTGGACCTTGGTGCGCAGCACTTCCAGCGCGCGGGCGAGCCGCGGGCGCGTCTCGCGCGGCTCGATCACCTCGTCGATCTGGCCGACGTCGGCGGCGCGGTAGGGATTGAAGAATTTTTCCCGATAGTCGGCGATGAGTTCGCGCTCCCTCGCGGCGGGGTCGGCGGCATTGCGCACGTCCTCGCGGTAGAGCACGCGCACCGCCGGCTCGGCGCCCATCACGGCGATCTGCGCCGTCGGCCAGGCGAAGGCGAGATCGGTGCGCATCTGCTTCGAGCTCATCGCCACGTACGCGCCGCCCATCGCCTTGCGCGTCACGATCGAGATCTTGGGCACCGTCGACTCGCAGTAGGCGTAGATGATCTTGGCGCCGTGCCGGATCACGCCGCCGTGCTCCTGGTCGGTGCCGGGCAGGAAGCCGGGGCAGTCGACGAAGGTCACGATCGGGATGTTGTACGCGTCGCAGGTCCGGATGAAGCGCGCGATCTTGTCGCTGGCGTCGATGTTGAGCGCGCCCGACATGAACGCCGGCTGGTTCGCCACCACGCCCACCGAATACCCGTCGAGTCGGATGAAGCCGACGACCGCGTTGGCGGCGAAATTGGGCTGGATCTCGAGGAAGCTGTCGCGGTCGAACACCATCGCCAGCACGTCGCGGATGTCGTAGGGCTGGTTTTCATCCAGCGGGATCAGCGTGTTGAGTTCCTCGTCCATCCGGTTCACCGGATCTTCGGGCGTGATCTGAGGCGGGTCCTCGTTGTTGTTCTGCGGCAGGTAGGAGAGCAGCAGCTTGGCCAGTGCCAGCCCGGCGACCTCGGTCGGCGCGGCGAGGTGCGCGACGCCGCTCCTGGCCGTGTGCACGTCGGCGCCGCCCAGCGCCAGCGCGGTGACGTCCTCGCCGGTGACCGACTTGATCACGTCGGGGCCGGTGAGGAACATGAAGCTGTCGCCGGCCATGATCACGAAATCGGTGAGCGCCGGCGAGTAGACGGCGCCGCCGGCGCAAGGCCCGAGGATCAGCGAAATCTGCGGGATGACGCCGGACGCCATCACGTTGCGCACGAACACCTCGCCGTACGCGGCAAGGCTGCGCACGCCCTCCTGGATGCGCGCGCCGCCCGAATCGTTGAGGCCGATCAGCGGGATGCCGCTTTCCAGCGCGAGATCCTGGATGCGGCAGATCTTCTGCGCCTGCACCTCGGAGAACGAGCCGCCGAGGACGGTGAAGTCCTGCGCGAACACGGCGACGCGCCGGCCGCTGATCTTGCCGAAGCCGGTGACGATGCCGTCGCCGGGAAAGCGCTGCCGGTCGAGCCCGAACTCGACGACGTGGTGCGTCGCGAGCGCGCCGAATTCCTGGAACGACCCCTCGTCGAGCAGCAGCGCGAGGCGCTCGCGCGCCGTCAGCTTGCCGCGCGCGTGCTGCTGCTCGATGCGCTTGTGTCCGCCGCCGAGCACCGCGCGGCTGCGCATCTCGCGCAGCGTGGCGAGATCGTCACTGGTCCTGTCGCCCATCGTCGCACTCCGTTCGACCGAAGATAAACAGATATAGGCTATGCGCAGGCACGGTATTGACTTGAGTCAAGGGCCCGGACGCGGCGGCCGGGCGCAGCGCCCGGAATCGTCCCGGGGCGCCCTGCGCCCCGATTTCGCAGCCCGGACTCGTCGCCGCGGTCAGATCCCCGCGAACCACTGATAGCCCTGGTCCTCCCAGTAGCCGCCGCGGCCGCCGGCGATGCGGTCGAAGCTCGCGACCAGTTCGATCCGCATCACGTACTTCGCGTGCTTGTATCCGAGCTGGCGCTCGACGCGCAGCCGGATCGGCGCGCCGTTGGCCACCGGCAGCGCCGCGTCGTTCATCTCGTAGGCGAGGATCGTCTGGGGATGACGGGCATCGTCCAGGTCGATGCTCTCGTAATAGAGGTCGCTGCCGTCGGCCTCCATCGGATCGGCGCAGTGGAACACCGCGTAACGCGCGTCCGGCGTCGGGCGCACGGCGTCGAGCACCGCGGCGAGCCGCGCGCCCTTCCACTTTGCGATCGCACTCCAGCCTTCCACGCAATCGTGGCGGGTGATCTGCGTGCGCGCCGGCAGCGCGCGCAGTTCGGCCAGCGAAAACGACGCCGGCGCCGCGACGAGGCCGCCGACTTCCAGCCGGTAGGCGGCGAATCCCTGCGCGGCCAGCGCCTGATACGCGGGACTGTCCGGGTTCGACGTGCCGTTGCTGCGGAACTGCGGCGAGCGGTCCGCCTCGGTGAATTCCTGCGCCATCGACCTGCGCGACGTCACCAGCGCCGCCGCCGCCGCGCTGGCCTTCTCGCCGACGCCGAGGATCCTGGGAAACCACTCGGTCTGCGACAGCCGGTTGCAGCCGGAGAGCAGCATCGCGCCGGCGGCTCCCGCGACGCGGGCGAGGAAGCGGCGCCGGTCGCCGCGAAGGAATGTCCTGCTCATGATCCCTCCTCGCCACCGACGCGATAGCGCCCGGTGATCATCGAGCGCAGATTGTTCCACAGACCGGTGACGGCGACTTCGAACACGTGGATCAGCACGAAACCCGAGAGCAGCCACGCGCCGATGAAATGGATGGACCGCGCCGACTGGCGGCCGCCGACGACGTCGACCCAGCCCGGCCACGCCGCGCCGAGCCACGGCGACATCGCCAGCCCCGCCAGCAGCAGCAGCGGCAGCAGCACGAAGACGACGGCGAGGTATGCGAACTTCTGCAACACGTTGTAGCGCTTCGACGCCTCCCCCGCCGGATGGCGCAGCCGCAGGTGGTCGACCAGCGACCGGCCGACCCCCCGCCAGTCGGCGCCGGTCGGCGCGAGGTCGCGCGCCAGGTGCCCGCTGCCGACCGAGTGCGCGATGTAGCAAAGCCCGTTGAGCACCAGGATCCAGGCAAAGAAGAAGTGCCACGATCGCGCCATCGACAGCCACGCGTTGTCGGGAATCGTCGTCCACCACGGGAAGCCGCGCGGGACCGGCGCGCCGGCCCGGTTGTTCGACGCGCCGAACAGGCCCGTGCTGTCGAATTCACGACCGAACACGCGGGTGATGCCGACGAGGTCGCCGTCGGCCTTCTGCAGCGCGCCCATCTCCAGCCACGGCGGCGCGCCGGCGTACGACGATTTGCCCCAGTACAGCGCCGGGTGCGCGTTGAAGATCTGGAGGCCGCTCATCAGGAGGATCGTCAGCGCAATGGCGTTGATCCAGTGCGTGATCCGCACGGGCAGCGAATGCCGGCGGTAGAGGTAGCCGGTGGCGGGCGCGCGTTCGGCAGTTGTGGGCATGGAATCAGGCTCCGTCCAGCCGCGCGGCGGCATGGCCGTAGCGGCGCAGACCGACCCACGCGATCGCCGTGAACGCCGCCCCCGCGTAGAACGTCAGCGCCGGCCCGAACGACTGCCAGAGCGCGCCGGCCAGCACGCTCGCTGCCAGCAGCGCGACGCCGCAGACCAGATTGAACACGCCGAACGCGGTGCCGCGCAGGTCGGCGGGCGCAGACGCGGCGACCAGCGCCGCCAGCAGCCCCTGCGTCAGCCCCATGTGCAGTCCCCACAGCGCCGCGCCGACGAACACCGCCGCGCCGCCGGCGGCGTTGGCGAGCACGATGTCGGCCGCGACCAGCGCCGCGAGTCCGGCGCCCAGGAGCTTCGGGCCGTGGCCGCGGTCGGCGGCCGAACCCGCGGGATACGACACCGCCGCGTAGACGATCGACATGATCACCATCACCCACGGCGCCGCGGCCAGCGGCAGCCCGACGTTCTGTGCGCGCAGGACGAGGAACGCCTCGCTGAAGCGGGCGAGCGTGAGCACCGCGGCGATGCCCACGACGATGGCGAAGCTTCGCGGCAGCCGCCGCGCGTCGGACCACTGCAGCCGCGGCTTGGCGGCGCCGGGCGGCGCGGGCGCCCTCGCCGGCTCCTCGACACCGACGACGAGCAGCAGCACCGCGACGAACGCCGGGACGACGGCGACCCAGAACGCCGCCTGGAAATCGCTGGCGAACACCGCCATCGCGGCGATCGCCAGCAGCGGGCCGCCGACGCCGCCCACCGTGTCGAGCGCCTGGCGCAGCCCGAAG
>CAIWHR010000634.1 GCA_903912485.1 uncultured beta proteobacterium | reverse complement strand
GTCGTCACCGCGCTGGCGCAGACCTTTCTGGCGGGAGTTGGCCTCGCCGCGGCGGGAATTCCGTTCGCCGGGCTGCTGACCGGCGTGATCCTGCTCCTCTGCATCGCGCAGATCGGCCCCGTCATCGTGCTCGCCCCCGCCGTCATCTGGCTGTTCTGGACCGGTCAGACCGGGTGGGGCGCGGCGCTGCTGGTCTGGACCGTCGGCGTCGGCATCATGGACAACGTCCTGCGCCCGATCCTCATCCGCAAGGGGGCCGACCTGCCGCTGCTGCTCATATTCTCGGGCGTGATCGGAGGCCTGATCGCCTTCGGCATCGTGGGCCTGTTCGTGGGCCCGGTGGTGCTCGCCGTCACCTACACGCTGCTCAAGGAGTGGATGGACGAGGGCGGCGCGCCCGGCTGACGGGCGCGACGGCGCCGACGAAGCCCGCCGCGAAGCCTGTTGCCGGCTACCGGCTACGGCTTGCGGTCCGGGTGGCCGCGGTGGTGATGCCGGTGGTAGCTCCAGTCCTCGCTGTCCTCGTACAGGACGAGCTGGTCCGGATCGAGGCCTTCGCGCTTCTTGAGATCGGCCAGCAGACCGGCATCGGACAGGTCCAGCGGATGGGATTTTTCCCAGTCCAGCATGGCGACCGTCTCCAACCGTTTCAGCACATGCGGATGGTCGGTCTCGATGGCGAGCTCGCGCCGGGAATCGAAACTGCCCGGAGCCAGGTTGATCGAGCCGACGATGGCGCGCCTGCCGTCGGCCAGCAGCATCTTGGCGTGGAGCTTGAGGTGCTTGAGCGTGTGCACCTTCGCGCCGACATCCTGCAGGATGCGCAGGCCGCCGACGCCCTCGATCAGCTTTTCCGGCTTCAGCGAATGCGGCGGCTTGGCCAGGATGTGCAGCTTGACGCCGCGGGTGACGGCACGGACCAGCCGCTCGATGATCACCTGGTCCTGGTAGCGCTCGTTCTGCACCCAGAGCGTGTGCCGCGCTTCGTCGATGAACCGCGCGACCCGGGGACGGCCGTGGCCCGGGCACCAGATCAGCGAGGACCCGGGGTCCGGCGCGAAGGTCCCGCGCTCCCAGTCCGCGTCGAAACAGGCGACCATCTCGGCCACTTCGTGCCGATGGGTCGTCACGACGGCGTAGTCGCGCGTGACGGTGAGGTCCCTGGGTTCCCAGTTCAGCGATTCGACGAAGCCGATCGCGTTGTCGACGACCATCGACTTCTGATGCGTCAGGTCGAACGCCGGGTTGCTGTCGCGCACCTCGATGCCGGCGTCGGTCAGCGCCTTGCGCGATGCCTCGTTCTCGGTCTCGCCGCTGCGGCGCGCCGGATTGAGCATCACCTGCACCTCCACCCCGCGCTTCTTCGCCGCGATCACCGCGCCGAGGAGCGCGGGGTCGGTGAAGAGGAACATGCGGATGTTCAATGTCTCCTTCGCGCCGTCGATGGCGTCGACGATCGGCTTTGCGGTGTCGTCGGGGAGGACAATCAGGTGATGCGACATGGTGCGAATTCCTCGGTGGAGAAGGGGCAGGCGGGCGCTGTCGTGGCGCGGTCGTGGCGCCGAAGGGCGCTTCAGCCGGCGCCCGCCGGCGGCGCCGCAGGCGGGTCGAACTGGATGCGGTGCAATTCGGCGTAGATGCCGCCCTTCGCGATCAACTCGTCGCTGCTGCCCTCCTCCGCGACCACGCCGTCCTTCAG
>CAIWHR010000633.1 GCA_903912485.1 uncultured beta proteobacterium | reverse complement strand
GCGCCGCGGTGCTGGCGCCGTTCGCGCGCGCGGGCGTCCGCGTCGACAGCGGCATCTTCGTGCCGCAGCTGGCGCTCGATTACTGCCTGGTGTGGGAAACCGGGCCGGCCGGCGCGCTGCTCGACTACCGGGTGAGGCTGCGCCCCGCGGCACGCTGAACCGCGTTCGCGCGACGTGGCGTCAGAGGTCGTGGTGCGTGTACGTCCGTCCGTGCTCGACGCCGGCATCGATCAGCCGGTCGACGATGCGCGCCGCCACCTCCGCCGGCGCCTTGAGCAGGCCGCCTTCCTTGAAGCCGCGGAACAGCGCGACGTCCGGGAAGTCGGCGGGGTCGTGGCTGCGCATGTACGCCTGCATCGCCGTGTCGAAGATCCCCGGGCGCAGCGTGATGCAGCGGAACGCCGGGGCCGTGCACTCGGCGGCGATCGCCCGCGTCAGCATCTCCAGCGCCGCCTTCGACACGCCGTAGACGGCGCTGCCGACGATCGCCGTCTGCGCGGCGCCCGACGAGACGTTGATGATCCGGCGCGGGGTGGCGTCGTCGGCGAACACGCGCAGGAACGCGTTGCACAGCGCGAACGGCGCCACGACGTTGGTGGCGAGCGCCGCCTGGGCCTCGCCGTCGTCGAGCCGGCCGACGCAGGCGACCGGGCTGGCGATCGCCGCGTTGTTGACCAGCGTCACCGACTCGGGCCGCGTCGCCGCCAGCTCGCGCATCGCCGGCTCGACGCTGGCGGCGATGTGCGCCGGCCGGGCCAGGTCGCACTCGACGAAGCGATAGCGTTCGCCGGCGAGGCTCGCGCTGTCCGAACGGCCGACGCCGGCGACGAAATAGCCGCGGGCCATGAGTTCCGCCGCCAGCGCCTCGCCCAGTCCGCGCGAGGTGCCCGTGATGATCGCCGCATGCATGCGTTGGTCTCCCTGCCGTCGAATTCGATGCCGCTGCGCGCCGGCCGGTGCCGGGCGCCGCTCAGCGCCCGCCCGAGAGCGACATCGCGATCACGACGGCGACGAACACCGCCAGCACCAGCAGCGCGATCTTCCACGGGCTCTTCGGGTACTCGCCGTCGACGGCGCCGGTCACGCCGTTCATCGCGCACTGGAAGGCCTTGCTGCCGAAGGTGTACGACAGCAGCCACACCGGGGCGAGGATGTGCTTGAACGTCTGCCCCGAATAATCGGCGTTCACCGCGAGGTTGCGGAAGGTGTCGCCCGGAACCTGCTGCGCGCACAGCGCCTGCAGCTTGGCGTCCATCGCGTCGCGGGCGCGCTGCGCTGCGGCGACGAGGTCGATCTGGTAGCGCTCGACGACCCAGCCGGCGACGTAGCCCGCGTCGTAGGGCTTCAGCTCGGCCGTGGGGAACGGCTCGACCCCGCGCAGCAGGCCGGGGTGGACGCCGACCGACGCGCAGACGAGGTCGTCGTCGAAGAAGTGGCGGACGCTGCCCGCGGCGGGCTCCCAGCGCACGTGCTGCACCTGCCGCGTGCGCGTCTGGCCGTTCTCGGTGTAGGTCTCGGTCGTGTAGTAGTAGTGGCCGGCTTCGGCGGTCCACGTCGCGTCGACGTGCGCGTCGAAAGTCCAGTACGGCAGGTAGACGCCGCGCACCGTGTCGGTCAGCGCCGATTTCTTCAACCGGTTCGGCGCCAGCCAGAGCTTGCCGTACCAGGAACGGATGCCGTCGCGCGCCTGCGCTTCGGTGACGCGGAAGGGCAGCACGCTTTCGGGACGGAAGCCGGGCTTGGTCTCCTCGTACGCGACGAGCTGCGCCGACCCGCAGAATTCGCAGTTCTGCGCCTGCCGCGCGGGGTCGAGCACCGAGATCGCGTTGCAGCTCTGGCACTTGACCTGGCGCCGGTCGGACTGCCAGCCGCGACGGTCGTCGCCGATCCCGCGCAGCGCGGCGACGAGGTCGTGCTCGACGATTTCGCCGGCGGCGTCGAGCTTCGCCGGCGACTCGGTGCCGCAGAACGGGCAGACCAGCTTCTGCCTGGCGGGGTTCCAGTTCGCCTCGCCGCCGCAGGCGGGGCACGAGAACTTCGAGAGCGCTACGGTTTCCGCCGTCATGGCTCGCGCCGCGCGCTCAAGCGATGACGTAGCCGACGACCCGCCAGACGTCCCCTTCCCGCTCCAGGGTGATCGTCTCGCGTCCGGCCGACTTGTTCGCGTACGAGGTGCGAAAGACGACGATCGCGTAGTCGCCGTCCGGGAACCCGGGCAGCGACCCGGCAAAGCGCGTCGAATCGACGGCCCGCGCCGCCAGCGCGCCGAGCGGGCCGCGGACCTGCTTCAGCGCGGCGCTCCAGCGGTCGACCGGCATCGCGTTCCTGAACTTGGCGCCGGCCGCGTCCCAGCTCGCCGCGCCGTCCATCCGGTCGGTCAGCGCCAGCCAGCCGCGGGCGACG
>CAIWHR010000632.1 GCA_903912485.1 uncultured beta proteobacterium | reverse complement strand
GGCTAGCAGGCAGGCTGTCCAGCTACAACAGAAATCTGAGGACGGGTTTCAGGCTTGCTCCCATTCGCGACCGCGGCGGTCATTCCATGCACCGGCGCCCAACCGGGCTGCTCACCGCCGGGGCGCATTGCGACGGCCAGGACCGGTTGGTCGTGCTGAACGACACCGCGCGCGCCGTCGTCGAGGCGCGTCGGGATCAGCATCCGACTCATGTGTTCGCGTATCGGGACAAGCCAGTGAAAGACGTCAACAACACTGGCTGGCAGCGGGCGCGCCGCGAGACGGCAGAGCACTACGAGGAGGAGTTAGGGCGACCGTGCCCGGAAGGCTTCGCTCGTGGCGTCCGCGATCACGACCTGAAGCATACGCTCGGCAGGCGGTTGCGCTCGGCGGGAGTCTCGAACGAGACGCGCAAGCTGCTGTTGGGGCAGAAGAACGGGGAAAGGTCTTGCAAGACCCCTTGCAGGACTCTGACCAACCGCCTTGCAGCATTGCTAAGCACTTGATTCAATGGTGCGCCCGGCAGGAATTGAACCCACGACCCCCTGGTTCGTAGCCAGGTACTCTATCCAACTGAGCTACGGGCGCACGCGGCCGGATTATAGCACTTCAGGACCGCTCGGCGCCATCGGCTTGCGCTCCGTGACATCGGCCTGCGCTGCGTCCCCCTGCGCGCGGCCGGGAACGGGCAGTGATCGCTGGCGGCGCAGCACCCACGCCTTGCAGGCCATGGCCAGCGCGAGCCACGCCAGGATGACCGCCAGCGGAACCGCCAACACCAGCGGCCAGGCGATCGCGGCGACGGCGATGGCGAGCGCGAGCAGCGCGAGCCGGAACAGCAGTCCCGATTCGGCGGGCCCCAGCAGGCGACGGTTGGTCAGCGCTGCCCCCACCGCGCTGCCCATCGAAAGCGCCCCCGCGGCCGCGCGGCCGGCACTGCCCGACGCCGCGTGGCGAACGGGCGGCCTTGCGGCGTCGCCGTCGCTCCGGTGCACGCGGTTGCGCCGCGTCAGCACGATCTCGGTCGTGCGCGCGAGATCGCGCTCGTACAGCGCCGCCATCTGCGCTGCGAATCCCGGGTCCTCGATCGCGATGTCGAGCTCCCAGTTGTGCATCCAGCTCGCGAAGTTGAGATTGGTCGAACCCACGCGCGCCCATACGCCGTCGGCCACCGCGGTCTTCGCGTGCAGCATCGTGCCGTTCCACTCGAACACGCGAACGCCGGCCGCGAGCAGCGGGCGATACCCGGCGCGGGACAGCGGCTGCAGCGTCGGGATGTCGCTCGCGCCGGGCACGAGGAGGCGGACGTCGACGCCGTCGCGGGCTGCGGCGCAGAGCGCCTGGACGTAGGGCGAAAGCCCGACGAAATAGGCGTCGGTGAGCCAGAGATAACGTCGCGCCGTCGATGCGATCACCTGGTCGAGCCGAAACACTCCGGCAGCGTAGGGTACGCCGGCGATCACGCGGACCGCGACGTCGCCGGCCGGTGCCACCGCGCCCGGCGCCAGCAGGTCATCGGCGGCCAGGGGTCCGCCGCCGCAGGCCAGCCACACCTGCGCGAACGCCTGCTCCAGCTCGGCGACGACGGGGCCGCGAATCTCGACGCCGGTGTCGCGCCACGGCTCGAACCGGCGCTTCGCGTCGCCGCACCAGCGGGAACTGACGCACACGCCGGAGACGAAGCCGACGCTGCCGTCGATCGCGATCGTCTTCCGATGATCGCGCTGCAGCCAGCCCAGCGGGCTGTCGATCCGGAACGGATTGAAGCCGCGCACCTGCGCGCCCGCGCCTCGAAGCTCTTCCCACAGCGCGCCCGACCGCCCCGACCCGAGGCAGTCGTAGACGACACGAACCCGGACTCCTGCGCGCGCCTTCGCCGCGAGCGCGGCGGTGAATTCGCGCCCCACCGCGTCGTCTTCGAACAGGTAGCTCTCGAACAGGATGGTGCGTGTTGCGGCGGCGATCGCGTCCAGCCATGCCGGATAGTTTTCGGCGGCGTCGCAGAGGAGGCGAACCGCGTTGCCCTCGACCCGCGCCGAGCCCGTCGCGCGCGCGAATGCCCGGTCGTCGGCATCGCGCGGCGCGGCATCCAAGCTCATGGCGTGAGCCCTCGCCGGAGGACCATCCGCCGCGCACCCCACCCTGCGGCGAGCACCGGGCAGCGCACGCAGGGCAATCCCACGTCGCAGAGACCGACGTCGCACTCGACGCGATCGCCCTGGAGGATCAGGCGCACCCGGTCGAGCGCCTGCCCTTTGCGCCCCTTCACCAGCACCACGTCGCCCGGCTGCAGCAACGCCCGCAGCGCCGCGGCGGCCTGCCGCGGACCGTTGCCGCCGTCGTGGATCGCAGCCGCCGGCATTCCCGCACGCATCGCTCCCGCCGCGTAGTCCTGCAGGCCGCGGCCGGTGACGACGAGGTGCGCGGCGATCGCCGCGACACGGGCGCCCAGTTCCTCGTAAACGGGGATCCTGTCGGCCGGCGGCTCGGTCACGTCGCCGAACAGAACGAGGCGTCGCTGCGCCGGGACCTCGGCGAATGCGTCGAGCGCCGCGTGCATCGTCTCCAGCGTCGACTTGAATTCGTCGCGCAGAAGGATGACGCCGCCCGCCAGCGCAAACGGCTGCATCCGGCCGGGTGCCGGCGGCGCCGACTGCAGCAGCGTCAGCGTCTCGTCGAGGTCGAGCCCCTCGATCTGCGACACCGCGATCGCGGCCAGCGCCGGGTACATCATGTGGCGGCCGACAAACCGGACCGCGACGTCCCGTTCCCGGCCGAAGACCGAGACGCGGAAGCGCGATCCGTCAGGCCAGTCCAGACGCAGGTCCGACGCGCGGACGTCGCAGGCGGCGCCGAAGCCGTAGGTGACGACGCGCGCGTGCGTCTCGCCCGCCATCCACATCACGCGGGGATCGTCGCCGTTGAGCACCGCGACCCCCGCTGCCGGCAGCGCACGGACCATCCGCGATTTCTCGTCGCGTATGTCGTCCAGCGTCCCGATCTTGGGGGCGTGCTCGCTGCCCACCGAAGTCACCACCGCGACGTCGGGACGGATCATGCGCGCGTAGCGGGCCATCTGCCCGCGCTCGGCGATCCCGACCTCGATCACCGCGCGCGGCTGCGACCGCCCGACGCGCAGCAGCGCGAGGGCGACCGCGGTGAAGGCGTTGTTCAGCATCGCGGCGTGCTCCGGCACGCGCAGCGCCGCGGCGACCGCTCGCGTCGTCGTCGACTTTCCGAACGAGCCCACGACGACGACGATGCGGGTCCTGCGCACGACGGTCCGCCGGTACAGCGCGGCGAGACGCGAGACCAGCGGCCACGAACGAAACAGAAGGCCGCCCATCACCTGCGTCCGGCCGCCGGGCGACGCCAACATCGCCGGGACGTCTCTCAGGCGGTACATCATCGAACTTTCCCCCTCGTCCTGCCCGCGAAGCCCCAGGCGCCCGGGCGTGCCGCGGTCACGTTCGAGCATAGCATTTCGTGGCTCGGTGCCGCGGCGCCTGCAGGCGCCGCGCGCGGACTAATGCTGCGTCAGCGCTCGAAAGAGCGTCAGGTACCGCTCCGCCGCGCGCCCGGGGTCGTATTCGTCGACGAGATCCGGCCGCGGCGCCTTCCGGCCCTGAAACCGGGTCAGGACCTCGCAGGTGACGGCCGCCAGCCGGGGCGCGTCGCCGACGGGGAAGATGCCGCCGAGGCCGGTGGATCGGACCGCGTAGCGGACGCCGGGAAGGTCGGAAGCGACCACCGGAACGCCCTCGAACATCGCTTCGATCTGGACCAGCCCGAACGACTCGGTGGAGTTGAGGCTGGGCACGACCAGCAGATCGATGCCGGCGTAGAACGCCGCCATCGTCTCCATGTCGAGCACGCCGAGAAACCGCCAGCGGCCATCCTGCACCAGCCGGTCGATGCGCGGTTGCAGGCGCGCGAGGTAGGCGTCCTCCCCCACCACGTCGCGCCACGGGCCCGCAAACAGCACGCAGGCATCGGGATGGACTTCGAGAATCCGCGGCAGTGCGTCGAGCAGCACCTCGACGCCCTTCTCCGCGGCAAACCGCGCCGCCATCGCGATGATCGGGTGCCTGCCCGGCGGAACATGCTGCTCGCGAAAACGCTTCGCCGCCTCGTCGGACGCGCGCGGCATCGCCACCGGCGGCGGGATGACGTCCAGCTTGCGCCCGAAGCGCCGAAGGTAGGGCGAGCTGTCGCCGTAGTCCCGGGTGTAGGTGACGACGCGTTGCGCCAGCGCACCGGCGGCATTGTCCAGGATGTGGATCGCCGCCTCGGCGAGCTTGTTCACCACCCCCGCCGGCATCTGCAGGTCGCAGTGGTAGGTGATCGCCGCCGGCACGCGGTGCAGTCTCGCCAGCAGCGCGACCGCGGCGGCGTCGAACTGCGGAAGATGCAGGTGCACGACGTCGGCGTCGCGCAGCAGCCTCGAGGCGAGCAGCGGAAACGCCGGCGCGAAACACCCCTTGCTGATCCGCGCGAGGACCGGCGCGCGCAGGATGCGCACGCCGTCCTTCGTCTCCTCGCGCGGCAGCGTTCGCTCGTAGCGCATCGTCAGGATCGTGACCTCGTGACCGCGATCGACCAGTGCCCTGGCGAGCCGCTCGGCGTAGATTGTCAAGCCGCTGGTATGTGGGCGATAGTATGTCAGCGCGGTGAGGATTCGCACGTCAGGGCGAGCCGAACAAGTCGCGGTTCGACGAGACCCACGCGTGCAGTCCTCGCATCCCCTCGCTCAACGGGATCCTCGGAGCCCATCGCAGCACCCGCGCCGCCTTCGAGATGTCGGAGACGTAGACTTTCTGATCGCCGGCACGCCAGTCATGAAACGAGACATCGACCTTCCGATGCACCAACCCCTCGAGCAGCGGACCGAATTCGCGCCAGACGGAGATCGTATTGCCGATGCCGCCGCCGATGTTGAACACCTCTCCCGCCGGAGCGGAGTCCGCGAGCGCGGCGTCGAAAGCGTCGAGCAGGTCCTCGACGAAAAGCACGTCGCGCACCTGCTTCCCGTCGCCGAAGATGGAAATCGCCCGGCCGGTGACCGCAGCGATGGTCATCCACGCGACCCAGCCCTGATCCTCGACGCCGAACTGGCGCGTCCCGCAGATGCAACTCATCCGGAACACCGTCGTGGGCAGACCGTAGATCCTGGCGTAATCGCGGACGTACTGGTCACCGGAGCCCTTGGAACAGCCGTAAGGCGAGTGAAAATCGAGCGGCCTGCCTTCGGCGATCGCGGCCCCCGGATCGGCATACGCATACCGCGTTTCGTGCTCGGCGATGCGAAGGTCCTCGATCGCGCCGTAGACCTTGTTCGTCGACGTGTACAGCAGACGCGGCTGCCGGCCGGAGAGGCGCGCCGCCTCGAGCACGTTGAAGGTCCCCAGCGCATTGGTCCCGAAGTCGCTCCGGGGATCGGCGATCGACGTGGTGACCGCCACCTGCGCCGCCAGGTGAACGATGGCGTCGGCATCGCGAACCAGCGGCGGCAGCGCGCTGTCGTCCCTGACGTCCGCGTTGACGAATTCGAACGCATCCGGGCCGAACGTCAGGCCAAGCCAGGCGAGGTTCTTCGCGGAGCCGCTGCGGGCGAGGTTGTCGACGATCCGGACCGAATCGCCGCGGGCGATCAGCCTCGCCGCGTAGTTCGTGCCGATGAATCCGGCACCGCCTGTCAACACGTATTTTCTGGGCATGGCTGCGGCGGGTCCCGTGACGATCAGTCCGTGCACCGATCGTGCGCTGCCAACCGGCGCGTCGTCGCGGGCGCGCCGCGCCGGTACCGCGCCCACGACGGGACGCCGCAACGATGATCGACGCGCCCCGCATCGACGGCGTCGAGCGTCTCCGCCAGCGCGTGAAGTGGATTCTGTTCCGGGTCCTCGCCGGCGGGGACGCGGGCCGCTACGTCGACCTGCGCCGCAGGGCCATGCGTATACTCGGCGCGCTTGGGCTCTACGAGCGGGATCATATCGGCTTCCTGCAGCAGGTCGTCAGGCCCGGCGATCTGGTCGTGGATGTCGGCGCGCATTTCGGAGTCTATACCGTCGCATTGTCCGCGCTGGTCGGGGCGCGCGGCAAGGTTCATGCATTCGAACCGCAATCGCTGGTTCACGGCGCTCTGAAAGACACCGCGCTGCCGCACGCCAACACCGAATTCCACCGCGTGGCCCTGTCCAACCGGGCCGGCACGCAGACGCTGCGCATCCCGTTCGTGCTCGGCGACGTGCCCGAGCCCGCGCTGGCGACGCTGGAGCGGATCGCGCCGCCTTTCCTCGTGGACACGATGACGACGCGGACGCTCGATTCGTATGAAGGCTTGCTGCATGGGCTCCGCTTCGTCAAGGTGGACGTCGAGGGCCACGAGCTCGCATTTCTCGACGGAGCCCGCGAAGTCCTCCTGCGCGAGCGCCCGCTGGTGCAGCTCGAGGACAATTCCGGAGGCGGCCGTCTCGCGCAATACCTGGCCGAAGGACGGCTTCCCGGATACACGCTGGCCACGCTCGCCGACGGTCGACTGCGGCGCTTCCCGGCTGCCGCAAAGGGAAGGATCAACTTCTACCTGGTGCCGGCGCCGGCAGGCGAGCCTGACGACGCAGACCCGCAATGCGTCCGGCCTGCCGGCAGGCCCTCGACGTAGCGAAGCCGCCGCGCCGCCGGTCGCGCGCGCGGGCAGCGCAACGCCGTCGCTCATCGCATCGGCGCGGGACCCGGGGAAGATCGTCGACATGATCAGCGATCGGCGCAGTCTTTCGGCGCCTCGCCCTGCGCCGCCGGCCGATCGAGATCGACGATGAAGCTGTCGCCGGAACGGAACGCCACGCAGCCCAGCGACGCGAGCAGACCGGCGTCGAGCGCGGGATAGCGCTCGCGCTCGAAACGCCCGACGACCAGCCAGCGCGGACGGTAGCGCTCCAGCACGGCCTTTGCGTCGGCAGCGGACCGCGCTTCGTAGATCCGGTTCGCGTCGTCGCGGCGCGCCCAGACGTCGGGATTGCCGCCGCGCCACAGCTGCTCGTGCACCGGCCAGCCGAGCACCGCCGGGATGCCGGTGTTGGTCGAGATGCGCGCGCCGAACGTATAGCTTTCGCCGGGAGCCTCGACCAGCGATCGCTGCCGCCCCCCGTGCTCGCTCAACCACGCGGTCAATGCCTGATCTTCCGGGTGCGACAGCGCGAGGTAGCGCTGGCCGTCGAGCGTCCACTCGCGCTCGCGCCAGACGCCGAAGCCGCCCTGGGCGAAAAACCACGCGTAATAGAGCGGCGGCACCAGCGCCAGCTCGAGCAGGATCACGACCGCGATGCGCGGGATGCGCGCCGCGCGCACCGACAGCAGCAGCGCGGTGCCGACGCACGCGCCGAGCGTGAGCAGCGTGAAAGCCTGGAACCCGAACTTGAACGCCGTGTTGGCGCGGTAGTAGTCGGCGCCGTAGATGTCCTTCAGGTAGACGAACTCGGGCACCAGTGCGAAGCCGATGCCGAACGCGGTGAACACCGCGAGCAGCCGCCGTTCGGGCGCCGCCAGCAGCGCGTCCCGCCCGCGCCAGGCGGCGGCGCAGCCGGCCAGCGCCAGCGCCGACTGCAGGCCGTAGAGGACCAGCCACTGCCAGACCGGCGTGTGGCTGTGCGTGGGCAGGAACCCCGCCCCGTGCGTCCGGAAATAGAGGACGAAGGGGAGCGCGGTCGCCGCCGTCACCGCCGCGGCGCGCACGCCGTCGCCCAGTGCCGCGACGGTGGCGCCGGCACCCTGCCGCAGCGCCGCCGCCGCGTGCGCGGTCAGCAGCACGCCGAGCATCGCGCCGTACATCAGCGCGTCCCAGCTGTTGGCCATCGAGAACAGCCCGACCAGCCAGGCGGCGGCGAGCAGCCACCCGCGCCGCGCCGCCGGGGTCGTCCGCGCATCCTCGCGCATCCTGAACCAGGACAGCAGCACGCAGGCCAGCAGCAGCACCGTGGGCAGGTTGGACAGGTGCGCGTGGAGGTCGCCGACATAGAACGCATAGGCCGGGAATTCGTGGATCAGCTTGTCGTCGGTGAGCGGGTCGTAGCCGACGAAGCGCGTCGGGTCGGACAGCAGGAACGCCTGCCGCGGCACCGCGGCGAGGCCGGCGTCGATCAGCCAGGGCTTGACGAAACCGTAGAGGAAGCCGTGGACGTTGCCGCCGACGGTGAGCCACACGCCGGCGACCAGCGCCATGGCGCCGCGCACGCCGGCGGCGAGCTGGCGCGTCATCTCGGCGACGAACGCGTAGGCAAGCTGGAACGTGGTTCCGAACAGCGTGGCCAGCATCAGGTTGTAGCCGTAGGCTGCAGGCGTGCCCGACAGCTTGCACAGGAACGCCGCGACGTAGTGGCCGAAGTAGTAGTAGTTGACCGCCTCGCCGGCGAACCAGGGATCGGGAACCGGCATCGACGCCGTCGCCAGCGCCGAGTTCATGATCGCGAAATCCATGAATTTTTCGAGCCCGATCACGTCGTGGCTGAAGCCGCGCATCGCGGCGTAGAAGGCGAACGGCGCCGCGAATCGCAGTTCGGCGCCGACGATGCGGCGAACGGTGTCGCGATCGATCGCCGGCCCCCGGCGCCGCAGCGCGACGGCGGCGACCGCCGCCGCGGCAACCAGCGCCCACAGGGCGTAGGGCGTGAACACGGGCAGCAGATGCGCGGCGACCCAGACCGCATACGCGAACGCGAGCATGGCCAGCGGCCGTGCGACGGCCCAGCCCGCGTCGTGCCAGGCGGAGGTCGCCGGCCGCAGCGCCAGCCAGCCGACCGCGTTCAACGCCAGCAGCGTGAACCACCACGCCAGCGCGTGCAGGACCGAAGGGCCGGCCAGGGCCAGCGCGCCGGCAACCGTCACGGCCGGCTGCCGATCGACCGGTGAAAGCGCAGCAGTTCGCCGAGCGCGGCCGCGCAGAACCGGGCCAGCCGCATGAACTTCAGCGTCGATTCGCCGGCGGCGCGCTGGAAGTGGGCCACCGGCTGCTCGAACGTCGACACGCCGCGGCGGGCGAGATGCACGGTGAGCAGGATCGACGGGATGCGCGGCGCGTCCGGCATCGCGCGGACGGCGTCGAGCGCGCGGTCGCGGCGGACCAGCTTGTACGGCACGTTGGGGTCCGACGATCGCACGCCGAGCACCGCGGCCATCCCGCCGCGCACGACGGCGCTCAGCAGCAGCCGGTAGCGCGGATCGGCGCGGTCGCGGCGCACGCCGAGCACCGCGTCGTGATCCCGCGCAAGGCGCCAGGTCTGGTCGAAATCGAGCAGGCCGATCTGCCGGTCGCTGTCGAGGAGCAGCAGAAAATCGCCGCGCGCTTCGCGCATGCCGCGCACCAGCGCGGGGCCGTGGCCGGCGTTGGCCTGTGCGACGACGCGGATGCGCGGATCGCGGCGCGCGCAGGCGCCGGCGATCACAGCGGTGGCGTCGCGACTGCCGTCGTCGACCACCAGCAACTCGGCGTCGGGAACCACGCGGAAGACGTGGGCGACGACGTCGGCGACCGCGGCTTCGATGTTGCCGGCCTCGTTGTACGCCGGCATCACCACGGACAGCCGCGGCGCCGGCGCTTCGCCGCCGGAACAGCCGGCCGGCGATGCTATAGTCGCGGTCATTGGCCGGTCCGGCGCCGGGTTGCCATTCGTGCCCGGTCGGCCCGCAGCGCGCACGCGCGTCCGGCACGCTGCGACCGCGCGTTCCCCGTCACCTTCCGGCCGATTCCCGCATGCCAAGCCCAAGCCTTCCCACCGTCATTCTCGGCGGCGGCGTCACCGGACTCGCCGCCGGCATCGCCTCCGGCTGCCCCGTCTTCGAGAGCGAGGCGTTCCCGGGGGGAATCTGCGCGTCGTACTATGTGAGGCGCGGCTCGAACGAACGCCTGCCGGCACCGGGAAAGCTCGACGACGCCTACCGCTTCGAGCACGGCGGCGGGCACTGGATCTTCGGCGGCCACCCCGACGTGCTGTCGATCGTCGAGCAGCTGGCACCCTGCGAGCGCGTCGCGCGCCGCTCGTCGGTCTGGTTCCCGGCCGACGGCAGGCGGGTCGGGTTTCCGCTGCAGCACCACCTGCACCAGCTC
>CAIWHR010000631.1 GCA_903912485.1 uncultured beta proteobacterium | reverse complement strand
CGGCGACGTCGGCGTCGCACTACCTGTCCGACGTGTTCGAGAAGGTCGGCGGCGTCGTCCACCAGGCGGAGGACGAGATCGCCGCCTGCGCGTTCGCGATCGGCGCGTCGTACGCCGGCAAGTGCACGGTCACGATCACGTCGGGGCCGGGCTACTCGCTGAAGCAGGAGGCGATCGGGCTCGCCGTGATGGCCGAGATTCCGCTGGTCGTCGTCAACGTCCAGCGCGGCGGACCGTCGACCGGCCAGCCGACCAAGGCCGAGCAGGGCGACCTCCTGACCGCGATGTTCGGCAGCCACGGCGACGCGCCGAAGGTGGTGATCGCCGCGTCGACGATCGAGGACTGCTTCTACGCGGTGATCACCGCGCGCAAGATCGCCGAGACGTTCAACATGGTCGTCGTCGTGCTGACCGACGCCGCGCTCGCGACCTCGCAGACGCTGTTCCCGCGGCCGAAATTCAACGCGGCCTGGGTCGCGCCGCCGATCGACCAGAGCCCGATCCCGCCCGGGGCCAAGCCCTACGACTGGGATCAGGAGACCGGGCTCGCGCGCCGGTTCATCCCCGGGCAGCCCGGAGGCATGCACACGGTCACCGGCCTCGCGCACGACCGGATGAGCCACGTCGCGTACGATCCCAGCATCAACGAGGAGACGCTGCGCTTTCGCAGTCTCAAGCTCGCCGCGCTGCAGCGCACGCTGGCCGCGCCGCCGGTGTTCGGCGACGACGAAGGCGACCTGCTCGTCGTCGGCTGGGGCAGCACCAAGGGCACGATCGAGGAAGCCGTGCAGCGGCTGCGCGACGAGGGCCTCAAGGTGTCGTCGATGCACCTGCAGTTCCTGCAGCCGATGGCGCCCGGCATCAAGGAGGCGATGGCAAGGTTCAGGAAGGTGATGACGGTCGAGGGCAACTGGTGCGACCGCCCCGAGGACGCGATCATTGACGACTCCAACCGGCGCTATTCCGCGCTGGCGATGCTGCTGCGCGCGCGCTACCTGGTCGACGTCGACTGCTGGAGCGAGGTCCGCGGCCAGCCGATCAAGCCCGGCACGCTGTGCAAGGTGTTCCGCGCCAAGCTGGCCCAGTAACCCCCCTACGAGAAGAGCGACCATGACGACTGCCGCCACCGAATGCATGATCAAGCTCTACGAGGAGCGCCACGAGCTCGAGGACTACCAGGCCGGCGTGCCGCGCTGGTGCACGGGCTGCGGCGACAACGCGATCCTCGCCGCGGTCCAGCGCCTGTGCCGCGACGAGCAGCTGCGCCCGGAGAAGACGGTGTTCGTCTCCGGCATCGGCTGCTCGTCGCGCTTCCCGCACTACATGAAGACCTACGGCTTCCACGGCATCCACGGCCGCGCGCTGCCGGTCGCCGAGGGCGTCAAGTTCGCGCGGCCCGACCTGCACGTGTTCGTCAACACCGGCGACGGCGACTGCTGCAGCATCGGCGCGGCGCACTGGATCCACGCGCTGCGCTACAACATGAACATGACGGTGTTCCTGCACGACAACCAGATCTACGGCCTGACCAAGATGCAGGCGTCGCCGACGTCGCCGATCGGGACCAAGAGCAACACGACGCCGCGCGGCAGCTATCTCGACGCGCTGCAGCCGCTGTCGGTCACGCTGGGCGTGCAGAACGTGTCGTTCGTCGCGCAGACGGTCGACTGGATCCCCGAGCTGATGTACGACATCGTCAAGGCGGCTTTCCACCACAAGGGGCTGTCGTTCGTCCGCATCGTCCAGCGCTGCCCGGAATGGCTGCCCAAGCTGTTCGATCCGTTTCTCCACGATCCGCAGAGGATCCTGCTGCTGAACCACGAGGACGGCCTGTCGATCAGCCCGGGCCTTGCCAAGGTGTACAAGAACCAGGAAAGGCACGATCCGTCGAACATCAACCGCGCGCGCGAAATCGCGTCGGCGAACGACCCGATCCCGGTCGGCATCCTCTACCGGAACCCGGACGTGCCGTGCTACGAGGACCTGCGCGCGTCGACGGTGCTGCGCACGCCCGAGCTGGTGCGCAAGGGGCTGGAGAACGAGTTCGACAAGTACACCATCTGGCCGCAGGGGATGGAGCCCGAGGCACAGGCGACGGCCTGAAGCAGCGCCGCGCCGACCGGCGCGCCGTTCGATTGGAAGCATAACCGGCAAGGCACGACGACACGACCATGGAAGCCGAACTTCAGACGCACGTTGCGTTTCACCTGACGGGACGCCGGCCGGCGACCGGCCTCGACGCGGTGGACGCCCTCCAGCTCACGCCGGCGCTGTTCGCGCGCTATCGCGACCTCTCGCGGATCCGCTACGATTTTCCGCTGGTGCTCGTGCGCAGCGCCGCTCCGGGTGCCTGCCTGCAGCCGCTGTCCGGGCTGCTCGACCGCGTGCTGCAGGACATCGGGACCGGCGACGACAGCGAGCGCGTCAGCCGCCACGTGCTCCGCCTGGAGCGGCAGATCCGGGCGCTGGTCGCCGGCGGCGCGCGCGGTTCGCTGGCGTCGCTCTGGGATGCGGCGGTGGCGAAGCTGGCGGTGCAGAACGACGCGCAGCTGCAGGACAGCCTGAAGCGCGCGCGCGCTGCGCTGAAGACCGACGGCGACGTCGTCGACTGCGACGCCGCGATGCCGGCGACGCTGCTCACGCACGCGTGGCGCGCGGTTCAGGAGCGCAAGGCCGGGAAGCTCGCGGGCAACGTCGCCCGGCTGGCCGTCAAGCTCGCGGAGATCCTGCGCGCGGACTTCGCGCGTTCGGACGCGGGCCGCAGCGCGAACAACCTCAGGGCCGCGATCGGCGACGCGCACGGCGGGATCTTCGACTTCGACGCGATGTCGCGGCTGCTCACCGGTGCCGCGGCCAAGGCGGCGATGCCGCCGCAGCGCCGGGCGCGGATCGAATGGCTGCTGTCGGTGCTCGAAGCGCAGGCCTTCGTCCCGGTCGCGGCGGTGGCGGGCAAGCGTCCGCCGACGTACGCGTTCGCCTTCGACAGCTGCACCGCGGCGGTCGCCGCGTACCGCGAGCGGTATCCGGGAGCGACCGAACTCGCCAAGGCGATCGCCGTGGCCGAGCTCGAGATCAAGGGCGAATACAGGGACGGTCCGCACGACGATTACTTCGCGTCGTACGGCGCCGACGGGCTCGACCCCGAGGAACTCGCGCTGTTCCCCGATTATCTGGTCTGCGTCGACGCGGCAGCGCAGGACGCCGTCGAGAGCGCGGCGCTGCTCGAACTGCTCTCGTCCGGACTGCCGATGAAGGTGCTGGTCCGGACCGACGACATCCTCGAGGAGTCGCAGCAGGGCGACGGACACCTGTCCTTCGGGACCAGGAGCCGGCAGCTCGCCAACATGGCGATCGGCCTGCACGAGGTGTTCGTGCTGCAGTCGACTTCGTCGAACCTGGTGCAGATGAAGGACCGCATCGAGCGCGGGCTGGCGTACACCGGCCCGGCGCTGTTCAGCGTGTTCTCCGGAGCGACCGGCAACGCCGGCGATCTTCCGCCGTACCTCGTCGCCGCCGCCGCGATGGAGTCGCGCGCGTTCCCCGCGTTCAGCTTCGACCCGTCGGCGGGAACCGACTGGGCGTCGCGCTTCGACCTCGGCAGCAATCCGCAGATCGAGCGCGACTGGCCGCTGCACGATTTCACCTACGAGACCGCCGAGCACCAGCGCGCGGGCGAGGAAGTCGCGTTCACGCTGGTCCACTTCGTCGCCTGCGACCGGCGCTACGCGCGGCACTTCGCGCGCGTGCCGCGCTCCGACTGGAACGCGAAGATGGTCCCCGTCGGCGAGAGCCTCGTGCGCGAGCAGAAGGGCCTGCCCGAGACGATTCCGACGCTGCTGATGGTCGACGCGGCCAACGCGCTGCAGAAGGTGCTCGTCGACGACAAGGTGATGCGCGAAGCCCGCCGCTGCCGCGACATGTGGCACAGCCTGCAGGAGCTGGGCGGCGTGCACAATTCGCACGCCGAGCGGCTGCTCGCGCGCGAGCGCCGTGCACAGGACGAGCGCGAGAAGGCGATCAACGAAATGCGCGGCATCGAGCCCGCGCCGCAGGCGGCGCCCGCCGCCAAGCCGGCGGCGGCAGCTGCGGCGCCGGCCGCAGCGGCAGTCGAAGCGGCGCCCGAGCCGTCGCCCGACGTGGCGTACATCGAGACCGCGCGCTGCACCACCTGCAACGAGTGCACGAAGATCAACGACAAGATGTTCATGTACAACGAGAACAAGCAGGCCTACGTCGCCAACCCGGACGCCGGAACGTTCGCGCAGCTGGTCGAGGCGGCCGAAAGCTGCCAGGTGTCGATCATCCATCCGGGCAAGCCGCGCAACGCGAACGAGCCCGGGCTGGCCGAGCTGGTCGCGCGCGCCGAGGTGTTCAAGTAGCGGATGAACGACGAGAAGATCAAGGTCCGCGCCACCGAAAGCGGGCAGGAGCTCGACGTCGTCGTGCTGACCAAGCGCGCCGACCGCATCGAGATCGTCCTCGGGGCGGGCGTCCACAGCGTCCGCTGCGAGCTCTCGCCGACGCGCACCGGCGCCGCGTACGTCGGCCGTGCGCTCGGGCGCGAGATCGTCTACGAACGCAGCCGCGATCAGGTCCGGGCCGACATCGAACGGCTCGATCCGAAACTGCGCAATACCCGCTGGCGGTGAGCGGGCTGCCGGGCTGCGGCGGCGCCACGACGTTCACCGACCGCCGGCAAGCGCCGCCGGCGCGCGCCGCGGGGCCGCGAAGCCCCCGTTGCGAGCGGGGCGATCCGAACGCAAGCCTTTCCTCGAGCCGCCCCTAGGCGTAGCATTCCGCCTTCGAAAGGGCAGTTGGTCGGGCCCTTCGCGCCACCGCGGCGGCGGGTCGCTGCGCCGGCAGGCTGCGCGTGCCACCTGGAGAACAGCGTTTGAACCCCACCGATATCGCGCACCCCGACTATTTCCACAAAGTCGTCGATTGTCAGTGGGCGTGCCCCGCGCACACCCCGGTGCCCGAGTACATCCGCCTGATCGCTGCGGGCCGCTACGGCGACGCCTACCTGATCAACTGGCAGTCGAACGTCTTTCCCGGCATTCTCGGCCGCACCTGCGACCGGCCCTGCGAGCCGGCCTGCCGCCGCGGCCGCGTCGAGGAGGGCAGCGACGGCAAGGTCAAGCCCGAGCCGGTCGCGATCTGCCGGCTGAAACGCGTCGCCGCCGATTTCAAGGAGGACATCCGCGACCGCCTGCCGCAGCCGGCAGCGAAGAAGAACGGCAAGCGCATCGCGCTGGTCGGCGCGGGGCCGGCGTCGCTGACCGTCGCGCGCGACCTCGCGCCGCTGGGCTACGATTGCGTGGTCTTCGACGGCGACGCGCGCGCCGGAGGCATGATGCGCACGCAGATCCCGAAGTTCCGGCTGCCCGAGACCGTCATCGACGAGGAGGTCGGCTACGTGCTCGACCTCGGCGTCGACTTCCGCGGCGGCGAGCGCATCGACAGCATGAAGACGCTGCTGGGGCAGGGCTACGACGCGGTGTTCGTCGGCAGCGGCGCGCCGCGCGGGCGCGACCTCGACGTTCCCGGGCGCCGCGAAGCCGCGGCGCACATCCACATCGGCATCGACTGGCTGGCCAGCGTGTCGTTCGGGCACGTCGCGAAAATCGGCAAGCGCGTCGTCGTGCTGGGCGGCGGCAACACCGCGATGGACTGCTGCCGCAGTTCGCGGCGGCTGGGCGGCGACGACGTCCAGGTCATCGTCCGCTCGGGCTTCGACGAGATGAAGGCGTCACCCTGGGAGAAGGAGGACGCGATGCACGAGGGCATCCCGATCCGCAACTTCCTGGTGCCGAAGGAAGTGACGCACGTCGACGGCCTGCTGACCGGCGTCACCTTCGAGAAGGTGGCCGCGCAGAAGGACTCCCGTGGCCGCCGCAAGCTGGTGCCCACCGGCGAACCCGACGTCCACGTTCCCTGCGACGACGTGCTGGTCGCCATCGGCCAGGAGAACGCGTTTCCCTGGATCGAGCGCGACGTCGGCATCGACTTCGACGAGTGGGACATGCCGGTCGTCGACACGACGACGCTGGCGGCGACGCGGCCCGGCGTGTTCTTCGGCGGCGACGCCGCTTTCGGCCCCAAGAACATCATCTGGGCCGTCGCGCACGGTCACGAGGCGGCGATCTCGATCGACCTCTTCTGCCGCGGCGATGACCTCCGCCGGCGGCCGCCGCCGCACGTGACGCTGGCGTCGCAGAAGATGGGCATCCACGAGTGGAGCTACGACAACGCGGTCGCGCCCGACCGGCGCTTCCGCGTGCCGCTGAAGGAAACCACGCTGGCGCTGAAGAGCATCAAGATCGAGGTCGAGCTCGGCTTCGACACCCGGATCGCGCTGGCCGAGGCGCAGCGCTGCCTCAACTGCGACGTGCAGACGGTGTTCGCCGACAGGCTGTGCATCGAATGCGACGCCTGCGTCGACATCTGCCCGATGGACTGCATCACGTTCACCGAAAACGGCGACGAACCCGAACTCCGGCAGCGGCTGCGCGCACCGGCGCACGACCTGGCGCAGGACATCTACGTCTCGGGAACGCTGAAGACCGGCCGCATCATGGCCAAGGACGAGGACGTCTGCCTGCACTGCGGACTGTGCGCCGAGCGCTGCCCGACCGGCGCCTGGGACATGCAGAAATTCCTGCTCGACATGGCGCACGCCGACGACCGCTGCCGGACGCGCCACGCGCCGGACAGGGCGCTGCCGGCGCCCGTCGCGCGGGCGGGGGACTGAAGGCCATGAAACCCATCACCCGCGTCAACGATTTCGTCGTCAAGTTCGCCAACGTCAACGGCTCCGGCTCGGCCAGCGCCAACGCGCTGTTCGCCCGCGCGGTGCTGCGCATGGGCGTGCCGGTGGCGGCGCGCAACATCTTTCCGTCGAACATCCAGGGCCTGCCGACCTGGTACGAGGTGCGCATCGTCGAGGAGGGCTGGCGCGGCCGGCGCGGCGGCGTCGACCTGATGGTGGCGATGAACCCCGAGACGTGGACGCAGGACGTCGCCGAGATCGAGCCCGGCGGCTACCTCTTCTACGACTCGACGCGGCCGCTGCCCGAGAGCCGGCTGCGCAGCGACATCACCGCGATCGGGATGCCGATCACCGCGATCTGCAACGCCGAATACACCGACGCCCGGCAGCGGCAGCTGTTCAAGAACATCGTCTACCTGGGCGCGCTCGCCGCGCTGCTGTCGATCGAGCCGGCCGAGGTGGAGAAGCTGCTGGCCGAGCAGTACAGGGGCAAGGAAGCGCTGCTCGACGCCAACCGCAAGGCGTTCCGCATGGGCTTCGACTACGAGACCGCGCACGGTCCCGTCGGCCTCAGGATCGAGCGCCGCGACAAGGTCGGCAACCGCATCTTCATCGACGGCAACAAGGCCGCCGCGCTGGGCGCCGTCTACGGCGGCGCGACGCTGTGCGCGTGGTATCCGATCACGCCGTCGTCGTCGCTGGCCGAGGGCTTCATCGCGCAGTGCCGGAAGCTGCGGATCGAGCCCGGTACCGGGAAGCACCGCTACGCGATCGTGCAGGCCGAGGACGAGCTGTCGTCGATCGGCATGGTGATCGGCGGCGCGTGGAACGGTGCGCGCTCGTTCACCGCCACGTCGGGGCCCGGCATTTCGCTGATGCAGGAGTTCATCGGTCTCGCCTACTTCGCCGAGATCCCGGCGGTGCTGTTCGACGTCCAGCGCGGCAGCCCGTCGACCGGGATGCCGACCAAGACGCAGCAGGCCGACATCCTCTGCTGCGCGTACGCGTCGCACGGCGACACCAAGCACGTGCTCCTGTTCCCCGAGGACCCGAAGGAGTGCTTCGAGATGGGCGCGCAGGCGTTCGACCTCGCCGACCGCCTGCAGACGCCGATTTTCGTGATGCTCGACCTCGACATGGGGATGCAGGACTGGCTGTGCGAACCGCTGACCTGGGACGACAGCCACCGGATGGACCAGGGCAAGCGGATGACGTCGGCCGACCTCGAGGCCGGCAAGGACTTCGGCCGCTACCTCGACGTCGACGGCGACGGCATCACCTACCGGACGATTCCCGGCACGCACCCGAAGCGCGGCGCGTTCTTCACCCGCGGGACGTCGAAGGACCGCTACGCGCGCTACACCGAGGACGGTTCGGCGTACGTCGACAACATGCAGCGGCTGCTGCGCAAGTTCGAGACGGCCAAGGACTACGTGCCGGCGCCGGTCGTCGAGCGCGCGGCGCGCCCGACGCGCGCCGGCGTGATCTGGTACGGATCGACCGGGGCGCCGATGCAGGAATCGCTGCGCGCGCTGGAGAAGCTCGGCATCCACCTCGACCGCATGCGCGTCCGCGCGTTTCCCTTCGCCGACGCGGTCGTCGATTTCATCGCCGAGCACGATCACGTGTTCGTCGTCGAGCAGAATCGCGACGCGCAGCTGCGCACGCTGCTCGTCAACGAATGCGGCATCGACCCCGGCCGGCTGGTCCCGGTGCTGCACTACGACGGCAACCCGCTGACCGCGCGCTTCATCACGCGCGAAATCGCCGAAAAGGCCGCGGTGTTCAACTTCAAGCCGATGCGCAAGGTGGCGCCATGACGTACCTGACCAAGCCGAAGCTCCACCATCCGGACCTGCCGAAGAACGCGCTGGGCTACACGCGCCGCGATTACGAGGGCCCGATCTCGACGCTGTGCGCGGGCTGCGGCCACGATTCGATCTCGGCGGCGATCATCCAGGCGTTCTACGAGCTGTCGATCGAGCCGCACCGGGTGGCCAAGCTGTCCGGCATCGGCTGCTCGTCGAAGACGCCGACGTATTTCCTCGGCCAGTCGCACGGCTTCAACAGCGTCCACGGCCGGATGCCGTCGGTGCTGACCGGTGCCGCGCTCGCCAACCGCGACCTCATCTACCTCGGCGTTTCCGGCGACGGCGATTCGGCGTCGATCGGCATCGGGCAGTTCGCGCACGTGATGCGCCGCGGCGTCAACATGGTCTACATCGTCGAGAACAACGGCGTCTACGGGCTCACCAAGGGGCAGTTCTCGGCCACCGCCGACAAGGGCTCGAAAGCCAAGCGCGGCGCGGTCAACGACGACGAGCCGATCGACCTCGTGCAGCTCGCGCTGATCCTCGGCGCCACCTACGTCGCGCGCGGTTTTTCCGGCGACAAGGGCCAGCTCGTGCCGCTGATCAAGGCGGCGATCGAGCACCGCGGCGCGGCGGTGATCGACATCGTGAGCCCCTGCGTCGCGTTCAACAACCACGCCGGCTCGACCAAGAGCTACGACTACGTCCGCGGGCACAACGAAGCGGTGAACCGGCTCGACTTCGTGCCGGTGCGCGAACCGATCGCCGCGGCGGTGCCGCCGGGCGGCGTGCAGCCGATCGCGCTGCACGACGGCAGCACCATCCTGCTGCGCAAGCTGCATCCCGAGTACGACGCGCACGACAAGGTCGGCGCGCTGGCCTTCGTCGAGGCGCAGCGGATGAAAGGCGAGGTCGTGACCGGGCTGCTGTACGTGCACGAGGACCCGTCCGACCTGCACGACATGCAGAACACCGTCGACGCGCCGCTCAACACGCTGGGCGACGACGTGCTGGTGCCGGGCAGCGCCGCGCTGGAGAAATTCAACGCGTCGATGCGGTGACCCGGGTTGCGCCCTTTGGCGCCGGGGGCTGGCGGTGGGCGTATCGGGGGGCTCAACCCGGGCTACGCGGGTTGTGGCGGACGGGTGCGACGGACCCGGGTTGCGCCCTTTGGCGCCGGGGGCTGGCGGTGGGCGTACCGGGGGGCTCAACCCGGGCTACGACGGGGTGCGACGGGCAGGGTGCGACGGGCAGGGTGCGACGGGCAGCTTGTCCGCCGGGGCAGCAGCGCGTAACATCGCCCGTAACATGACGAACCGATTCCTGCGCCGCTGCGTGGCATGGTTGGGCATTCTGGGCATCGTTTTCGCCCAGGCGGTCGCGACCGCGCACGCCTGCGCGCCGGGCGGGGATGCCGGACACGGGCATCCCGGGTTCCCCGCGGCGGCAGCCGCCGCGATGGAGTCCGGCCATTGCGCCGGCCACGCCGCGGCGCCCGTTGCGCCGACGGGAAACCTCTGCGAAGTGCACTGCAGCGCCGCCGCCACGCCGGCGACGGCGCTCGATCTTCCGCAGGTGGCGCTCGCGCCGCTGCCGGTTGCGGCGCCGGCACTCGCCGCGATGGCCGTCGCCTCGACGCCGCGCAGCCTGCGCCCCGCGCCGCTGCCCGCCGGTCCACCGATCGTCCTGCGGTTCGGCCACTTCCTGATCTGATCTCCACCGTTGTCTGAAGCCGGCCCGCGCACCCGCGCGCGCCGCCTGGTGCAACGTTTTCGTGGAGGTCGCATGTCGTCATACCCGTTCCCGTCCCGGGGCCGCTCGCGGCTCGCGTTTGCCGCGTCCTGTTCGGGGCGCCGCCGGCTCTGCCTCGCGCTCTCCGTCGCGCTCCTGGTCCTTGCCCCGACGCTGCCGGCACACGCCGCCGCCGACCTCCTGTCGCTGGCCGAGGCGGTCCGGCTCGCCGTCGCGCGATCGCCGCAACTGGCGTCGCAGCGCGCGATGGCCGATGCGGCGCGCGAGATGGCGGGGCCGGCGGGTGAACTGCCGGATCCCAAGCTCAAGCTCGGCGTCGAGAATGTTCCGACCGAGGGCCCCGACGCCTGGTCGTTGTCGCGCGACTTCATGACCATGTCGCGCGTCGGCCTGATGCAGGAGTTTCCGCGCGCCGAAAAGCGCCAGCTGAAATCGCAGCGCGCGCTGCGCGACGCCGAGCGCGGCAGCGCGGTCGTCGAAGTGACGACGCTCGCCGTCAGGCGCGAGGCCGCCACCGCGTGGCTGGCGCGCCGTTACGCGGCCGACGCCGAGCAGCTGATCGCCGAGCAGATCGCCGAGGCCGAACTCGCGGCGGCGACCGCGGCGGCCGCCTACCGCGCCGGCAAGGCGCCGCAGGGCGAGCTCATCGCCGCGCAGACCGCCGTTCTCGATCTCTCCAACCGCGCCACCGACGCCGCGATGCAGTCGAAGCGCGCGCGGATCGCGCTGGCGCGGTACCTCGGCAACGACGCCGACCGTCCGCTCGGCGACGCCCCCGACGTCGGGCGGCTTCGCTTCGATCCGGCGCGCCTGTCCGATGTCGACGCGCAGCCGGAGATCCACCTCGCCCGCGCGCAGGAATCGATGGCCGCCGCCGAGGCGGACATCGCCCGCGCGTCGAAGCTGCCCGACTGGAGCGCCGAAGTCTCGTACGCGGTGCGCGGGCCGAGCTACGCCAACATGGTGTCGCTGATGGTCTCGATCGACCTGCCGTGGTCGTCGGGGACGCGCCAGGAGCGCGAATACGCGGCCCGGCTGAAGGAACAGGACGCCGCGCGCGAGATGCGCGAGGACGCGCTGCGGATGCGCACCGCCGAGGTCGAATCGATGCGCGCCGAATGGGAATCGGCGCGCACGCAGGCCGCGCGCCTGCGCGACGACATGCTGCCGCTGGCTGGGCAGCGGCGCGAAGCCGCGCTGGCCGCGTATCGCGGCGGCACCGGCAACCTCGCCGCGGTGCTCGAAGCGCGGCGCGCGCTGCTCGACGCCCGGCTCGCGCTGCTGCAACAGGAACAGGCCGCCGCCAGGGCCTGGGCCTGGCTCAATTTCGTTCTGCCGGTCACGGAGGCTTCATGAACAGCATTCGCCGCAAGCATCGGGGCGCGAACCTCGTGCCGGCCGTCGCCGCCATCGCGTTGGCCGCCGTCGCGGCGGGGGCGGGCTACTGGTTCGGCCTGCGCCAGCCGCCGGCGGCGACCGCCGCGCCGTCGGGCACGATCGCGGCAGCGCCGGGTCCCGCCGCGGCCGGACCCGGGCCGGCACCCGGAAGAGTTCTCTATTGGCACGATCCGATGGTCCCCGGGCAGAAATTCGACAAGCCGGGAAAGAGCCCGTTCATGGACATGGACCTGGTGCCGGTCTACGCCGACGCGGGCGCCGACGAGGGCCAGGTGTCGATCAGCCCGCGGCTGGTCCAGAACTTCGGCATCCGCACCGCCGAGGTCCGCGAGGGAACGCTCGACACCGGGTTTTCGGCGGTCGGCACCGTCGGCATCGACGAGCGTGCGATCGTCGCGGTGCAGGCGCGCAGTCCCGGCTACGTCGAGAAGCTCCACGTCCGCGCGCAGTACGACAGCGTCGCTGCCGGCGAGCCGCTGGTCGACCTGTACGTTCCCGACTGGCTCGCGGCCGAGGAGGAGCTGCTCGCGCTTAAGGCCAGCGCACAGCCCGGCGCGGCGGCGCTCGCCGACGCGGCGCGGCAGCGGCTCGTCCTGCTCGGCGTTCCCGACGCCGAGATCGCCCGCGTCGAGCGCGAGCGCAGGCCCTCGGCGCGGATCACGCTGACGGCGCCGCAGGCGGGCATCGTCTGGGAGATAGGCGCGCGCGACGGCATGGCGGTGATGCCGGGGACGACGCTGTTCAAGCTTGCCGCCATCGGCACCGTCTGGGTCACCGCCGACGTGCCCGAAGCGCAGGCGGCGCGGGTGCGCGCGGGGATGCCGGTCGAGGCCCGCGCCGCCGCCTACCCGGAGCGCGCGTTCAAGGGCAGCGTCGGCGCGCTGCTGCCGGAGGTCAACGCGGCGACGCGCTCGGTGCGCGCGCGGATCGTGCTGGCCAATCCCGGGGGGGCGCTGACGCCGGGCATGTTCGCCACCGTCGCTTTCGGCGGCGCTGCGGGCAAGCCCGGAGTCGTCGTGCCGGCCGAGGCGGTGATCCGCACCGGCAAGCGCAGCGTGGTCATCGTCGACGCCGGCGGCGGAAAATTCCAGCCGGTCGACGTCGAGGTCGGACGCGAGAGCGGCGACGTCGCCGAGATCCACCGCGGCCTCGCGGTCGGGCAGCGCGTCGTGGTCTCCGGGCAGTTCCTCGTCGACTCCGAGGCCAACCTCAAGGGGGCACTGACGCGGATCGCCGCCAGCGGCGACGCGCTCGCGCAGGGCGCCGACCCGCACGCCGGGCACGCGCAGCCGAAGGCGCCGGCGCTGCCGGTGCACAAGGCCGAAGGCGTCGTGCGCGCGGTCGGCGCCGACGTGCTGATCAAGCACGGTGCGATCCCCACGGCCGGCATGGGCGCGATGACGATGGCGTTCAAGGCGCCGAAGGCCGGCGTGCCGAAGGACGTGAAGGAAGGCAGCAGCGTGCGCTTCGAGTTCGTGCTGACGCCGCAGGGAGAGATGGAGCTGACGTCGATCGTGCCGGTCGCCGCCGGGGAGAAGCGGTGATCGCCGGGCTGATCCGCTGGTCGGTCGCGAACCGCTTCCTGGTGCTGCTCGCGGCGGGGTTCGTCGCCATCGCGGGCGTGTGGGCGGTGCGCACGACGCCGCTGGACGCGATTCCCGACCTGTCCGACACGCAGGTGATCATCCGCACGACGTACCCCGGGCAGGCGCCGCAGATCGTCGAGGACCAGGTGACCTACCCGCTGACGACGACGATGCTGTCGGTCCCCGGCGCCAAGGTCGTGCGCGGCTACTCGTTCTTCGGCGACTCGTTCGTCTACGTGCTGTTCGAGGACGGCACCGACATCTACTTCGCGCGCTCGCGGGTGCTGGAGTACCTCAACCAGGTGCAGGGCCGCCTGCCGCCGGGCGCCAAGGCTTCGCTCGGCCCCGACGCCACCGGCGTCGGCTGGATCTACGAGTACGCGCTGGTCGACAGGAGCGGCCGCCACGACCTCGCGGAGCTGCGCGCGCTGCAGGACTGGTTCCTCAAGTACGAGCTGAAGACCGTGCCCGACGTCGCCGAGGTCGCGACCATCGGCGGCATGGTCAAGCAGTACCAGGTCGTGCTCGATCCGGCGCGGCTGAAGGCGTACAACCTGCCGGTGATGAAGGTGATCGCGGCGATCCGCGACGCCAACCGCGAGTTCGGCGGCTCGGTGCTGGAGCTCGCCGAGGCCGAGTACATGGTCCGCGTCAAGGGCTACCTGCGCACGCTCGACGACTTTCGCCGGATCCCGGTCAAGGCGACCGAGGGCGGCACGCCGGTGCTGCTGGGCGACGTCGCGCGCATCCAGCTCGGGCCCGAGATGCGCCGCGGCATCGCCGAGCTCGACGGCGAAGGCGAGGTCGTCGGCGGCGTCGTCGTGCTGCGCTCGGGCAAGAACGCGTGGCAGGCGATCAACGCGGTCAAGGCCAAGCTCGCGCAGCTGAAGCCGGGGCTGCCCGAAGGCGTCGAAATCGTCGAGACCTACGACCGCTCGGCGCTGATCGAGCGGGCGGTGGCGCACCTGACCGACAAGCTGGTCGAGGAGTTCGCCGTCGTCGCGCTGGTCTGCCTCGCCTTCCTGCTGCACCTGCGCTCGGCGCTGGTCGCCGTGGTGTCGCTGCCGCTGGGCGTGCTCGGCGCGTTCATCGTGATGCGGGCGCAGGGCGTCAACGCCGACATCATGTCGCTGGGCGGCATCGCCATCGCCGTCGGAGCGATGGTCGACGCGGCGATCGTGATGGTCGAGAACGCGCACAAGAAGCTCGAGACCTGGCGGCACGCGCAGCCGGCGCCGGCCGACGGCGCCCGGCCGCCCGAGCCGACGGCGGCGGAGCGCTGGAAGCTGGTGGTCGACGCTTCGGTCGAGGTCGGGCCGGCGCTGTTCTTCAGCCTCCTGATCATCACGCTGTCGTTCGTCCCGGTGTTCGCGCTCGAGGCGCAGGAGGGACGGATGTTCAAGCCGCTGGCGTTCACCAAGACCTACGCGATGGCCGCGTCGGCGTTGCTCGCGGTGACGCTGGTCCCGGTGCTGATGGGCTACGTGATCCGCGGGCGCATCCCGGGCGAGAACGCCAACCCGCTCAACCGCTGGCTGATCGCGCTGTACCGGCCGCAGCTGCGCGCCGCGCTGCGCTGGCCCAAGGTCACGCTGGCGCTCGCCGCGCTGGCGCTGGCGGCGACCGCGTACCCGGTGCTGAAGCTGGGCGGCGAGTTCATGCCGCCGCTCGACGAGGGCGACCTCCTGTACATGCCGACCGCGCTGCCCGGGCTGTCCGCGGGCAAGGCGGGCGAACTGCTGCAGCAGACGGACCGGATGATCAAGGCGGTCCCCGAGGTCAGGCGCGTCTTCGGCAAGATCGGGCGCGCCGAGACGGCGACCGATCCCGCGCCGTTGGAGATGATCGAGACGACGATCCAGTTCAAGCCGCGCGAGGAGTGGCGCCCCGGCATGACGATGGACAAGCTGGTCGACGAACTCGACCGCGCGGTGCGCGTGCCGGGGCTGTCCAACATCTGGGTGCCGCCGATCAGGAACCGGATCGACATGCTCGCGACCGGCATCAAGAGCCCGATCGGGATCAAGGTGGCCGGCGCCGATCTCGCGGTCGTGAACCGCGTCACGCAGGCGGTCGAGCGCGCGGTGCAGGGCGTTCCCGGCGTGAGTTCGGCGCTGGCCGAGCGGCTCGAGGGGGGGCGCTACGTCGACGTCACCATCGACCGCGTGGCGGCGGCGCGCTTCGGCCTCAACATCACCGAGATCCAGGACGTGATCGCGGCGGCGGTCGGCGGCGAGAACATCGGCGAGACCATCGAAGGGCTCGCCCGCTTCCCGATCAGCGTCCGCTACCCGCGCGAGCTGCGCGACTCCATCGACGCCATCCGGATGCTGCCGATCGTCACCGAGATGGGAGCGCAGATTCCGCTCTCGGCCGTGGCCAAGGTCGAGGTCGTCGACGGCCCGCCGATGCTGCGCAGCGAGAACGCCCGGCTTTCGGGCTGGGTCTACGTCGACGCGCGGGGCCGCGACCTGGTCTCCGTCGTCCACGACCTGCAGGCGGCGGTGGCGCGCGAGGTCAAGCTGCCGCCGGGCACCTCGCTGTCGTGGTCGGGGCAGTTCGAATTCCTGGAGCGGGCAAAGGCGCGCCTCGCGTACGTCGTCCCGTTCACGCTGCTGGTGATCTTCGTGCTGCTCTACCTCGCCTTCCGCCGCGTCGACGAGGCGCTGACGATCATGCTGGCGGTGCCGTTCGCGCTGGTCGGCGGCTACTGGCTGCTGTGGCTGCTTGGCTACTCGACGTCGGTCGCGACCGCGGTCGGCTTCATCGCGCTGGCGGGCGTCTCGGCGGAATTCGGTGTGGTGATGCTGGTCTACCTGCGCAACGCCTGGGAGGACCGGATCAAGGCCGGCGCGGCGGCGACCGAAGCCGAACTCCTCGACGCCATCGAGGAAGGCGCGGTGCTGCGCGTGCGGCCGAAGGCGATGACCGTCGCCGTGATCATGGCGGGGCTCTTGCCCATCATGCTGAGCCACGGCACCGGCGCCGAGGTGATGCAGCGGATCGCGGCGCCGATGGTCGGCGGGATGATCACCGCGCCGCTGCTGTCGATGCTGGTGATCCCGGCAGCGTACCTTCTGCTGCGGCGGCGGGGCTTGGCCAAGCTCGCCTCGGCGTAGCCCGCGCTTCGCCGCCCGATCCGCGGCGCGAGCCTCCACGGCAAACCGGCGTAGCCCGCGCTTCGCCGCCCGATCCGCGGCGCGAGCCTCCACGGCAAACCGGCGTAGCCCGCGCTTCGCCGCCCGATCCGCGGCGCGAGCCTCCACGGCAAACCGGCG
>CAIWHR010000630.1 GCA_903912485.1 uncultured beta proteobacterium | reverse complement strand
CTGCGCCTCGGCGAGCGCGCGCGCCGCCATGTCGTCGGCGGCGTGCGCGAACGACTCCTGCAGCAGCCGCGCGATGTCGGCGTCGCCGAGACCGTACGAGGGCTTCACGGTGACGGCGGCCTCGACGCCCGACGCGAGCTCACGCGCCGACACCGACAGCAGGCCGTCGGCGTCGACCTGGAACGTCACGCGGATGCGCGCCGCGCCGGCGGCCATCGGCGGGATGCCGCGCAGCTCGAAGCGCGCGAGCGAGCGGCAGTCGGCGACCTTCTCGCGCTCGCCCTGCACGACGTGGATCGCCATCGCGGTCTGGCCGTTCTTGAACGTCGTGAATTCCTGCGCGCGCGACACCGGAATCGTCGAGTTGCGCGGCACGATCTTTTCGGCCAGCCCGCCCATCGTCTCGAGCCCGAGCGAGAGCGGGATCACGTCGAGCAGCAGCCAGTCGTCGCCGGCGGCGTGGTTGCCCGCCAGCACGTTGGCCTGGATCGCGGCGCCCAGCGCGACCGCCTGGTCGGGGTTGAGGTTGGTCAGCGGCGGCGCGCCGAAGAGGTCGGCGACGGCCTTCTGGATCTGCGGCATCCGCGTCGCGCCGCCGACCATCACCACGCCCTTGACGTCGGCCGGCTGCAGGCCCGCGTCGCGCAGCGCGCGCCGCACCGGCGCCAGCGTCTTCGCCACCAGGTTCTGCGTGATCGCGGTGAACAGTTCGGCGGTCAGCGTGAGGTCGACCTTGTCGCCGGTCGACAGCGCGGCGACGATCGGCGCCGACCCGTGCTGCGTCAGGTTCTCCTTGGCCTCGCGCGCCTTGACCATCAAGAGCCGGGTGTCCTCGGGCGACAGCGGCGGCAGCCCGGCCGCCTCGATCACCCAGCAGTAGACGCGGTGGTCGAAATCGTCGCCGCCCAGCGCCGAATCGCCGTTGGTCGCGAGCACCTCGAACACCCCGCGCGACAGCTTCAGGATCGAGATGTCGAAGGTGCCGCCGCCCAGGTCGTAGACGGCGTAGGTGCCTTCGGCCGCGTTGTCGAGCCCGTACGCGATCGCCGCCGCGGTCGGCTCGTTCAGGAGGCGCAGCACCCCGACGCCGGCGAGCTTCGCCGCGTCCTTGGTCGCCTGCCGCTGCGCGTCGTCGAAATACGCGGGGACGGTGACCACCGCGCCGACGAGCCTGCCGCCCAGGCTCGCCTCGGCGCGCTCGCGCAGCGCGCGCAGGATCTGCGCCGAGATCTCGACCGGGCTCTTGACGCCGGCGCGCGTCGCGAGCTTCACCATGCCCGGCTCGTCGACGAAGCGATACGGAAAGCGGCGGGCATCGGCGAGATCGGCGAGCCCGCGGCCCATCAGCCGCTTCACCGAGACGATGGTGTTCATCGGGTCGAGCGCCTGCAGCGCCTGCGCGCCGACGCCGACCTCGACGCTGCGCTCGCCGTAGTGGACGATCGAAGGCAGCAGCGGGTGGCCGCTGGCGTCGGGGAGCACGACCGGAAAACCGTTTCTCACGGTCGCGACCAGCGAATTGGTCGTGCCGAGGTCGATGCCGACGGCGAGCCTCGCCTGGTGCGGTGCCGGCGACTCGCCGGGTTCGGAGATCTGCAGCAGTGCCATCAGGATTCCAGTTCGCCCAGCATGTCGTCAACGTCGGCGGCGAGCTTGCCGAGAAACTTCAGCTCGCGCAACGGTGCACGCGCGGCGTCCCACGCCGATTCGCCGTCGAGCAGCGCCTCGAGGCGCAGTTCGAGCGCGGCGGACTCGGCGCGCACGTCGGCGAGCAGGCGCTCCAGCGCCGGCGCGTCCTGCGCCGCGAACGCGTCCTCCGCCGCCTCGCGCCGCTCGAGCTGCCGCTCGAGAAACTCGTACGCCAGCGCGGTGTCGGTCGCGGCCAGCGCGTCGATGCCGTGGAGCAGGAGCAGGTACTGCGCGCGCGCCACCGGATCGCGCAGCGCCCGGTACGCCTCGTTGACGCGCGCCGACGACTGCAGCGCCAGCCGGCGCAGGGCTTCTGCCGCGGTGGCGAAGCGGTCGGGATGGACTTCGCCCTGCAGCGCGCGATAGCTGCGCTCGATCGAGTCGGTGTCGACGGCGAACCGCTCGGGCAGGCCGAGGAGTTCGAAGTGGTTGCGGGAAAAATCGATCATTGCGCCAGGCGCGTGGCCCCGAGGTGCGCTGCTGCTGCGTGCGCGTTCAGACGTTGAAGCTCTCGCCGCAGCCGCAGGCATCCTTGACGTTCGGATTGTTGAACCTGAACCCTTCGTTCAGCCCTTCTCGGGTGAAGTCGAGCTCGGTGCCTTCGAGGTAAGGCATGCTCTTCGGATCGACGATGACGGTAACGCCGTGGCTTTCGAAGCGCAGGTCCTCGTCGTGCACCTCGTCGGCGTACTCGAGCTTGTACGCGAGCCCCGAGCAGCCCGAAGTGCGCACGCCGAGCCGCAGCCCGACGCCCTTGCCGCGCTTCGCCAGGTGATTGGCGACGTGCTTTGCCGCCGATTCGGTCAACGTGACAGCCATGGTGTCCTGCATCCCGGTTCGTTGCGCGGATCAGGCGGCGGCGAGCTTCTCGCCGGCGGGCGCGCACGCCGCGGCCTCGCCCGTCTCGCCGTGCTTGCTGCGGTAGTCCGCCACCGCCGCCTTGATCGCATCCTCGGCCAGGATCGAGCAGTGGATCTTGACCGGCGGCAGCGCAAGCTCCTCGGCGATGTGCGTGTTCCTGATCGCCATCGCCTCGTCCAGCGTCTTGCCCTTGACCCACTCGGTGACCAGCGACGACGACGCGATCGCCGAGCCGCAGCCGTAGGTCTTGAACTTGGCGTCCTCGATCAGGCCGTCCTTGCCGACGCGGATCTGCAGCTTCATCACGTCGCCGCAGGCCGGCGCGCCGACCATGCCGGTGCCGACGTCGGTCGCGTCCCTGGACATCGACCCGACGTTGCGCGGATTCTCGTAGTGCTCGAGTACCTTGGTGCTGTATGCCATGTCAGTCTCCGATGGTGCTTGTCTTCGCGCGGTGCGCAGCCCGGGTCGAGTGCAGCGGAACCCGCGGCAGCGGCGACGACGGCTTCAATGCGCGGCCCATTGCACGGTGGCGAGGTCGACGCCGTCCTTGTGCATCTCCCACAGCGGCGACAGGTCGCGCAGCTTGCCGACCTTGGCCTTGAGGAGATCGACGGCGTAGTCGATTTCCTCGGCGGTCGTGAAGCGGCCGACGGTGAACCGGATCGAGCTGTGCGCGAGCTCGTCGTTGCGGCCGAGCGCGCGCAGCACGTACGAAGGCTCCAGCGACGCCGACGTGCACGCCGAGCCCGACGACACCGCGATGTCCTTGATCGCCATGATCAGGCTTTCGCCCTCGACGAAGTTGAAGCTGACGTTGAGGTTGTGCGGCACGCGGCGCTCCATGTCGCCGTTGACGTAGATCTCCTCCATCGCGGAGATTCCGGCGAGCAGCCGGTCGCGCAGCATCCTGACGCGGTCGTTGTCGGTCGCCATCTCCAGGCGCGCCAGCCGGAACGCCTCGCCCATGCCGGCGATCTGGTGCGTCGGCAGCGTGCCGGAGCGCATGCCGCGCTCGTGCCCGCCGCCGTGCATCTGCGCCTCGATGCGCACCCTGGGCTTGCGCCGGACGTACAGCGCGCCGACGCCCTTCGGCCCGTAGGTCTTGTGCGCGGAGAACGACATCAGGTCGACCTTGAGCCGGGACAGGTCGAGCGGAATCTTGCCCGTCGCCTGCGCGGCGTCGACGTGGAAGATGATCCCGCGCTGGCGGCAGATCTCGCCGATCGCGGCAAAGTCCTGGATCACGCCGATCTCGTTGTTCACCGCCATCACCGACACCAGGACCGTGTCGGGGCGCAGCGCCGCCGCGAGCGCGTCGAGGTCGAGCAGCCCGTCCGGCTGCACGTCGAGGTAGGTCGCGGTGAAGCCTTCGCGCTCGAGCTCGCGCACCGTGTCGAGCGTCGCCTTGTGCTCGGTCTTGACGGTGACGACGTGGCGGCCCTTGTCCTTGTAGAAGTGCGCGGCGCCCTTCAGCGCGAGGTTGATCGATTCGGTTGCACCCGACGTCCAGACGATCTCCTTCGGGTCGCAGTTGACGAGTGCGGCGACCTCGGCGCGCGCGTCTTCGACCGCCTTCTCGGCTTCCCACCCGAACGCGTGCGAACGCGACGCCGGGTTGCCGAAGTGCTCGGTCAGGTAGGGGATCATCTTCTGCGCGACGCGCGGGTCCACCGGCGTCGTCGCCGAATAGTCGAGGTAGATGGGGATCTTCATGAGGATTCGTTCCGGGAAGTGCGCGGCGCGTCAGTGGGCGATGGCCGTGCCGGGTGCGCGTGCGGCGGGCGCCGACGGCTGCGGCCGGTGATCCTCCAGCCGCACGACGCCGGCTTTCTGCACCTGCTGCGCGACCAGGTCGGCCAGCGTCACCGATTGCAGATAGTCGAGGATGTGCGTGTTGAGGCTCGCCCACAGCTCGTGCGTCATGCAGCGCTCGTCGCCGTGGCAGTTCTCGCGTCCGCCGCACTGCGTGGCGTCGAGCGGCTCGTCGACGGCGACGATGACCGCCGCCACCGAGATGGCGGCCGGCGCGCGCGCGAGACGATAGCCGCCGCCGGGGCCGCGCACGCTCTCGACCAGCCCGGAGCGCCGCAGCTTGCCAAACAGCTGCTCGAGGTAGGACAGCGAAATCCTCTGCCGCTCGGCGACGCCGGCGAGCGTCGTGGGGCCGCCTGTGCTCTGCATGGCCACGTCGATCATCGCCGTGACGGCGAAACGTCCTTTGGTGGTAAGGCGCATGGTCGGTCACCCCTTCATGGTTGGCTCGTTTCCGCGGCGCGGTGGCGAGGCGCCGACCCCGCAGCGGATTTCCGGAGCGCCGCGGCTGGCTTCACCCCGAAGCGTCTCGAGCAAGGGCCGATTGTAGTAATCCCGATCAATTTAGTCAACTAAAAGGCAGCGAACTTCAGTCGAGCATCTCGTTCAGCCGTTGCGGGTCGAAACGCTCGGCGGTGGCCTTGGCGTCGCCGCACTCGACGCCGTCGCTTTGCAGCTGGAGGATCAGCGCCTCGAGGCGGGCGTCGGTGGCCGCCGCGTGGTCGACCAGCCGGTGGATCGCCTGCACCATCGGGTCGTTCATGTCGGCGCTGATGGCGTACGCCGAAAATCCCATCTTGACGGCCTGGTCTTCGCGCCGCTTCGCCTCGTCGCCGACGACGATGCGCGCCGGGATGCCGACCGCCGTCGCGCCGGGCGGGACGTCGCGGACGACCACCGCATTCGACCCGATCTTGGCGCCGGCGCCGACGGTGATCGGCCCCAGCACCTTGGCGCCCGCACCGATGACGACGCCGGGTCGCAGCGTCGGGTGGCGCTTGCCCTTGTTCCACGAGGTGCCGCCCAGCGTGACACCGTGATAGAGCGTGCAGTCGTCGTCGATCTCCGCCGTCTCGCCGATGACGACGCCCATGCCGTGGTCGATGAACACGCGCCGGCCGATGGTCGCCCCCGGATGGATCTCGATGCCGGTCAGCCAGCGCGACCCATGCGCCAGCCAGCGGGCCAGCCAGCGCCAGCCCCGACGCCAAAGCCGGTTGGTGACGGTCCGGTGCCAGACGAGCGCGTGAAACCCCGGGTAGCAGGTGACGACCTCCCACGACGATCGGGCGGCGGGATCCCGGTCGAACACGACGGCGATGTCTTCACGCAGGCGGGCGAACATCCGTTTATTTTCCCATGTCCGAGTCAGCCGCTCAAGAATTGGACGCGGCGCGCGCGCCGCCGGGTCAGAACACCAGGTAGCGGCCGCGAAGCCAGCCCAGCGGCCAGCGGCCGCCGGCGAACAGCGCGTACTTGGCGACGAAGAAATGCGCCGCGCCTTCCCCGGCCAGTTCGACCAGGGCGTGCTGCTGCGCCGCCATCAGCGCGGCGCCGGCGGCGGCGCGCACAAGCGCCGGATCGGCAACGCCGTCGCGCGCCGCGG
>CAIWHR010000629.1 GCA_903912485.1 uncultured beta proteobacterium | reverse complement strand
GTCGAACTGCTGCAGGTGATCACCTGGCCGGACGCCGTGCATCCCCAGTTCGCCGCGTTGGCGCCGATCACCGTCACCGCGCCGCCGGCGATCGTCAGCCCGGTCGGCAGCACGTCCACCATCGTGACCGTACCCGAGGAACCCACGTTGCCGCTGTTGGTCACCGTCAGCGTGTACGTCGTCGTCCCGCCCGCCGTCACCGTGCCGGCGCCGTTGCTCTTGGCGAGGCCGAGGTTGATCCGATTGACGGTGTCGCTGTCGATCGCGCAACCCTTGGTCGGCTGGTCGGTGGCCGTGCAGCCCGCCACCGTGTCGGACGGCGTCGCCGATTCCTGCGGATCGCCGCCGCCGCCGACCTGCGCCTTGTTGATCACCGTGCTGCCGGCAGTCAGGCCGGCATCGACGCCGACCTGCACGCTGAAGGCGCTGCTGCCGCCGGCCGCGATCGCCGTCGAACTCGTGCAGGTGATCAGCTGACCTGACGGCGTGCAACTCCAGTTGGCCCCCTGCGCCCCGCCCGGCGTGAACGCGCCACCCGACCGCGTCAACCCGGTCGGCAGCAAGTCGGCCACGGTGATCGTCCCCGAACTGCCTACGTTGCCGCTGTTGGTCACCGTCAGCGTGTACGTCGTCGTCCCGCCCGCCGCCACCGTGGCACTGCCGTTGGTCTTGCTCAATCCCAGGTTGACGGTGTCGAGCGTGTCGGTGTCGATCGCGCAACCGCGGGTCGGCTGGTCGGTGGCCGAGCAGAGCCCCGCCGTGCCCGACGTCGGCGTCGAAGTCTGCGGGTCGCTGCCGCCGCCCACCTGCGCCCTGTTGATCACGGTACTGCCGCCGACCAGGCTGGCGCCGACGTTGGCGACGAAGCTGAACGTGCTCGAGGCGCCGTCGATGATCACCACCGCGGGTTTGGTGGTGCAGGTGATCGCCTGACCGGCCGCGGTGCAGGTCCAGTCCGCCGCGTCGGCGCCGCCCAGCGCCACGCTACCCGCAGCGACCGTCAGCCCTGCGGGCAGAACGTCGACGACGGTGATCGTTCCCGCCGTGTGCATGTTGCCGCTGTTGCTGACCGTGAGCGCGTAGGTCGTCGTCCCGCCGGCGCGCACCGTCGTGCTGTTGTTGGTCTTGGTCAGGCCCAGGATCGGCTTGTCGACGGTGTCCGCGTGGATCGCGCAACCCTTGGCCGGCGCGTCGGCGCCGGTGCACGAGCCCGCCGTTCCCGCCGTCGGGGCGTTCGGATTTCCCGCATCGCCACCGCCGCCGACCTGCGCCCGGTTGGTCAGCGTACCCGCGGCGCTGGCCGCGACCGCGACCGGGAAGCTGAACGCGCTGCTGCCGGAGACGGCGATCACCGTCGAACTGGTGCAGGTGACGGTCTGCCCTGATGCAGCGCAACTCCAGTTCGCGCCGTTGGCCCCGCCCGGCGTGAAAGGCGAGGCGCCGGTGTACGTCAACCCCGCGGGCAGCACGTCGACCATGGTGATGGTTCCCGACGACGCGATGTTGCCGGTATTGGTCACCGTCAGCGTGTACGTCGTCGTTCCGCCCGCCGGCAGCACGTTGCTGCTGTTGGCCTTGGTCAGGCCCAGGCTCACGACGCTGGGCGCGTTGACGGTGTCGGTTTCGACGACACAACCCTTGGTCGGCGCATCGACGCCCGTGCAGGCGCCCGCTGTCGACGGCGTCGGCGTCGGCTCCTCCGGATCGCCGCCGCCGCCGACCTGCGCCCTGTTGGTCACACTGCTGCCGGCGACCAGACCGACGCCGACGTTGACGGTGAAGCTGAATGCGCTGTTGCCCGCGGCCGCGATCACCGTCGAACTGGTGCAGGTGATCGCCTGCCCGGACGCGCTGCAACTCCAGTTCGCCCCCTGCGCGCCGCCCGGCGTGAACGGAGAAGCGCCGGCGTAGGTCAGCCCGGCCGGAAGCGCGTCGACCACGGTGATCGTCGACGACGTGGCCATGCTGCCGAGGTTGTTCACGGTCAGCGTGTAGGTCGTCGTCCCGCCCGCGGTCACCGTGCTGCCGCCGTTGCTCTTCTGCAGGTGGAGATCCACCTTGTGGACGGTGTCGACGTCGATCGCGCAGCCCTTGACCGGTACGTTCGCAGCGGTGCACGCAGCGGCCGAGACCGATGTCGGCGTCGACGTGCCGGGGTCGCCGCCACCACCCACCTGCGCCCGGTTGGTCACCGTCACGCCGGTGGCCAGCGCCTTGTCGACGGCGACGGCGACGCTGAACGCGCTGCTGCCGCCCACCGGGATCGACGTCCCGCTGCTGCAGAGGAAGCTCGTCAGACCGGACGCGATGCAGCTCCAGTTCGCCCCGTTCGCTCCGCCGGGCGTGAATGGCGTGCTGCCGGTGTAGGTCAATCCTGCCGGCAGCGCATCGGCGACGGTGATCGTTCCTGAGGTAGCGGCGGTACCGCTGTTGGTGACCGTCAGCGTGTACGTCGTCGTCTCGCCCGCCATCACCTTGTCGCTGCCGTTGTCCTTGCTCAAGCCCAGGCTCGGCGCATTCACGACGAGGCAAGCCTGCACCACCTTGTCGGTCAGGTTCGACAGGCCGCTGATGTTGTTCAGGCCGGTCGTATTGACGGCCCCGGCGTTGGTGAATGCCACCGGGAAGCTGGCGCAACTCGCGTTGGTCTGGCCGGTGGCATTGGTCACGTTGACCACGATCGTGCATGCCGTCGGCGACGCGGCGCCGGCCGCCACCGTGGCGCCGGCGACCGTGATGGTCCCCGTGCCGGCAGCCGCGATGATCGTGCCGCCGGTGCAGTTGTTCGCCGACAGGCCAGGGCTTCCGAGCTTCAGCCCCGACGGCAGCGTGTCGGTGAAGCCGAAGACCTGCGCCGGGTTGTTCGCCGGATTGGTGATGGTGAAGGTCAGCGTCGTCGTCCCGCCGGCGGCGATGGCGCCGCCGAACGCCTTGGTCAACGCCGGCGCCAGCTGAACTTCAGCCTGGATCTTCGACGCGATAGCCGGCGTGTAATCGGCAAAGGTCGCGACCTGCTCGACGAAACCCGTGACGACGCTGGGGTCCGGCACGATCGGCGCGATGTACAGCGCGGAGGGCTTGGGGAATGCCCAGCCCAGCGCATTGGTCGTGCCGGCCGCGCTCAGCCCGACGCCGATGATGTTGAGGCGGTCGATCCCGGCGGTCGCCAGATTGGCCGCCGAGGCATTCGCCGCTGCCAACGCCTCGGCATTGGTTCCGGGTTCGGTCGGGTCGCCGTCGGTCGAGATGTCGATGACGCGCTTGATGGTGTCGTTCGGGCACGAACCGCCGGCGGCGGTCGTGCCGCAACCCAGCGTCGACCGCGCCACTTCCATGCACGACGACGTGTTGGTGTTCCCTCCGGTCTTGACCAGTGCCCTGATCGCGTTCGTGAAGTCGGTCAGCGCCTGCGCGCTGTCGATGATCTTCGGCCCGAGCACCAGATTGCCGCTGGCGGTTGCCGACGGCGTGGGCCCCGGGAATTCGACGATCGACAGGCGCACGGTACCGTTCACCTTCGCGGCCAGCGCGTTGGCGAGCCCGTCTGCCGTTCCGTTCACCTCGGTGCTCCACTCGGTGGCGTTGATGCTGCCGCTGGCGTCGATGCAGAGCGCAAGGTCGAGCGCGACGTTGTTCACCGCGGGAAGCGCCGTGTTGACGGTCCGGAACGTGCAGGCGATGTCGCCCGTCCCGAGCGAGCCGCTGCCGCCGCCGGTGAACGACACGGTGCGTGCCGTCAGGTCGACGACCGGATTGCTCCGCGAACCCGTGCACGCGGCCGAGGCCAGCATCCAGGCGCCGCCGGCGGGAAACGCCGACAACGTGATGACGGTCGCCGCATTGCTGCTGATCGTCCGCGTCGTGCCTGCCGCGTCGACGCCATCGGCGACCGTGGTGACCGTCGTATTCGTGTAGCCGTTGGTGCCGGTGAAGCTGAAACCGCCGACGCCGTTGGTCGAGACCACGTGCGCCGTCATCGTCGCGGCGTGGGCCGCGCCCGCCATCGTCAGCGCGGCGAACAGGGCAGCGAGCGCGCGGACGCCGGACCGCAGCGTCGACCGCAGGCGCTCGCGCCGGGAAACGCAGTCGCCCCATCGATCGCCAGCGCAGACAGCGCCGCCCGAATCTCGAACGTTCAGTTGGTTCATCTTCTTGGTCTCCCTAGGATTCGGTCCTGGCGGCGAACTATCGATGTCAGCGCAGCGATACTACCTTCAATCGCCAATGCGACTCAATCCCAAGTGCAACACCAATCGGCGATTCCAGCGCTTTGTGTTGCGTTCTTGCACACCGCCTGGCCTTTGCCGGGGCCGGACCGTCGGCGCCCCGCGAGAATCCGGCTTGCCGGAATCACCGCTTTCGCAACCGGTCCCGGAGCGCTTCCCCCCTTGCGCCGCCACGGGCAACCTGCACAAATGCCCCATGCCACGTCATGCCAATGGCATAGCGGCGATTTCAATGCGTCCCGGACTTGCGGGCGCCGAAGCGCCCTGCGAGAAATGCCGCACGAAATCGCTGCGGCAGGCGGAGGATGAATCGCCGCACACGTCGCCCCGCTGCCCGGGGAACCGGGGGCGGGCAATGCGCGGCGCCCGAAACCGACCGCCGCCCGTCAGCCTGCGACGATCAGGTCGGCTCTTTGCGGTCGGCGGCGACGGCTTCGTCGATCAGCTGCGACAGCCGCAGTCCCGATTCGATCGAGTCGTCGTAGGTAAAGTGCAGCTGCGGGACCGTGTAGAGGCCCAGCCGGCGCGAGAGTTCGGTGCGCAGGAAGCCGGCGGTGTGCTGCAGCGCGCCGACCGCCTCGTCCGCGTGCTCGCGCCCGGCGAGGTGGGTGAAGAACACCTTGGCGTGCGACAGGTCGGCCGACACCTCGACCGCGGTGATCGTGATCCTGCCGACACGCGGATCCTTGATCTCGTCGCGCAGCAGCTGCGCGAGCTCGCGCTGGATCTGGTCGGCGACGCGCTGCGCCCGCTGCGAGTATCTCTTCACCATCGTTCGCCCCCCATTCGTCGCGTCGTCCGGATCGAGCCGAAGGCGGAATCCGGACGACGCGGCCGGCGTGCGCCGCGCCGAGCGTGCACGCGGCTACAGCGTGCGCGAGACCTCGACGATCTCGTAGGCCTCGAGGTGATCGCCCTTCTCGAGGTCGTTGAAATTCTTCACCGACAGGCCGCACTCGAAGCCGCCTTTCACTTCGCGCACGTCGTCCTTGAACCGCTTCAGCGAATCGAGCTCGCCGTCGTGGATGACGACGTTGCCGCGCAGCACCCGCACGCGGGAACCGCGCCGGATGAGGCCTTCGAGCACGTAGCAGCCGGCCACGGTGCCGACCCTGGAGATCTTGTAGACCTCGCGCACCTCGACCAGCCCCAGCCGGCTTTCCTTCTTCTCCGGCGTGAGCATGCCCGACAGCGCGGCCTTCACCTCGTCGACCGCTTCGTAGATGATGTTGTAGTAGCGGATGTCGACGCCGCTAGCCTCGGCCAGCTTGCGCGCGGTGACGTCGGCGCGCGTGTTGAAGCCGATCACCACCGCCTTCGACGCCAGCGCGAGGTTGACGTCCGATTCGGTGATGCCGCCGACGCCGGCGTGGACGATGTTGACCTTGACCTCTCCGGTCGACAGCTTGGTCAGCGCCTGCGTCAGCGCCTCGTAGCTGCCCTGGACGTCGGCCTTGACGATCAGCGCCAGCGTCTTGATGGCGTCCTCGGCCATCTGGTCGAACATGTTCTCGAGCTTCGACGCCTGCAGCTTGGCCAGCTTGACGTCGCGGAACTTGCCCTGGCGGAACAGCGCGATCTCGCGTGCCTTGCGCTCGTCGCCCAGCACCAGCACCTCCTCGCCCGCGAGCGGGACGTCGGACAGGCCCTGGATCTCCACGGGTATCGCCGGACCGGCGTTGGCGACGCTCTTGCCGGCCTCGTCGGTCATCGCGCGCACGCGCCCGAAAACCGCGCCGGCGAGCACGATGTCGCCGCGCTTCAGCGTTCCGGAATGCACGAGGACCGTCGCCACCGGGCCCTTGCCCTTGTCGAGGCGCGACTCGATGACGATGCCCTTGGCCGGCGCGTTCTTCGGCGCCTTCAGTTCGAGCACTTCGGCCTGCAGCAGGATCGCGTCGAGGAGTTCGTCGATGCCCTTGCCGGTCTTCGCCGACACCGGGATGAACTGCACCTCGCCGCCGTACTCCTCGGGAATCACGCCCTCGGCGACGAGCTCCTGCTTCACGCGATCCGGATTGGCCTCGGGCTTGTCCATCTTGTTCATCGCGACGATAACCGGCACCTTCGCCGCCTTGGCGTGCGCGATCGCTTCCTTCGTCTGCGGCATCACGCCGTCGTCGGCCGCGACCACCAGGACGACGATGTCGGTGACCTTCGCGCCGCGGGCACGCATCGCGGTGAACGCCTCGTGGCCCGGGGTGTCGAGGAAGGTGATCACGCCCTTCGTCGTCTCGACGTGGTACGCGCCGATATGCTGGGTGATCCCGCCGGCCTCGCCGCTGGCGACGCGGGCACGGCGGATCGAATCGAGCAGCGACGTCTTGCCGTGGTCGACGTGGCCCATCACGGTGACGACCGGCGGCCGCGGCTCGGCCTCGACGTTGCCGCCTTCCTGCGTTTCCTGGATCAGCGCGTCGAGCTCGTCGAGCTTCGCGGGCCTCGCCTTGTGGCCCATTTCCTCGACCAGGATCATCGCGGTCTCCTGATCGAGCATCTGGTTGATCGTCACCATCTGCCCCATCTTCATCAGCGCCTTGATGACCTCGGCGGCCTTGACCGACATCTTGTGCGCGAGTTCGCCGACGGTGATGGTTTCCGGGATCGTGACGTCGCGAACCAGCGCACCCGCCGCCGAAGCTGCGCCCTCGTCGCCCCCGTCGTCGTGGCGATGCCGTCCGACCTTGGGCTGCCGCCAGCCGGCCGTGGCCGTGCCGCCCGTGACGTCGCCGCGCAGCTTCAACGCACGCCGCCGCGCCGCCTCTTCCTGGAACGCCGTGGCGCTGGTTCGCTTGGCCGGCTTCGCCTTCTCGCCGGGCTTCGCCGCGGGCCGATGAATCGTCCCGGTCGCGACTTTCGCCGCCGGCGCCGCCGCCGCCGCGGCAGCGGCCTTGGCCTCGGCCGCCTTCGCGGCCTCCTCGGCTTCGGCCGCGGCAGCCTTCGCCGACTCCTCCTCTTCCTTCTTGGTCTTGCGCTTGGTCGCCTGCGCCTGCTTGATCTGCAGATCCTGCTGCTGGCGCGCCATCAGCGCCTGGCCCTTGCGCTCCTCTTCCGCCCGCGACGCGAGTTCCGCCGCCGAAATGAACGACGCGCGGACGACCGGTGCCGGCTTCGCAACGGGCGCCTCGACCGGCGCCCTGGCGGGCACTTCGGGGGCCGCGTCGACCGGCACCTCGACCGGCACTTCGGCCGGCGCTTCGACGGGCACCGCGACCGGCTCGACGACGGCGACCGCAACCGGCGCCTCGACGGGCGGAGCTTCGGGCACCGCGACGACCTCCACCACCGGCTCCGCCTCCGGCGCCTCCAGCACTTCCTCGACGACGGGCGCGGCCTCGCTCTCGTCGCGCTTGACGAACACGCGCTTCTTGCGGACTTCGACCTGGATCGTGCGGGACTTGCCGGTGGAACCCGAAGCCTTGATCTCCGTCGTCTGCTTGCGGACCAGCGTGATCTTCTTCTTCAGCTCACCCGTCCCGCCGTGCTGCTTGCGCAGGTAGTCGAGAAGCTTGGTCTTGTCCTGTTCGGAAAGGCTGTCGCCTTCCTTCTTGTCCGCGACACCGGCCTGGACCAGCTGCTCCAGCAGCGCGCCGGTCGGCATCTTGAGGTCGGTCGCGAATTGCTCGATCGTTGATTGCGCCATGGACTTCTCCTGCGTGCCTTTTCCTGCGCGCTTTAGTGTTGCTGCCCGACCGCGGAAGCGGCCTTTGTTGCCGCCGTCGCATCGGTCGGGACATCGGCCGTCGCATCCTCGAACCAGTGCGCGCGCGCCTTCATGATGAGATCCTGCGCCCGGTCTTCGGGCATGCCGGTGAGCTCGACCAGCTCGTCGCCGGCGAGGTCGGCCAGCGCGTCGCGCGTGGTGATGCCCTTCTGCGCGAGCATGCTGGCGATCTCGGTGTCCATCCCCTCGAGCCCGAGCAGCGCCTCCTCGACGTTGCCGACGCTCTCCTCGCGCACGATCGCCTCGGTGAGGATCGCGTTGCGCGCGCGGCTGCGCAGCTCGTTGACGGTGTCCTCGTCGAACGACTCGATCTCGAGCATCTCGTTGATCGGAACGTAGGCGACTTCCTCCAGCGAGGTGAAGCCTTCGCCGATCAGGATGTCGGCGACTTCCTCGTCGACGTCGAGCTTGTCGATGAACAGCCGGCGCAGGTGGTCGCTTTCGGCGTCGTGCTTCTGCTGCGATTCCTCGACGCTCATCAGGTTCAGCTGCCAGCCGGTCAGTTCGGAGGCCAGGCGCACGTTCTGCCCGCCGCGCCCGATGGCGATGGCGAGGTTGTCTTCATCCACCACGACATCCATCGCATGCTTTTCTTCGTCGACCACGATG
>CAIWHR010000628.1 GCA_903912485.1 uncultured beta proteobacterium | reverse complement strand
GGGAACGCGTCGGCGCGCCCGCGCCCGCTGGTCGTGCGCTCGAGCGTCGCGTCGTGCAGCAGGAACGAGAGGTTGTCGGCGGCGAGCTTGACGTCGAACTCGACCATCCGGTAGCCGTGGGCGTGGCCGACGCGCATCGCGGTCAGCGTGTTCTCGGGGGCGAGCGCGCCGGCGCCGCGGTGGGCGACCAGCCGCGGATACCGCCATTCGTGAAACAGGATGTCGGACATGATCAGCTTATCCGCGCGCCGCTTTGCGCATCGAAGAGGTAGACCTGCGTGGGATCGGCGGCGAGATGCAGCGTCGTGCCGATGGCGGGATGGATGCCGTGCGCAACGCGGGCGATGACGGTGCCCGCGCCGTGCGTCACGTGCAGCAGCGAATCGGCGCCGAGCTGCTCGACCATTTCGACGGCGCCGGAAAGAAACGCATCGGCCGCGGCGCAGGGCACCAGGTGCTCGGGGCGGATGCCGACCGTCACCGCGCGTCCGGCGCCGGCGGTCGCCTTGACGCCGCGCGCCGCGCCGCCGCCGTCGAGCGCGATGCGGATGCTGCCGTCGACCTTGCCCGGCAGGAAGTTCATCGCCGGCGAGCCGATGAATCCGGCGACGAACTGCGTGGCCGGGTTCCCGTAGATCTCCATCGGCGTGCCGATCTGCTCGGCGCGGCCGGCGTTCATCACCAGCAGCCGCTCGCCGAGCGTCATCGCCTCGACCTGGTCGTGGGTGACGTAGAGGCTGGTCGTCGACAGCCGCCGATGCAGCTTCTGGATCTCGAAGCGCATCTGCACGCGCAGCTTGGCGTCGAGGTTCGACAGCGGCTCGTCGAACAGGAACACCGCGGGCTCGCGGACGATCGCGCGCCCCATCGCCACGCGCTGCCGCTGCCCGCCCGAGAGCTGCCCGGGCTTGCGCGCGAGCAGCGGACCCAGTTCGAGGATTTCCGCGGCGCGGTTGACGCGCTCACGGATGTCGTCGCGGGCGAAGCCGCGGATCTTGAGGCCGTAGGCCATGTTGTCGAACACGCTCATGTGTGGGTAGAGCGCGTAGTTCTGGAACACCATCGCGATGTCGCGGTCCTTGGGCTCGAGGTCGTTGACGACGCGCTCGCCGATGGCGATGTCGCCGCCGCTGATGCCCTCCAGCCCCGCGACCATCCGCAGCAACGTCGACTTGCCGCATCCCGAAGGCCCGACGATGACGACGAACTCGCCGTCGGCGACCTGCATGTCGATGCCGTGGATGACGGCCGCCCCGCCGTAGCTCTTGCGCACGTCGCGGAAATCGACCTTGGCCATTACGCTTGCCCTCGAAGCACGGCGCACACCCGCCTATTTCTCACTGTCGACGAGCCCCTTGACGAACCACTTCTGCATCAGGATCACGACCAGCGCCGGCGGCAGCATCGCCAGCATCGCCGTCGCCATCACCAGGTTCCAGTCGGTCGCCGCGTCGCCGCCGGAGATCATCCGCTTGATGCCGATCACCGCGGTGTACATGTCCTCCTGCGTCGTCACCAGCAAGGGCCACAGGTACTGGTTCCAGCCGTAGATGAACAGGATCACGAACAGCGCCGCGACGTTCGGCCGCGACAGCGGGACGACGACGTCCCAGAAGAAGCGCATCGGCCCGGCGCCGTCGATGCGCGCGGCCTCGGCCAGTTCCTCCGGAATGGTGAGGAAGAACTGCCGGAACAGGAACGTCGCCGTCGCCGAAGCGATCAGCGGCACCGTCAGCCCGGCGTAGGTGTCGAGCATGCCGAGGTCGGACACGACCTTGTACGTCGGCAGGATGCGCACCTCGACCGGCAGCATCAGCGTGACGAAGATCATCCAGAACACCAGCCCGCGGAAGCGGAAGCGGAAGTAGACGATGGCGAACGCCGACAGCATCGAGATGACGATCTTGCCGACGGCGATCACCAGCGCGCTGATCAGGCTGTTGACCATCATCCGGCCCACGCCCGCGCCCGACTCGCCCGCGCCGTGCGTGAGCACCGCGGCGTAGTTGTCGACGAAGTGGGATCCCGGGAGCATCGACATCGGCGCCTGCAGCACTTCGGGCGCCGTGTGCGTCGACGCGACGAAGGTCACGTACACCGGCAGCGCGACGACGATCACGCCGATGCCGAGGATGAGGTGCGTGAAGAACGTCAGCAGCGGGCGGTGCTCGATCATCAGTACTGGACCTTGCGCTCGACGTAGCGGAACTGCACGACGGTCAGCGTGATGACGATCACCATCAGGATCACCGACTGCGCCGCCGACCCGCCGAGGTCGAGCCCCTTGAAGCCGTCCTTGTACACCTTGTAGACGAGGATCTCGGTGGCCTGCCCCGGCCCGCCCGACGTCGCCGCGTCGATGATCGCGAAGGTGTCGAAGAACGCGTAGACGACGTTGACGACCAGCAGGAAGAACGTCGTCGGCGACAGCAGCGGGAAGACGATGGTGGCGAAGCGCCTGACCGGTCCGGCGCCGTCGATCGCCGCCGCCTCCAGCAGCGACTTCGGTATCGACTGCAGCCCGGCGAGAAAGAACAGGAAGTTGTAGCTGACCTGCTTCCACACCGCGGCGACGACGACCAGCGTCACCGCCTGGCCGCCGTTCAACAGGTAGTTCCAGTCGAACCCGGCGCGGTTGAGCCAGAAGGCGACGACGCCGAGCGAGGGGTTGAACAGGAACATCCACAGCACGCCGGCGATCGCCGGCGCCACCGCGTACGGCCAGATCAGCAGCGTCTTGTACGCCGCAGCGCCGCGCACGACGCGGTCGGCGAACACCGCCAGCACCAGCGATATCGACAGCCCGAGGCCGGCGACCAGCACCGAGAACAGCGCGGTCACCTGAAACGACGCGAGGTAGAGCTCGTCGTGGAAGAGCTCGCGGAAGTTGTCGAGACCGACGAACTGCAGGCTGCCGCCGAACGCGTCCTGGATGAACACCGACTGGTACAGCGCCTGCCCCGCCGGCAGGAAGAAGAACACGACGGTGACGACGAGCTGCGGCAGCACCAGCGCGTAGGGCAGCCACCACGACCGGAAGCGCGCGCGCTTTTCCATCGCCATCGGGTGGACTCCCCTACGGGGTCACTGCGGACGCTGGCCTGCCGTCACTCCTTTGCCGTCTTGGCGAACTTGGCGATCTGCTCGTTGCCGCGAGCGACCGCGGTGTCGAGCGCTTCCTTGGCGGACTTCTTGCCGCTCCAGACGTTCTCGAGCTCCTCGTCGATGATGTCGCGGATCTGGACGAAGTTGCCCAGTCGCACGCCGCGCGACTTGTCGGTCGTCTTGACGATCATCTGCTTGACCGAGACGTCGGTGCCGGGGTTCTTGTCGTAGAAGCCCGACTTCCTGGTGACCTCGTACGCTTCGAGCGTGATCGGCAGGTAGCCGGTGGTCTGGTGCCACACCGCCTGCAGCTCGGGCTGCGACAGGAACTTGAAGAACCTGGCGACGGCCTTGTACTCGTCCTTGGACTTGCCGCCCATCACCCACAGCGACGCGCCGCCGATGATCGTGTTCTGCGGCGCGCCTGCGACGTCGGCGTAGTACGGCAGCGGCGCCACGGTGAACTTGAACTTGGCGTTCTGCTTGATCGTGCCGTACGCGGCCGACGACGACGTCAGCATCGCGCACTCGCCGCTGAAGAACTTGGCCTCGGGCTCGTTCTTGCGGCCGGCGTAGGTGAAGTAGCCCTTCTTCGCCCAGTCCTGCAGGTTGGCGATGTGCTTGACCTGCAGCGGGCCGTTGAACACCAGCTTCGGGTCCATGCCGCCGAAGCCGTTCTCCTTGGTCGCGAACGCGGTGTTGTGCCAGGCGGAGAAGCTCTCGAGCTGCACCCACGACTGCCAGCCGGTGGTGAAGCCGCAGGTCGACGCGCCGGCGGCCTTGATCTTGGCGGCGGCGGCCATCACCTCGGGCCACGTCGCCGGCGCCCGCTTCGGGTCGAGCCCGGCCTTCTCGAAGGCGTCCTGGTTGTAGTAGAACACCGTCGTCGAGCTGTTGAACGGGAACGACAGCATCTGCCCCTTGGTGTTGGTGTAGTACCCCGCCACCGCCGGCACGTAGATCTTCGGGTCGAACTTCTCGCCGGCGTCGGCCATCACCTGATGCACCGGCTTGATCGCGCCCTTGGCCGACATCATCGTCGCGGTGCCCACCTCGAACACCTGCAGGATCGCCGGCGCGGAGCCGGCGCGGTACGCGGCGATCGCCGCGGCCATCGCCTCGGGATAGCTGCCCTTGAACACCGCGGTGACCTTGTAGTCGGCCTGGCTTTCGTTGAACTTCTTGGCGAAGTCGTTGATGCGGTCGTTGTTGGCGCCGGTCATCGCGTGCCAGAACTGGATTTCGGTGGCGGCCTGCGCCGAAGCGGCGGCGCCGAACAGCGCGGCGGCGAGGGCGAAGCGGCGGATGCGGGAAATGCCGTGCGACATGGGTGTCCTCCTGATGGATCGGGCAGTCTGCCTCTGTAACGTTGCAATTCTATGTCAATTCCGGCGGCGGGACCGTAGTCCTCCGACGCGTTGTCGCGTGGATTGCCCGGCGATGTGGCCATCGGCGCGCGTCTGCCCCGGGTTGCGCGGTGCGAAGGTCGGGGCTGCGTTTGGCGTCCTGCGACGCGCAACCCGGGCTACGGGGTAACCGCGGCCACCCGAAGGCACCTGGCCACGACCGGCAACCGCGGCCACCCGATGGCACCTGGCCACGACCGGCAACCGCGGCCACCCGATGGCACCTGGCCACGACCGGCAATCGTGGCCACCCGATGGTGCCTGGCCACGACCGGCAATCGCGGCCACCCGATGGCACCTGGCCACGACCGGCAACCGCGGCCACCCGATGGTGCCGGGCCACGACCGGCAACCGCGGCCACCCGATGGCACCTGGCCACGATCGGCAATCGTGGCCACCCGATGGTACCTGGCCACGACCGGCAACCGCGGCCGCGATCGTGCCAGGCCACGACCGGCAATCGCG
>CAIWHR010000627.1 GCA_903912485.1 uncultured beta proteobacterium | reverse complement strand
CGTCGGTCACCGTCGCGGCACCCGGAAGGTACTCGCCGGCGACGTAGGGCGCGAAGGCGCGGGTGGACGCGAGCCGCCGTGCGAGGCGGATTCCGGCAACCGCCGTCGCGCGGTCGTGCGGCGTCGACAGGTAGTTGGGCCGGATCGCGGGCGCCGCCATCGGGTCGGGCGACTTGGCGCGGATGACCCCGCGCGACTCGGGATTCAGCTGGCACACCGACAGCGTGAAGCCGGAGAACGTGTGCACCGGCGAACCGGCCATGTCGGAAGACAGCGTGGCGAGGTGGAACTGCACGTCGGGCCGCGCCAGCGCGGGGTCGGTGCGCGCGAACATGCCGCCCTGGTTGATGCCGATCGACATCGGGCCTGTCCGCGTCAGCACGTAGCGCGCGCCCATCGCCATCGTCCGCCACCACGACTTCAGCGTGTCGTTGGTGGTGATCGGCTTGCTGCAGCGGAAGATCACGCGCACCTGCAGGTGGTCCTGCAGGTTCTCGCCGACGCCCGGCAGCGCGTGGGCCACCGGGATGCCCAGCGACTGCAGGACGCCCGCCGGCCCGATGCCCGAAAGCTGCAGCAACTGCGGCGACTGGATCGCTCCGGCGGCGACGATCACTTCGCGCCGCGCCGTCGCGACCAGCTCGCGCCCGCCGTGCCGGTACGCGACGCCGGTCGCGCGCCGGCCGTCGAGGACGACACGCGTTGCCTGCGCGTCGGATTGGACCTTCAGGTTCGGCCGCTGCCTGACGGGGCGCAGGTACGCCACCGCGGTCGAGCAGCGGAAGCCGTTGTGCGTGGTGAGCTGATAGTAGCCGACGCCTTCCTGGAGCGCGCCGTTGAAGTCGTCGTTCGGGGGGACGCCGATCTCGGTGCCGGCGGCGATAAGCGCCTCGACCAGTTCGTGCTTGGCGCGGATGTCGGACACGTGCAGCGGGCCTTCGGCGCCGTGCCACTCGCTGGCGCCGCGGACGTTGTGCTCGAGCTTGCGGAAGTAGGGGAGCACGTCGGCGTAAGACCAGCCGGCGTTGCCCGCCGCGGCCCAGCGGTCGTAGTCGGCGCGGTGGCCGCGGATGTAGATGAGCCCGTTGATCGCGCTCGATCCGCCCAGCGTGCGACCGCTCGGCCAGTAGATCTCGCGCCCGTTCATGCCCGCGTCGGGTTCGGTCTTGAACATCCAGTTGTAGAGCGGGTGGAACATCGTCTTGGCATACCCGATCGGGACGTGGATCCACGGGTAGCTGTCGCGCGGGCCGGCCTCCAGCAGGAGCACCGACCGGCCGGGGTCCCCGGACAGGCGGTTGGCGAGCACGCAGCCGGCGGTGCCGCCGCCGACGATGATGGTGTCCCACGCATTGGCGTCGGTCATGGAGGGGGAGGGAAAGGCCGGTGGTGGTGGCGGAGGTTGCGGAAGCGGTCGCGGGCAGCCGCCGGGCCGGGCCGGCAGCGCCGCTCGCGCGGGTCCGGGTAGTTTAGCGAAAACCGCGCCCGGCCGCCGCGTCTGGCGGCGCAAACACGATTCCGAATGCTTTGCCGGCGGGCGCCGGGTCGTCCGCAGCCTGCGTTTCCGTAGTAGAATCAGCGCCTTGTCAAGGCGCTCCGCGGGTTGCGCCCGGGCCGGCGAAGAACGTCGGGGAGCCGCCGGCGTTTGACACAAGGGTGGGGAACTTGCTAATATCGACCGTTTCGTCGGAGGGGTTCCCGAGCGGTCAAAGGGAACAGACTGTAAATCTGTCGGCTCTGCCTTCGAAGGTTCGAATCCTTCCCCCTCCACCAACACGATACAGGCAACAGGGGTCAGCTACCGGGAAGCAGGCGCCGACCGACGTCATGAGCGGGGCCTGGAAGCGATCCTGGTTCCCTGGCGCCTTGCAGGGGTGTCCGGTGCGCGGGTGTAGCTCAATGGTAGAGCAGAAGCCTTCCAAGCTTATGACGAGGGTTCGATTCCCTTCACCCGCTCCAAGGGATGTTGCTGCAGCAAGCGGAGTACGCGAACAAGAAGAGTGGCTCGCCGTGCGGCGCGCCGTCAACCGGAAACAGCCCATGTAGCTCAGTGGCAGAGCACTCCCTTGGTAAGGGAGAGGTCGCG
>CAIWHR010000626.1 GCA_903912485.1 uncultured beta proteobacterium | reverse complement strand
TGGACGAGCCTCAGTCTCACCGCCGCGTCGATCAACGGCCGGCGCAGCGGGTAGGAAGCGACGATCGCGACGTCGGCGGCGGCGAGCCTGGCCTTGCGTTCGTCGTCCGAATCGGCATCCAGCGTGAGAACGTCGAATCCGGCCGGCGCCACCGCGCGGATGATCGCGTAGACGTCCGGCGTGGCGTGCGAGTTGTAGAAGACGGTGGGCATGGCGGCGTCAGTCGAGGTAGTGCACGCCCTTCGCGGCGACCGTCGACTCGAGCCAGGGCGGAAACTTGGCGCCGTCGCGCACCCAGCCGTCCATCGTCTTCTCCTTGCCGGCCACCGCCTCGATTTCCCTGGCGACGAGTTCGGCGATCGACCTGGCCACGACCACGACGCCGTCCTGGTCGCCGACGATCACGTCACCGGCATCGACGATCACGCCGCCGATGGCGATCGGCATTCCGATCTCGCCGGGGCCGTCCTTGTACGGCGAGTTGGGGCTGAGGCCGCGCGCGAAGACCGGAATGTCGACTGCGTTGAGACCGTCGATGTCGCGCACCATGCCGTCGGTCACCAGCGCGACGATGCCGGCGTTGCGCGCCATGCCGAGCAGCACGTCGCCGGCGGCGCTGGCCTCCTCGTAGCAGTCGGTGGCGATCACCAGCACGTCGCCCGGCCGGGCGTAGGCGAGCGCGGCGTAGGGCGCGAGGTTGTCGCGCGCGCGACTGCGCACGGTGAGCGCGCTGCCGGTGAAGCGGGTGGCCTTGGTCAGCGGCCGGATGTGCCAGTCCAGCGCGCCGCGACGGCCGTTGGCGTCGACGATCCAGCCCGACGACGCATTGCGGAAGCGATCGAGGGTGGCGGAGGGCAGGCGCGGGAAGTTGCGGCGAACGGTGAGTGCGGCGGAAGCGGCAGCCATGGATGTCCTTTGGAGGTTGACGGCGGGGGTGGCGCTAGATCCGGCGGGTGGTCGCCGGATCGAACAGGTGGGATGCGGCGAGGTCGACCGCGATCGTCGCGATCTCGTCGGGCCGGCCGGAAAAAGTGCGAGGCACGCGCATCAGCATCTCGCTGCCAAGGCCCTCGGGACAGAGGCGCACGATGGTCTCGGCCCCCAGCGGTTCCACGTCGAGAATGCGGGCACGCAGGCTCGCACCGGCGTCGCCGGGGCGCAGGTCTTCGGGCCGGATTCCGAACAGCACGTCGCGCGCAGGCGCGCGCGCCGCGGCGGCGGCCAGCGGACCGTCGAGCGGCAGCGATTGCGAGCCCAGTTGCAGCGCGCTGCCGCCCGTCGTCAGCGTGGCGGGGAGCAGGTTCATCGCCGGGCTGCCGAGGAACGTGGCGACGAAGGTGTCTGCCGGTGCCGCGTACACGTCCAAAGGGGCGCCGATCTGCGCGACGCTGCCGTTTTCCATGATGCAGATGCGGTCGCCCATGGTCATCGCCTCGACCTGGTCGTGCGTCACGTAGAGCATCGTCGCCGATAGCCGCCGATGCAGCGCGGCAAGCTCGCCGCGCATGCCGACGCGCAGCGCCGCGTCCAGGTTCGACAGCGGCTCGTCGAAGAGGAACACCTTGGGATGGCGGACGATCGCGCGCCCCAGCGCCACCCGCTGCCGCTGGCCGCCGGAAAGCGCGTGAGGCTTGCGCTGCAGCAGCTGATCGAGTCCCAGCGCGGCCGCAGCCTCGCGAACCCGGCGCGCGATCTCGTCGCGCGGCAGCGATCGCCGGCGCAGTCCGAACGCGAGGTTGTCGTGGACGGTCATGTGCGGATACAGCGCGTACGACTGGAAGACCATCGCGATGTCCCGGTCCTTGGCCGGCTTGTCGTTCATGCGGGCGCCGTCGATCAGCAGGTCGCCCGACGTGATCGATTCGAGGCCGGCGACCATGCGCAGCGTCGTCGACTTGCCGCAGCCGGAAGGGCCGAGCAGCACCATGAACTCGCCGTCGGCGACGGTGAAGCTCACGTCGGAGACGGCGACTTCGCGGGCGCTGGCGTAGCGCTTCGACAGCCGGTCGAGCGTCAGCGTGGCCATCGATCAGGCCTCGCCCGCGCCGGAATCGCGCGTCGCCCCGCGCCGCCGGCGCGCGGCCGAACGCGGCGCGGCGCCGTCTGCGGCGCAAAGCCGACCGAGTGCCAACGCCGCGACTGCAGCATGTTTTCTCATTTCACCGCTCCGGCTGTCATTCCCTGGATCAACTTCTCCGAGAAGAACGCGTAGATCAGGACCACGGGGATGATCGCGATCATCAGTCCGGTCGCGATCATCCCCACGTCTTCGAGCTGGTCGCCCATGAACCGCTGGATGCCCAGCGGCAGCGTGCGCTTGGCTTCGTCGGTGATCAGGACGACGGCGTACAGGAATTCGTTCCACAGCAGAATGGTGTTCAGGATCACCGTGGTCGCCAGCGCCGGAAGCGCGATCGGGAAGCTGACCTTCCAGAAGATGGACCACTCGGAGTAGCCGTCCATCCGCGCGGCGTCGAACAGGTCGCCCGGAATGCGGGCGAAGAAGCTCTCGAGGATGTAGACGGTGAGCGGCAGCTGCACGGCGACGTAGACCAGCGTCAGTCCGACCAGGCTGTTGTACAGCCCGTAGTTCACCAGCGTCTGGAACAGCGCGATGATGGTGATCTGCGGCGGAAAGATGATCGCCGAGAAGATCAGGAAGTAGACGAACCGGTTGCCGGCAAAGCGGTAGCGCGACAGGCAGTGCGCCGCCATGGCGCCGACGATGGTGAGGATCGCCACCGCGGTGACGACGACCGACGCGCTGTTGGCGAAGTAGACGCTGTAGTTCGAGTTGAACCACGCCTGCGGGAACTTCTCCCAGTGCGCCGGCAGCGGCAGGCCGAAGTGGCTGTTCGATATCTCGGTCGTCGTGCGCAGCGACATCATCGCGGCCCAGATGAAAGGGCCCGCGGCAAACGCCGTGTACAGCGTCAGCACCAGCAGCAGGAAGGCGCGCCCCAGGATGGCAGTCATCGTCAGTACTCCAGCCGGTCGCGGGTGCGCAGGACTCGCGTCAGGACCAGGACGCAGGTCATGATGATGACGAACCAGACCGCGGCGATGGTCGACGGGTAGCCGAGGTCGAACGTCGACCACTCGAATGCGCGCTTGTAGAGGTACGTCGACACGGTTTCGGTCGACCACAGCGGACCGCCCTTGGTCGTGATCCAGACGAGGTCGAAGATCTTCATCTTGCCGATGAAGGAGAGCACGAGCAGGTTGAGCAGCGTCGGCTTGACCAGAGGAATGATGACGTGCCAGAGCTTGGCGCCCCAACCGCAGTTGTCGAGTTCGGCGGCCTCGATGACCTCGGACGGCAGCGAGTGCAGCGAAGCGAGCAGTACGACCATGTTGAATCCGGTCCACATCCAGGTCGTGACGAAGATCAGCGCCGGCAGGGCCGTCTCCGGCTTGCCCAGCCAGGCCCGCGTCCACGTGTCGAGCCCCAGCAGGCGCAGCAGCGCGTTGACCGCGCCCCAGTCGTAGTTGTAGATCCAGACCCAGAGGATGCCCACGACCACGTAGGACATGAGCACCGGCGTGAACCACGCGATGCGGAAAAAGCGGGAGCCCGGAACCTTGGCGTACAGCGCCAGCGCGAGCAGCAGCGCGATTCCCACCTCGAACAGCGGCGACGCGCAGGCCCACACCAGCGTGTTGCGCACCGAACGCCAGAAGGTGTCGTCGCTGAACAGCAGCGTCGCGTAGTTCGCCAGCCCGACGAACTCGTCGGGCCGGTTCGGCAACACCTTGTGCAGGCTGTTCCAGAACGTCCGGACGACGGGATACGCCGTGAGCGCCGTGTAGACCACGAGCGCGGGCAGCAGGAAGACGGCAATCGCGCCCCAGGGCGGACGATCGGACGATCGGGTCATCGACGCAGGGCGGGCCGCGAGCGAGGCGTCGCGGCCCGGCTCGGTGGGGTTATTGGTACGCGGCGGCCATCTGCCGGACCGCGTCGTCGACGCTGATCGAGCCTGCCGGGAAGGCGTTGTTGAATATCTGGGTGAACGCCTCCTTGGCCTTGCCTTGCAGAACCTGCGACGGCAGTCCGAAGAAGTACTTCGCACCGACGTTCGCCGCGGCGAGTTCGCGAAAATAGCCCGCGTAGGGACCGGAGATCTTCGACGCGTCGGTCTTGATTCCGGTCTGCACCAGCACCGCTTCCAGCCAGCGATTGCCGTTGGCCGGCGTCGCCATCGAGTTCAGGAAGGAGACTGCCTCCCTGGGATACTTGGCGGTGGCATTGACGACATAGCTGCCGCCGACCGCCATCGTCTTGCAGTGGTTGCAGGCGGCGTTGGTCATGGCCGGAAAGCGCATGATGCCCAGCGGAAATCCCGCCGGTTGCCCGCCCTTGTCCGGGGGGTTGAAGGCGCGCGACGTGTAGAAGCTGCCGCTCAGGAACGTCAGCGCACCGGGATTGGTGTGGAAATAGGTATGCGCCTCACCCAGCTTCATGCTGGTGAAGCTGGTGGGCAGCAGCCCCGCGTCGATGAGCGTGCGCAGATAGCGCAGCGTGTCGGCCACGCGCGGGTCGGTCCACGGCAGCTTGCCCTGCAGCAGGCGACCGTAATCGTCGGTGCCCAGCTTCTCGAGCAGCGCCTCGTGCGTCAGGTGCGCGCCGGGAAACGGCCGGTCGCCCACACCCAGCGACATCGGAGTCCAGCCCTTGGCCTTGGCCTTGCGGGTGAGGTCGAGGAACTGCGCGGCATCGAACTGCCGGCTTGCCGGGACGGTCATCCCGATGTCCTGCAGCATCTTCTGGTTGTAGTAGACCTCCACCGTCCACGCTTCCAGCGGAAAGCCGTAGGGCTTGCCCTTGTACGACCAGATCTCCCGGGCCCAGGGCTCGATGTTGTTCCAGTTGAGGCCGGAGAGGTCGAGCAGCAACCCGTTTTCCATGTACTCGACCTGATCCGGCTCGGCATAGAAGATGTCGGGCCCCTGGCCGGCGCGCAGCGCCGTCTTGAGCGCCGCGTAGAGCGCGGTCTTCTCGTACCAGGACGCCTTGATCCTGACGCCGGGATTCGCCGCCTCGAACTGGCGGATCGCATCTTCGACGAATTCGCGCTTGATCTTCTCCGCCGCCCAGTGCGTCCACAGCGTGACCTCCTGCGCACTCGCAAGTGCGGGGCCCACGAGCAGGGCGAGCGCCACGACGGCGGTGGAGACTCCGAGCGTGCCGCGGCGCGCGACAGCGGCGAGCGAATGCCAAAGGCGGTTCATGGACTCCTCCTCCTTCGCCGACGGATGGGCGATTCCCCGGCAGTATCCGGATTCTGGAAAAATTGTCAATAATATTATCGATAATATTTTCGATGGCGACTCGCCCGGGGGGGCGGATCGCCCGGGTCGGGTGGATCGGTGGGTGCGAACTGCCGCGGGCAGCCGCGGCGGGGCGCGTGCCGGGACCGGCGCCGCGGCCCGGGAAACTCAGGGCGCGATGCGCTGCCAGGTCGTGACGGACCGGGTGGCGATCATGTCCCGCGTGGCCGAGGAAAAAGCGACGAAGTGCGCCGAAAGGAGGTGGGCATCGAAGGCGGCGCGGTCGGCGTAGAGCTCGTAGAGAAACACTTTCGCCGGCCGGGCGTCGTCGACGCAGACGTCGAACTGCGTGCAACCGGGCTCCGTCGCTCGCGAGAGGCGCGCGTTCTCGATCATCAGCGGAAGGAACTCCGCCCAGCGCAACGGTTCGATTCCGAATTCGACGGTCACGACGTACACGGCAGCTCCTTCAGTCGGGGAACGCGGCTTCGAGTTCGGCAACCTGCGCCGCGGTCAGCGGCTGCAGTTCGCGGCCGGACAGCATCAGCGCGAGGCGGGCGGTCTGCTCGAGTTCCTCCGCGCTGTCGATCGCGTCGTCGAGCGACTTTCCGGACACGACGGGGCCGTGGTTGGCCAGCAGGACGGCGCGGTGGGTGGCAGCGATCTCGCCCACGGCCTGCGCCAGCGCGCGGTCGCCCGGGCGGAAGTAGGGGACGAGGGGCAGCGCGCCGACACGCATCACGTGGTAGGCGGTCAACGGCGGCAGCACGTTGCCCGGGTCGGCATGGACCAGGCAGGAGACGGCCACCGCGCAGGTGCAGTGCAGGTGCACGATGGCGCGCGCCGACGGACGCCTTGCGTACACGGCGAGGTGGAGGAAGGCTTCCTTCGACGGCGGGTCGCCGGCGAGCAGCGCGCCGTCGGGGCCGACCTTGGCGATCCGGGCGGGGTCCAGCCGGCCGAGCGAGCTGCCGGTGGGCGTGACCAGGATGCCGTCTTCGATGCGGACGCTGAGATTGCCCGAGCTCCCGTGCGCGTAGCCGCGGTCGTAGAGCGACCGTCCGCGGACAGTCAGCGCCTCGCGCAGCGCCGATTCGCTCACAGCGCCCCCGTCGCGCGTTCGAAGAAATCGTCGCCGCCGAAATTTCCCGACTTGAGCGCCAGCCACACGGGGTCCGCGCCCACCGCGCGCGTCCAGGGGACTCCGGGGTCGATCTCCGGGCCGATGGCCAGCGCCCGAACTCCGAGCGCTGCCACGACGGCACCCGAGGTCTCGCCGCCGGCAACCACGAACGCTCGCACGCCGGCGGCGTGCAATGCCGCGGCCACCCCGCGAAAGCAGTCCTCGACCAGCAGGGCAGCGCGCTCGGCTCCGAGCGCGGCCTGCCCCGCGGCCACGACGTCCGGCTCGGCGGTGGCGTACACCAGCACCTGAGAGCGGCCGAGCAGCGCGACCGCCTCGGAAGCAATCCTGGCGGCGAGGCCGGCGTCCTGCGCCAGCGCCACCGGATCGATGCGGATGCCCGCCAGCGTCCGGCGCGCCTGCGCCACCTGCCGGCGCGTCGCGACCGAGCAGCTGCCGGCGAGCCAGGCGA
>CAIWHR010000625.1 GCA_903912485.1 uncultured beta proteobacterium | reverse complement strand
GTCCGCTCGCGCCGTGCTTGGCACCGATCGCGACGAGGTCACTGTCGGCGTACGTCGACATTTCGAAGACTTCCATATAGCCTTCACGCAGACGCTCGAGCGTGCCGTCGCCGACCAGATCGCCCTTGTACAGGCTGTTCCGGAACTCGACGCCGGTGGCCGGGATCGTCGGGATCGTGCAGGAGTTGTCGCCGGCGAAGATCTTCGCGCCGCCGGTGGCCGACGGCTGAATTTCCGCGACCCAGACGTCGTAGGGCGACAGGAAGAGGTTAAAGTCAAGTACTTCGACGGAGGCCTTGCCTTCGCGGAACCGAACCTTGACGGCCTTGGTCGAACCCGTCGTGTTGACGATCGACAGCAGCGTGTTGAACGGCGACGCGGCTGCGCCCTTGACGGTGTAGTACGGATAGACGAGAACCTGTCCCAGACCGGTCTGGCTGACGCTGACCGCGTTCGCAGCGCCGACGACGCCGAGCGCCGACAGACCTGCGATGGCGAGGAACAGAGGTTTCCTGTTGGATGTCTTCATGGTTGTTTCGAACTCCTTTTTTGCGGATTTAAAGTGATCACTTTAAGACCTACGACGGCCCAATGCTATTACATCGAACACGTTTGTGCAAACAAAACGCAACCCCTTCCGAGCCTTCCTGTACCTATTCTGCCACGGCCGCCGAACTTCAGAGCGACCAAACGTACCAAATCTGCCCCTCGTCGATGATCCAGTCTTCCCGGGCCGTATTGCCGACCCCCTTCTTCAGCGGGTGATCGTAGGTGAAGTACACGGTCACCTTGCACGCTTCCCGCTCACACTCGACGTTCTGGACCGCCGCCGACCGGAAGACAAATTTCGACGACCGATTCACGAACTCCTGGCGCGACACCACCTGCTTCGAACTCTTGCTCAGGAACTCGTAGGCGGCCCCGATATTGCCGCTCACCAGCAAGTCCCACCGCGCCTGCGCCCTTGCCTTGGCGGTCTCGCGCTTGGCTTCGTCCGACGAATCCCTGGTCAGGCCCACCGCACATCCGGCTGCGACCATCGCGACCAGCAGCCCACCGGCAACCCACGCCAGCGCCTCGATCGTCCTGCCCCGAAGCCGGCGATACCGCCGATGCTGCCAATTCATTGCCGTCGCACCCTGATGTACCGAATCCAAGACCGCACCACCTTTCTTTGCCGACGACTTCACGGTACTCGGCCTGTTGGAGCAAATTTATCGAATGCGTCGAACAGCGTCAATGCCATTTTCGGCTAAATCGTGAGACAGGAGCGCGATGTTGCAGACTCACAACACGAATTTGTCTGCAGTTAGCGACGCTTTTTGTCGAATTTCTGCAAACTGTCGCTCCTCGACGACAGTTTTCCCGGCCGGACTAGCCCGCCGGCGCCTTGGAAGATGATTCTTTCTCCGCCGGGAACAGCTGGTCCATCCAGTACATCTTCTTGCGCAGATCGTCGATGACGCCCTTGAGATCGAGCTCGGACTCGATCACGCGCGGCGTGATGAACATCACGAGTTCGGTCCGATTGGCCGTGATCGCCTGATCGCCGAACAACCCGCCGACATACGGAATCCGCGACAGCAGCGGCAGGCCCTGGCTCTGGTTCTGCTTGGTCTCGCCGATGAGCCCGCCCATCACCATCGTCATCCCGCTCTGGACGCTGACGATCGTCTGCACCGACCGGGTGTTGATCGGCGGCGCCTCGCCCAGCACGTAGTTGCCGGGATTGCTCACTTCCGCCTGCACGTCCAGCGTCACCAGCCCGCCCGCGTTGATGTGCGGCGTGACCTGCAGCAGCACACCGGTGTCGATGTACTGCGCCGTCGTCGTCACGAAGCCGTTGGACACGCCGTTGACCGACGTCTGCTGGTTGATCGGGATCCGCTCGCCGGACTTGATCGTCGCCTTCTGGTTGTCCAGCGCGGCCAGCCTCGGGTTGGCGATCACCTTGGTGTTGCCGTAGGTGTCCATCAGGCGCAGCACCGCCTGGATGCCGCCGGGGAAGTTCGCGTTGTTGATGATGTAGGTGAAGCCCTGCGCCAGCGCCAGCGCCGGATTGACCACCGCGGCAGTCGCGGGGATCGCCGGATTGACCGGCGTCGAGCGCGTGAGCAGCGCGCCGGAGCCGCGACCCGACGGCGCGCCGCCCTTGAACAGCCACTCGATGCCGAAGTCGATCTCGTCCTTGATCGTCACCTCGGCGATCGTCACGTCCATCATCACCTGGCGCGACGGCACGTCGAGCTTCTTGAGCGCGGCCTCGATCACCCCGTACTCGATCGGCGTGGCGACGATGAGCAGCGTGTTGTTGTCCTTGTCCGCGACCACCTGCATGTTGCGGACCACGCCGAGCCCGTCGCGCCCGCCGGCCGCTCCGGCGCCGGTCGTCCCGGTCGCCACCGCGCTGGCCGACGGCCGGTTCTCGGTGTTCACGACCACGGTCGGCGCCGGCATCAGCCCGCCCGCAGGCTGCTGCTGGAACTGCGGCGGATTCACGATCGTTCCCGCCGGCGTGCCCGGCGCCACCGTCGGCGCCGCGGGCGCCGCCGCCGGCGCCGCGCGCCCGGTGAACGCCTGCTGCAGCAGCGGTCCCAGCTTTTCCGCGCGCTGGTTCTGCAGGTGGAAGACGTAGAAGCGCGGCCCTTCGCCGCCCTGCCCCGAATCCAGCCGGGCGATCCACTTCTTCGCCTCCTCCAGGTACGCCGGGTTCGGCGTGATCACCAGCAGCGCGTTCATGCGCTCGATCGCGACGATGCGCAGGATGCCGGCGAGCGGGCTCGTGTTGCGGTCGCCCAGCACCTTGTCGAGCTCCGCGACCACCGTCTTCACGTCGCTGTTCTGCAGCACGAACACGCCGGCCGACATCCCGGCCATCCAGTCGATGTCGAACATGTCGACGGCGTCGAGCAGCAGCTTGAGCTCGCGCTCGGTGCCCGAGAGAATCAGGAGGTTGCGCAGTTCGTCGACGCGCACCGCCGACGCGTCCTTGGCGAAAGGTTCCAGCAGCCGCAGCATCTCCTTCACGCCGACGTAGCGCAGCGGGATGATCTGCACCGAGAACCCCGCCGGCAGCGCCCGGTTCGACGTTCCGAGCTGAGGCGTCACGTTGCCGCGCACCGCCGCCGCCTGCGGCATGATCTTGAAGATGCCCGCCTCCTTGACCATCGTCGCGCCGTTCATCCGCAGCAGCATTTCCAGCGTCGACGGCAGCGCGTCCCGCGGGATGCCCGCGCTGGTCCGGATCGTGACCTGCCCGCCGACCGAGGGGTCGATGGTGTAGCTCTCGTTCAGGATGTCGCCGAGGATGTTGCGGATGACCTCGCGCAGGTCGGCGCCCTCGAAGTTGAGGACCACACCGCCGCCGCCCGGCTTCGCGGCGGCGCCCTCGGGCAGCCCGCCCCCCGGCAGCTGTCCTTTGACCAGCACGCCGGTGCCGGTGTAGACGCGGTTGCGGTCGGCGCCATCGGCCGCCTTCGACACCGACGGCGCGGCCGGCGCTTCGGCAACGCTGCGCAGCGGCGTGGTGCGGGCGAGGGGCTCCCCGCCGGCGTCCGGCTGCGTCG
>CAIWHR010000624.1 GCA_903912485.1 uncultured beta proteobacterium | reverse complement strand
CGGCGTCGCTGCGCCGAGCCGCAGGTCGACCATGAACAGGAGATCGCGCTCGGTCTTGTCGGCCAGCGGCAGGTCGGCCTTGCTCACGACGAAGATGTCGGCGATCTCGAGGATGCCCGCCTTGATCGCCTGGATGTCGTCGCCCAGGCCCGGCGGGCAGACGACGACGCGCGTGTCCGCGACGTCGGTGATCTCGACTTCCGACTGCCCCGCGCCGACGGTCTCGACGATGATCGCGTCGAAGCCGGCTGCGTCGAGAACCTCGACGACGCGGCCCGTGGTCCGCGACAATCCGCCCGGATGTCCGCGCGCGGCGAGCGAGCGGATGAACACGCCGGCCGCGGTCGAGTGCCGATCCATCCGCACGCGGTCGCCCAGGACGGCGCCGCCCGACAGCGGGCTCGAAGGATCGACGGCGACGACGCCGACGGTCCTGCCGCGGGAGCACAGTTCGCCGATCAGCGCCGCGACCAGCGTCGACTTGCCCGCCCCCGGCGGCCCGGTGATGCCGATCACCTGCGCACGGCCGACCAGCGGCCGGATGAGGCGCACGATCTCCCCCCCGGCGGCGGTCGCGTTCTCCACCTCCGAGATCGCGCGGCCGATGGCGCGGCGGTCGCCCCGGCCTGCGCCGGCGACCAGTCGCGCGGCGGCTGCGCGCGCGCCGGCGACAGGATCATCCATGGGTCCGGCCGCCATCGCGTTCCCCCGTTTTCGGTGTCGTGCCGGCGGCGAACGGCGGCTTGCGCGCCTGGCTTCGCGGCGGCCGGCGCGGGGTCAGGCCGCCGCCGGCACGGCGCGCAGAGCGGCCATCAGGTCGCCGACACCGTCGCTCTCGTCGAGAGCGAGAATCTGCCCGGCGATCCGCTCGCTGGCCGCGCGCCCGAGGAACCCGGTATTGGCGTAATACTTGTCGAGCAGGTCGTCGAGCGGGATCGGGTTGGCGGCGTTGCCGCGCACCGCCGGATTCTCCGCCGTGTGCTGGGCGCCGTTCGCCAGCGTCACGCGCACCCAGCCGGGCATGTCCTTGACCTCGTAGCGCGGCTCGACTTCGAACGACACCTTCGGCATCAGCGAGCGGATCACCGGATCGGGGAGCGTCGCCTCCGAGAACTCGGCCGTGCCGGCCCGGCCCCGCGCGAACATCAGCGCCACCGCAAAGGGCAGGCTGAACCGCGCGTCGTAGCCGGTGCGCGGATCGATCTTGCGCGGCCAGGGATCGCACACCATGTTGACGGCGCCGGCGGCGATCCGGCACTCGATCTTCGCGATGTCGTCGGTCCGGATGGCGTGCTCGCGCCGCAGCTTCGCAGCGCAGTCGAGAAACGACTGCAGGTAATGGCAGCACGGGTAGAGCTTCGGGCGCGTATCGAGGATCTCCCAGCGCTCGCCGATGCGGTCGAAGATCACCGCGAGGTCGAGCTTCTCGTCGCGCAGGAACGAGTTGTAGACGCCGAGCTTGCCCTCGAACACGGTCGCCGGCCCGGTGAAGCCGCGTTGCGCGAAGTCCGCCGCGACGAAGCCGCAGAGCGCCGCCCAGCCGGCGTGGAGCCGCTTGGCGCCGGACGCCGCGGGCACGCATTCGAGCAGGCCCGAGGTGAAGCTGCCGCCGACGCCGACCGCCTGATTGGCCTCTTCCTCGCTCATGCCGCGCAGCCGCGCGCTCATCAGCGCCGAGCCGAACGTCGCCGCGATCGACGTCGTGTGGAAGCCGCGCAGGTGGAAGCGGTTGAGAGCCGGCATCGCCAGGCGGATCGTCGCCTCGGTCCCGGCGACCAGCGCCGCGAGCATCGCGCGGCCCGAGCTTCCGCTGCGCTCGGCCTCGGCGAGCGCGGCCGGCACCATGGCGGCGCTGGGGTGCACGACCGATTCGGTATGCGTGTCGTCGTAGTCCTGCCCGTGACCGAGAATCCCGTTGGCGAGCGCCGCGTTCTGCGCCGCGACGAGGCCGCCGGCGCCGATGATGGACGCCTGCGGCGGCCCGCCCCAGCCGGTGGCCAGCGCGATCGCCGAGCGGCCGAAGTCGAGCTGCGTCGAGCCGATGCACACGCCGACGGTGTCGAGGACGAGGTGCCTGGCCTTCTCGATGACGGGCGGCGGGATCGCCTCGTACTCCAGCGTGTGGGTGAAGTGCGCCAGACGCCGGGCGATGGTCGCGGTCACGGGGGTTCTCCTCAGTCGGCCAGCGCGCGCGCGATCAGCACGCGCTGGATCTCGTTGCTGCCGTCGACGATCTGCAGGTGCTTGGCGTCGCGCATCAGGCGCTCGACCGGGAAATCGGCGGAATAGCCGTAGCCTCCGAGCAGTTGCACCGCTTCCGTCGAGACGCGCATCGCGACGTCGGTCGCGAAGCACTTGCCGCTGGAGAGCAGCCCGATCAGCCCGCGCGGGTCGTGCCCCTGGTCGAGCACCGTCGCGCCGCGGTGCACGAGCGCTCGCGCCGCCTCGATCTCCATCGCCATGTCGGCGAGCTTGAACTGGACGGCCTGGAGGTCGAACAGCGTGCCGCCGAACGCCCTGCGGTTCTTGCAGTAGTCGAGCGCGACGTCGAAAGCGCCCTGCGCGAGGCCGACGCCGCGGGCGCCGATCGCGGGGCGGTTGCGCGTCATCGACGCCAGCATCAGCTTCAGCCCTCCCCCGACGGCGCCGAGCATCGCGCCGGCGGGCACCTCGCAGTCGGTGAAGAAGAGCTCGCCGGTCGGCATCCCGCGGATGCCCATCTTCTTCTCGATGCGGCCGGTCGCCACTCCCGGCGTCTCCCGCGGCACGATGAACGCGGTGATGCCGCGGCGCTCGCCGTCCATCGCGACTTTGGCGAACACGATGTAGAAATCCGACAGACCGGCGCCGGTGATGAAGCACTTGCTGCCGTTGATGACGTAGCGGTCGCCGCGCGCCTCGGCGCGCGTGGTCATCGCCGACGCGTCGGAGCCCGCTTCCGGCTCGGTCACCGCGTTGGAGAAGCGGATTTCGCCCTGGGCCAGAGGCTTCAGGTAGCGCTCCTGCTGCTCGGGCGTGCCTCCGGCGAGCAGCATCTGGCCGACGATGTTGGTCATGACCGGCATCAGCGCGGCGGTCGTGCACACCTTGGCGAGCTCCTCGATCGCGAGGCAGAGCTCGAACAGCGACGCGTCCGACCCGCCGAGGCGCGAGGGTATCGTCATCCCGATGATGCCGTGCTCCTTCAGCGCCGCGAACACGTCGTGCGGGTACTCGGCCTTCGCGTCGACCTCGGCCGCGCGCGGCGCGATGCGCTCTCGCGCCAGCCGCGCGACGCTCTCGCGCAGCGCCTCGTGCTCGGCCGAAAGAAAAGCCGCGGGATTCCTGCCGTACATCGTGCTTGCCTCCTCGTCAGCCGGCCTTCGCCGGCGTCACCAGCAGCCTCTTCTGGATCTTGCCCGATCCGGTCTTCGGCAACGACCCGACGAACTGCACGGCGCGGGGAGCCTTGTAGTGCGCGATGCGCGCGCGGCAGAACTCGATCAGCTCCTGCTCGGTGGCCTGAGCGCCCTCCTTGACCACGACGAAGGCCTTGATGAGCTGGCCCTTGGCCGGGTCGTCGACGCCCATCACCGCCGCTTCGAGGACGGCCTGGTGCTGGTAGAGGACCTCCTCGATCTCGCGCGGGTAGACGTTGAAGCCCGCGGTGATGATGAGGTCGTCCTTGCGGCCGACGAGGAAGATGAACCCCGCCTCGTCGCGGCGGGCGATGTCGCCGGTGTGGAACCAGCCGCCGCGATAGTCGTGCCGCGTCTTGGCCGGCATGCGCCAGAAGCCCTTGGGAATCTGCCCGCCGCGAATGACGAGTTCGCCGTCCTCGTTGGTCGGCACGTCGTTGTCGTCGGCGTCGACGATCCTGACCTCCGTGTCGATCCGCGCGTCGTACTGCCCCATCGCCTTGCCGATCGATCCGACCACGCGGTCGCCCACCAGCGGATGCGAGGTGCCGGTCCAGCCGGTGCAGCCGTAGCCCTCGATCAGCTTGACGCGGGCGCGCCGCTCGAATTCCAGGTGCACCTCGACCGGAATCGGCGCGCCGCCGACGCGCGCGAGCCGCAGCGACGACAGGTCGAGCTGCTCGATCAGCGGGTCCGCGAGGAGGTACGTGTACATCGTCGGGACGCCGGCGAAGAAGGTGATCTTCTCGTCCTGGATGAGGCGCAGCACGCGCCCGGTGTCCCAGCGCGGCAGCAGCCACTGCGTCGCCCCGACGTAGGTCGCGATCAGGCTGGGGATGATGAGGCCCTTGGCGTGGAACAGCGGCAGCGCCACCAGCGAGCGGTCGTCCTCGCTCGCCTGCCAGACGATCGTCTCGTAGGACAGGAGGCTCGCGAAGTTCGAATGCGAGCACATCACGCCCTTGGGACGCCCCGTCGTGCCCGACGTGTAGTAGAGATCGCACATCGCGTCCGGCGCGCAGTCGTGCAGCGCGAGCTCCGCCGGCGCGTCGGCGAGCAGCGCGTCGAAGTCGTGCGTCCCGAACACCGCCTGCCCGCCGACGACGACGACGTGCTCGAGGCCGGGGCATTCGTTCCACAGCTCTTCGACGATCTCGAGCTTGTCCGCGGTCGTGACCAGCACGCGCGGCGCGGCGTTGTTGAGGACGTAGCGGATCTCGCTCTTCTGGAACATCACGTTCATCGGCGACGAGGCCGCGCCGATCGCCAGCGCGCCCCAGCGCGCGATCAACCACTCGGGGCAGTTCGGCAGGAACAGCGAGACCCGGTCGCTCGGCTTCACGCCCAGCCGGGCAAACGCGTTGCCGCAGCGCTGGACCTGCTCCCACAGCCCGGCGTGCGTGATTTGCCGGCCTTCATAGACGATCGCCGGCTTGTCGGGCCGGCGCGCCGCGTTCGCGACCACCCACTGCGCGATGTTCATGCTGCCGCCCGCGCCTGCACCGCACTGCGGATGAACGCCACGATGTCGTCGAGTCGCGCGCCGTCGCGGAACACCTCGTGCACGCCGAACTGCTTCATTGCCGGAATGTCCTCGGGCGGGATGAATCCGCCGGCCAGGAGAAGGATGTCGGACGCGTTTCGCTCCCGCAGACCGTCGGCGATCCGCCGGCACAGGCCCATGTGCGCGCCCGAGAGGACGGAGACGCCGAGGACGTCGACGTCCTCCTGCACCGCGACCTCGACCAGCGTTTCCGGCGAGTTGTGGCGGCCGGAGTAGATCACTTCCATCCCCGCGTCGCGGAGCGCCATCACGACGAGGACGATGCCGCGGTCGTGGCCGCAGAGCCCGGGCTTTCCCATCAGCACCCGGATCGGTCGCTGCCGTTCAGTCATCGTCGCCTCAGAAATGGGTCGTCTCGGCGTACTCGCCGAAGATTTCGCGGGGCGCGCCGCAGATTTCGCCGATCGTCGCGTACGCGCGCACGGCGTCGATGATCGGCGGCACGAGGTTGTTGGCGGTGCCGGCGGGCCGGCTCGCGGTCTCGCGCAGCCGTGCAAGCGCCGCGGCCACCGCGTCGTTGTCGCGCTCGCGCCGCAGCCGGCGCACCGCCTCCACGTGCCGGCACTCCTCTTCCGGCTTGTACGCGTACGGGCGCCGCGGCGGCTCGTCCTCGTCGATGCGGTACTTGTTGACTCCGACCTTCACCTTGCGGCCGCTTTCCGACGCCTGGTGCGTCAGGTAGGCGTCCTGCGCGATCGTCTTGCGGACGTAGCCCGACTCGATCGCCTTGACCATGCCGCCCATCGCGTCGATGCGCTCGATCTCCTCCAGCACGCGCTGCTCGAATTCGGTCGTCAACGCCTCGACGTAGTAGGAGCCGCCGAGCGGATCGACGACGTCGGGCAGTCCGGTCTCGTGCGCGACGACGTGCTGGGTGCCGATCGCGATCAGTTCCGATTTCTCCGTCGGGATCCCGAACACCTCGTCCATCGTGCGCAGGCCGATGAGCTGGATGCCGCCCAGCACGCCCGCGAGGCAGGCCATCGTCGTCCGGGCGATGTTGAGCTCGGGCCGCTCGCGCGTCATCAGCGACCCGCCGCTGTGGCCGAGAATCCGGCACTTCATCGTCTCCGGCTCCTGCGCGCCGTAGCGCTCGGCGAGGCGCTTCGACCAGATCCTGCGCATCGCGCGGAACTTGGCGACCTCCTCGATCAGGTCGGTGTGGTTGGTCTTCATCAGGAAGAAGATTCCCTTCCCGAAGCGGTCGATGGGGACGCCGCGCTGGAGCGCCTGCTCGACGTAGGTGAACGCGTCGGCGAAGGCGAACGCGACCTCGTGCACACGGTTGCTTCCCGCCTCGGCGAAATGGCCGCCGCAGACGTTGAGCGGCCAGTACGACGGCAGGTGCTGCGCGCAATACTCGAGCGTGTCGGTGACGAGCCGCAGCGACGGCTCGACCGGAAAGATGAAGTTCCCGCGGGCGGTGAACTCCTTCAGGATGTCGTTCTGCAGGTTGCCGCGGATGCGCGACAGGTCGGCGCCCTGTTTCTCGGCGAGCACCACGTGCATCGCGAGAAACACCGCCGCCGGCGCGTTGATCACGGTGCCGACGAAGGTGTCCTGGAGCCGGATGTCCGCGAAGATCGTTTCCCAGTCGGCGAGCGAGGTGACCGACGTTCCCGTCATCCCGACCTCGCCCACCGCCATCGGGTCGTCGGGATCGAGACCGAGCTGCGTGGGCAGGTCGAGCGCCATGTACGGCGGCACGCCGCCGTGATCGATCATCTTGCGGAACAGCGTGTTCGTCTCGCGCGGACTGCCGAACCCCGCGTAGTGGCTGATGGTCCAGAGCTTGCTCCGGTACCCGCTCGCCTCGGTGCCCCGCGTATACGGAAACTCGCCGGGGAAACCGATGTCTGCCGCCGCCGGGCTCACGTCGGCCGGCGTGTAGACGAGCTTCAGCGGCAGGCCGTCCTCGCATTGGGCGGCCGAGCCCTCGGCGCGTTCAATCTCTTCGCGGTGCCGCGCGCGCCATTCGTCGGGCGTCAGTTCGAGCTTGCCTTGATGCATCCGTTTCCCCCGTCCATCAGCCGACCGTCATGCAGGACGGAGGAAGTATCGCAAACGGTGAACCATCAGATCAAGCAATATTAATTGATGGCATCACATCATATGTCTTGATGTTTTCCGGCGCGAGCCGATGCCTCCGGCAGATGATGGCCCGACGTGAAGGAGATCCGGCAGCTGCGATTTCTGCCCGGCTCCGCGAGCGGGCTCAGGAAGATTCCGGCGTGGTCCGGCCGGTGTAATGCTGCGGCCAGAGCCGCCGCACGACGTCGCGTCCGCTTCCGTACGCGTAGCAGCTGTCGATGCGCTGCGGCTTCCCGCTCGCGTCGAGCGCCTCGGGTCTTGCGCGGCGCACGAGAACGAGGGACTGGAATGCGAGCGTGGCGAGCGGACCGAGGAGCTCGGCGAGGTGCGTGCAGCTTGCGCTTCCGCCCAGCCGTTCGCGGACGGCCCTGCTCCAGCCGTGCCCGATGCGTTCGCCTATCATCGTCTTCAGAGTGTCGGTTGCCTCGAGGCAGACCGCGAACGGCATCGTGTCCGCGGCGACCACTACGTCGCGCACGACCAGGCCTTCATCGACGACGAGACGAACCCACAGGTCGTGCAGGGGAGTGTCCGGCGGCGTTTCCTCCTCCTGCAGCGGGCGCTGGAACGGGAATGGCTTCGTGTCGACGAGGTGTGCCTCGATCTCGAACACGCCATCCCGCCGCCGATAGCCGCGCAGTTCGATGCGGCGCTGATGGACCTCTTCGCGGTCGACCGAGGGTGGGAGCGGCACGCACGTCTCCTTGCAACGATTATGGCGATCACGTCGGGACTCCCGGTTGACCGTCCCGACGACGAATCGCACATCTTATGGCTTTTCGGTCCGGCGCAGCCGCCCGGCGCGCCGCCGCCTGTCGCGGGGCTCGGGTTGACTCGGCCTCGGTCGCGAGGGCATCCTTGGGGCCGTCCGAGGTTCCGGCAGGCGGGGAGCCGAACGACGGATTCCGCCGTCGACGCGCCGATTCCGCAGCTGCGTGCCCGGAATTCCACGATGTCTTGCGGTCCAAACGAGCGAGGAACGCCTTGAAGAAGCTCATGAATCAGCCGGCGGACTACGTCGACGAGTCGCTGGACGGATTGTGCGCGGCGTTTTCGGGCTACCGGAGGACCGGTCGCGGAGGCCGCGTCATTGCCCGCGCGTCCGGAGCGGTGGCGGGCAACGTCGGCGTCGTCACCGGCGGCGGTTTCGGCCACCTGCCCGTGTTCGCGGGATATGTCGGCGACGGCATGCTGGATGCGTGCGCCGTTGGAAACGTCTTTGCGGGCCCCCCGGCGGACATCTGCGCCGAGGCCATCCGCGCGGCCGACGGCGGCGCGGGGGTCGTCTGCGTGCTCGGCAACTATGGCGGCGACCGGATGAGCTTTGCGCAGGCCTGCGAGGAGTTCGGGGACGAAGGCGGCACGACCAAGACCGTCATCGTTGCCGACGATGTCGCCAGCGCGCTGCCCGCCGAGCGGCAGAAGAGGCGCGGCGTTGCGGGAATGGTGTTCGCGTTCAAGGTGGCCGGCGCCAGCGCCGCGCGCGGCGCGCCGCTGGCGACCGTGGCCGAACTCGCGACGCGCGCGGCCGGGCGGACCCGCACCCTCGGCGTCGCGCTTTCGCCATGCATGATTCCCGGCGCGAGTGCACCGGGGTTCACCGTTCCGGAGGGCATGGTCGAGATCGGCATGGGCATACACGGCGAGCCCGGGATCGAGCAGCAGGCGCTGCCCACTGCCGACGTGGTGACGACGACGATGGTGGAGCGCCTCCTGGCCGACGACGGTGCGGCCCGGCCGCAGCGGGTCGCCGTCCTGGTCAACAGTTTCGGCGCGACGCCGCTCGAGGAACTGCTGATCGTCTATCGCAAGACCGCCCGGCTGCTCGACGCCGCGGGGATCGGCATTGCACGCCGCTATGTCGGTCACTACGCGACGTCGATGGAGATGGCGGGCTGCTCGATCTCGCTGCTGGATCTGGACGCAGAGATCGAGGACCTGCTGGCGGCGCCGACCGGCTGCCCGTTCTGGCCGCGGTGACGATGCTCACCACCGCCGCGATCGCGCGCGCGATCGCCGGCATCCACGCCGGCATCGCCGCGATCGCCGAGGAGCTCAACGCCGCCGACCGGCTGCTCGGGGACGGCGACACCGGGATGACCGTCGCGCAGGTCGTCGCGGCCTGGGCGGCGGCCTGCCCGAGCCTGCCGCCCGACGTCGGCGCCGCGCTGCTGGCGCTGGGCCGCGAGACGGGGCGGGCCAGCGGCTCAAGTCTCGCCGCGGTGCTTTCGATGGGCCTGTCGGCAGCCGGCCGCAGCGCGCGCGGCAAGGAGGCGCTCGCCGGCAGCGAAGTCGTCGCCCTGCTCAATGCCGCCGCCGCGGTGATCACCGAGCGTTCGGGTGCAACGCCGGGAGACAAGAGCATTCTCGATTCGCTGCTGCGCGTCGAGAGCGACCTCGCCGCGGACGACGCCTCCGCGAACCTGCTCGACGCCGCGGCCGCCGCGGCCGCCGCCGCGCTCGACGAATTTCGCGGCCGCGAATCCCGCCTGGGCCGCGCCCGCATGTATGGCGCCCGGTCGGTGGGGTACGACGATCCGGGGATGCTGGCCGCGGTCCTGCTGCTGGCCGCGGTGCGCCGCGACGGCGCGGCGCCCGGCTGATTCGCGGCGGGCGCTAGCCTTCCGCCCCGGCGCGCAGCGCGCTGGCGGTGGCGCTCGCTTCGACCAGGATCCATTCGCGGAACGCCTCGAGCATCGGCATGCCGACGTAGCTCGGCGACGACAGGAAGTAGTAGGTTTCCTTGAGGTGGACCATGAGGTCGAACGGCATCACCAGCAGGCCGGTTTTCAGGTCGTCGTCGACCAGGAACTTCTGGCCGATGGCGACGCCGAGCCCGAGGTGCGCCGCCTGGTAGGCCATGCTCGACGATTCGAAGTGGTGGCCGCTGTTGAGGTCGATCTCCGGCATGCCGACGGCGCCGAACCAGACGCTCCAGTCGGTCGGGCGTCCGAGCGAGTGCAGCAGCGTCACGTGCGCGAGGTCGAGGGGAACCCTGAGCGGCTCGGCGCCGTGCCGGAGTTCCGGCGTGCACACGGGCGAAATGTAGGTCTCGCACAGCCGGTCCGCCCGGCACGGCCACTCGCCGAATCCGGCGCGGACCGCTCCGTGGATCTCGGAACTCGTGAAATCCAGCGGCTGCAGCGACGCCGTGAGGTGGACGCGAATGTCGGGGTAGAGGCGGTGAAAGCGCGTCAGCCGCGGAATCAGCCAGCGCATGGCGAAGGTCGTGTAGGCGCGGATGTTGAGCACCTCGCGCTCGTGACGGCGGCTCAGGCGCCGCGTCGCCCGATCGAGCTGGGCAAACACCGCCGACACCTCGCGGCGATAGTTCTCCCCCTCCGAAGTCAGCACCACGGCCCGGTGGCGCCGCTCGAACAGCAGGACCCCCAGCATGTCTTCGAGCGTGCGGATCTGGCGGCTGATCGCCGACTGCGTCACGCAGAGTTCCTCCGCGGCCTTGGTGAAGCTGGCGTGGCGCGCGGCGACTTCGAACGCGCGCAGCGCGGAAAGCGGGGGAAGCGAACTCATGTCTGGGGTGCCACGGCGAATCCCGGCCAGGGTGGCGCAAGCGGTCGCATGAGTATAAGTCATGCAGTCGATCTGAAATCGTCGTTTGAAGCGGTGCCGGATTGGGACCAGAATCGCGAACGGCATGAGAGCAACCCGAGCCGGCACGCCACGAATGCCGGCCACTCGACCAGACGCCGACCGGAGGACCGATGAGACCCTTGTGCCCTGCCGCAGCGATGGCGGCGTCGGCGACGTTCGCCCTGGTCGGCGCGGCAGGACCGCATCTCGGCACCGCCGAAGTGCCGCTGACCGAAGACAGGAGCACAGGATGACCAGCAAGGAAACGGTCGATGCCGCCCGCAGGACGGGCGCCGGCATGGCAGGCCGCCGAACCGCCCCGCGCAGCGACGCGCGCGGACCCGTCTCCGGAGCGCGATCATGACGGCGCCGGTGATCGTGGTCGAGGACCGGCAGGACTACGCGCTGCTGACGATCAACCGGCCCGAAAAGCGCAATGCGATGAATCGGCAGGCGCGGACGGAGATGATGCAGGCGCTGACGGCGCTGCAGGGCGGCCCCAAGGCGATCGTGATCACCGGCACCGGCGCGAGCTACTGCGCGGGCATGGATCTCAAGGAGAGCGTGACCGACCGCGAACAGGGGATCACGACCGCCAACCAGGAGTGGCGCGACGTCAACGTGGCGATGCGCCGGCATCCGGCGATCATGATCGCTGCCGTCAACGGCTACGCGCTGGGCGGCGGCGTCACGCTGATCAACGTCTGCGACCTCGCGATCGCCGCGGACACCGCGGAACTCGGCATGCCGGAGATCGGCTTCGCCACGTATCCCGGTCTCGCCGGCCCCTCCACCCAGCTCTGCCTCGGCCGCAAGCGCGCCGGGTGGATGATCCTGACCGGCAAGCGCATCGACGCGCGCACCGCCGAGGCTTGGGGGCTCGTCAACCAATGCGTTCCTGCGGCTGAACTCATGGCCGCCGCCGACACGCTGGCGCGCCACGTCGCGCAGTTCGACGCCACCGCGCTCGCCGCCTGCAAGGGGGCTCTCGACACCGTTCCGGCCGTCGTCACCGACTGGCGGCAGGCGTTCGACTTCGGCGAATCGACCAACGCGCTGATCCGCGACACGACCGACGCGCAGCGCGGCGGCATGGAGCGATTCCACGCCGGGCAGCGCAATCCCGGACAGGGACGGACCGGATCATGACCGTCGACGGCTTGGCGGAATTCAGCGACGTCGCCGCCGGCGCGGGTCGCAAGGGCCGCTTCCAGGTCGGGCTGACCGCGGTCGCGGTGGTCTTTTCCGCGTACATGATCTACGCGACGCTGTTCGGCCCCTACCGGACCACGCTCGTTCACCTGGCGATCTTCCTGGCGGCGTCGTTCACGCTGTATTTCCTGCGCGACGAAGGCACGCGCACGCCCGGGCCGCTGTGGCGCCGGATCGTGAACTGGCTCTGCGTCGCGGGAACCATCGCCGCCGTCGGCCACATCGTGATCGACCTCGAGCGCCTGCTGGCGTCCTGGGGCGCCGCCTTTCTCACCACCGGGGACCTCGTGTTCGGCGGCATTCTGGTCGCGGTCGTGCTGGAAGCCGCCCGGCGCGAAAGCGTGAGCTTCTTTTTCCTCAGCGTCGCCGGCATCGCGTACATCCTGTTCGGCAACCGCCTGCCCGGCATTCTCGGCCACCCCGGCATGGACCTGCCCCGGTTCATCTATCTCACCGCGTACACGTCGGAAGGCATCCTCGGCTTCGGCCTCGAGGTCGCGGCGAGCTACCTGTTCATGTTCATGCTGCTCGGCGCGTCGATGGCGGAGACCAAGACCGCCACCTTCATCATGAACGTGTGCAACGGCCTCTTCGGCAGCCGCGTCGGCGGGCCGGCCAAGTCGGCCGTCATCGCCAGCGCGGGGCTGGGCACGATGGTCGGATCCTCGATCGGCAGCGTCGCCACCGTCGGCACGTTCACCATCCCGCTGATGAAGCGGGCCGGAATGCCGGCGTACAAGGCCGCCGCGATCGAGACGACGGCGTCCGAAGGCTCGCAGTTCATGCCGCCGGTGATGGGCGCCGGCGCGTTCATCATGGCCGAGATGACGGGGATTCCCTATGCGACCATCGCCCTCGCCGCGCTGCTGCCGGCCATCCTCTACTACGTGTCGCTGTTCACCGTCGTGCACATCGAGGCGGTCCGCATGGGGCTGAAAGGCCTCGACCCGTCCGAGATCCCCAACGCGAAGCAGGTGTGGAAGGACGGCTGGCACCTGCTCATCGCACCGGCGGTGCTGTTCTACCTGCTCATGGGCGAAGGGCTGTCGGCGTCGTATGCCGGCATGGTCGCGATCATGGTCTCGGTCGTCGTGGCGATGTTCCGTGCCTGCACCCGGCTGACGCTCGCGCGCTTCTTCGCGATCTTCGACGCCGGCGCCAGGAGCGCGGCCGGGGTGACGGCGATGGTCGCCGCGATCGGCTTCATCCAGCAGGCGATCGTCACCACCGGCCTCGGCCCGCGGCTCACCGAGATCATCCTGCTCGCGACCTTCGGCAGCCCGATGATGACGCTGATCCTCGCGCTCGTCGCCGCGACGATCCTGGGCATGGGCATGCCGACGCCGGTCGCCTACGTGCTGCTGGCGCTGTTCGTCGCGCCGGCGCTGACGGCGATCGGCATTCCTCTGCTGGCCGCGCATCTCTTCCTCTTCTACTTCGCCATCAAGTCCGGCTCGACGCCGCCGGTGGCCATGGTGGCGGTGGTCGCCGCGGCCATCGCCGAAGCGGATTTCTGGAAGACGGGGGTCACCGCGTTTCTCTACGCGGTGCCGGGGTTCGTCGTCGCGTTCATGTTCGTCTACTCGCCGCCGCTGCTGTTCCAGGGCACCTGGGTCGAAATTGCGGTCGCCTTCAGCCTCGCCACCGTCGGCACCGTGTCGATCGCGGCCGGCCTGCAGGGATGGCTCGGGTGGCCGCTCAACTGGATCGAGCGCGGCGCGGTTCTCGTCGGTGCCGTCTGCCTCATCTATTTCGGCCTGATTCCCGACGCGATCGGCATGGTTCTCGTCGCCGGAGCGGTTGCGTCCGCGCGCCATCGGGCGGGCCGTGCGCACGCGCATCAGACTCGTCGAACACCAAGGAGGAGCACATGAAGCATCTCGCGCTTGCTGCCGCTGTCGCTGCCGTCGTCATCGCGTGTCCGCCGCCCGCGGCGGCCCAGGAGCGCTGGTCGATCGCCACGTCCAGCACCGGCTCCGGACCCTACATCGTCGGCTCGTCGATCGCGCAGACGCTCAACACGCGCCAGACCGGCATCACGGTGTCCGCGCAGACGACCGGCGGCTACAACGAGAACCTGATGCTGGTGGTGCAGGGCCAGACGAACTCGGGGCTCACGCTGCTGGCCGACCTCAGCGAGGCGTATCGCGGCGAGGGAAAGTTCGCCGCGATCCCCGACTCCAAGAAGACGTTCTCGGTGCTGCGGCGGATGTTTCCGGTGACGACCGCCACGTTCCATTGCGCGGTGCGCGCCGACTCGGGCATCAAGAGCTTCGCCGATCTCAAGGGCAGGAAGCTCAACATCAACGTGCCGTCGACGTCGACGCAGCAGATCAACCGGTCGATGATCACCGCGCTGGGCATGAAGGTGACCGACTTCAAGATCTTCGAGATCGCCACCAGCAAGAGCTTCGACTCGCTGGGCGACCGCATCGTCGACGCGACCTGCAACGGCCTGCCGATGCCCGGAAGCCCGCTGCTGCAGCTGGGCGCCGCGACGCCGGTGAATCTGCTGTCGATCCCCGACGACGCCTTCGCCCGGCTCAACCAGACCTACGGCGGCACGATGCTGCGGGTGACCATCCCGGCGAACACCTACCCGGGGCAGACCGCCGACGTGAAGACGTTTGCCTACCCCGAAGTGCTGTTCGTCCGCGCCGACGCCAAGGAAGACCTCGTGTACGCGCTCACCAAGGCGTACTGGTCGGGTCCTCAGCCCGACAACCCCGCCTTCAAGCAGGTCACGCTGCAGAACGCGGCAATCGACGTCGATCCTCCGCTGCACCCAGGCGTCGCCCGGTACCTGCGCGAGCGCGGCCTGATCAAATGAGCGCAGCTGCCTTGGCGCCCGCAGCGCCGCCGATTTCCTGACGACACGATGGCGCCCAGGCCGCTGGCGGGTGTTCGCGTCGTCGAAGTCGTCCGGCCGGATTGCGCCGGCATCACGGCGGTCGCGGTGGCGTTCGCGGGCCGGATGGTCGCGGCGCTGGGCGGCGAGGTGACCCGCGTGCTCGCCGGAGGCGTCGATCCGTTGGCGTCGTGGCCGCCGCTGCTGCCCGACGGCAGCAGCGCACTGCACCGCTTCCTGAACGACGCGAAGACCACCGCGCCGGCCGTGCCGACGGCGGCCGGCAGCCTGCTCACCGACGACCCGGCGCTTGCCGCCGGGTGGTCGGGCGGGAGCACGGTGCTCGTCGTGTCCTCGCAGGAATCGCCGGCGATCGCGCACAGCGAACTCACGATCCTGGCCGCGAGCGGCCTGCTCGACATCTACGGCGACCGGGACGCGCCGCCGTTGCCGCTGCCCGGTCACCAGGCCGCCTACGCCGCCGGCATCGCGGCGTTCAACGCCTTCATCTGCGCTCACTACGCGCGCGCGGCCGGGCAGCCGTTTTCGCACAGCCGGGTCAGCGTGCTCGACGTCGCCTTCTGGCTCAACTGGAAGCACTACCTCGCGGCGTATCTCGACCTGCCCAACACGGGCGTCGGACGCGCCGAGGAGTGGAGGACGTACCGCTGCCGCGACGGCTACATCGCCTTCGTCTTCCAGGACAAGGATCTCGGCAAGATCGCCGTCCTCACCGGCGACGCCCGGTTCACCGAGCCGCGGTTCGCCACCCAAAACGCGCGGCGCGAGAACATCGATGCGTTCTGCCGCCTGATCGCCGACTGGGCCGGCGGGCAGACGCGCGACGCGATCGTGGCGCGGGCCGCCGGCATGGGCCTGCCGATCGGGCCCGTGCTCGCGGTCGGTGAACTGCTCGACGACGCGCAGATGCTGGCGCGCGGTTTCATCGACCTCGCCCGCGGGTCGCCGACCTTCGGCCACCCGCGTCTCCCGGCCGTCTGGACCGCCTCGGCGCCCGACGCGGCGCCGCGCCATTCGGCACCGTCGCCCCGACAGCGGCCTCCGCCATGAAGCCCCTGCACGGCCTGCGCATCGTCGACCTCGGCATCATCACCGCCGGCGCCAGCACCTCCGCGATCCTCGCCGACCTGGGCGCCGAGGTGATCAAGGTGGAAGGTCCCGACTACATCGATCCGTTCCGCCGATGGGCGGGAACCGGCAGCGCCGAGGGCTGGTGGGACGAGTCCCCGTATTACCGGTTCACCAACCGCAACAAGCGCAGCCTGTGCGTCGACCTCAAGAGCTCCGACGGACAGCGGTTGCTGCTCGACCTCGTCGCCATCAGCGACGTGGTCGTGGAGAATTTCCGGGTCGGCGCGCTCGACCGCCTCGGCCTGGGCTTCGGCGCGCTGGTGCGGGCCAATCCGCGCATCGTTCTCGCCTCGATCTCCAGCCAGGGCACGACCGGACCCGAAGCGGGCGGCGCCTCGTTCGGCTCGACGCTCGAAGCGTCCAGCGGCATGGCGTCGCTGGTCGGCTACGACGGCGGCGCACCGCAGATCAGCGGCCAGGCGCTGAACTATCCGGACCAGATCGCATCGCTGTTCGCCAGCGGCCTGATCGTCGCCGCAGTAATCGACGCGCGCGCGGCGGGCCGCCCGGCGCACATCGACCTGTCGCAGCGCGAGATCGCTTCGTACCTGCTGGGCGAGCACGTCGTCGCCGCCGCGCACGACGCCGACGCGTCCGGGCCGCGGACCGGCGGACCGGCGCTCTGTCAGGGCGTCTACCGGGCCGCCGACCGACGATGGGTGGCGGTCACCGTCGCGCGGCCGTTGCCGCGGCCACCCGAGCGATCCGGGATCGGAGCGAGCGGCTGCGACGAGGCGTCGCTCGCCGCGTGGATCGAGGCCCGCGACGCCGACGCGGCGGTCGCGCAGTTGCGGGAGGCTGGCGCCGCCGCCGAGGTCGTGCGCGACGTCGCGCACATGCAGGGCGCCGGCGGGCCGGCCGACGCGGGCGTCGCCATCGTCACCGGACCCGACGGCTTCCCGGTCAAGGGCCTGCCGTGGACGATGGACGGACTGCCGCTGCAGGTGGACCGCGCGGCGCCGGCGCTGGGCGCCGACAACCGCGCGATCGTCGTCGACCTGCTGCAGCGCGACGCGGCGGCCTACGCGGCGCTGGTCGCCGCCGGGGTGCTGGCCTGCCGGCCGCGATAGGCTGCCGGTGAACCTCGCCGGACTCGCCGGGGAAGACGCGATGCGCAGAACCGCTGCGGCGTACACTGCGGGCGCGCTCGAGCCTCCGACGCGCGACGCGCCCGACGCAGCAGTCGCGCAGCTTCACGCCGAGGTCGCGCCCGGCGCTCGCGCCGGCGCCGGCCGGACCGTCCACCACTGAAAGCGAGGAATCCGCGATGCCTTCGAGCCACAATCTGTCACCCGTCTGGTTCATCACCGGATGCTCGACGGGACTCGGCCGCGCACTCGCCGAGCGGGTATTGCAGACCGGCCGCCGCTGCGTCGTCACCGCCCGCGATCCGGCGCAGGTCCGCGACATCGTGGCCGCGTATCCGGCCGCGTCGCTGGCGCTTGCGCTCGACGTCACACGACCGGAGGAGCGCGAACGGGCGGTGGCGGCGGCCGAGGCGGCGTTCGGCGGCATCGACGTGCTGGTCAACAACGCCGGCTACGGCTATCTCGCCGCGATCGAGGAAGGCGAGGACAGCGAAGTGCGCGCGATGTTCGAGACCAACTTCTTCGGCCTCGCTGCGCTGTTGAGGCGCGTGCTGCCGGGCATGCGCGCGCGCGGCAGCGGTCACGTCATCAACATTTCGTCCATCGGCGGCCTGCTGGGCAATCCCGGCTCGGGCTACTACAATGCGACCAAGTTCGCGCTCGAGGGGATGACGCAGGCGCTGGCCAAGGAGGTCGCACCGCACGGCATTCGGGTCACGCTGATCGAGCCCGGACCGTTTCGCACCGACTGGGCCGGGAGGTCGCTGCGGCTGGTGGCGGAGCCGATGAATGCCTACGCCGAAACCTTCGGCGCCCGGCGCGAGCAGGTGCTCGCCAGCGCCGGCCGGCAGCCGGGCGATCCGCTGCGCGCCGCCGCGGCGATCATCAAGGTCGCCGAATCGGCCGATCCGCCGCTGCACCTGATCCTGGGCCGCAGCGGCCTCAACCGGGTCCGTGCCAAGCTCGCCCTGCTGCAGCGTTCGATCGACGAATGGGAGGAAGTCACGCTGTCGGCGGATTTTCCGGAGTCGTAGCCGCCCTCCGCACGGCTGCCCGCATCGATGACCCAGGGGAACTCCACGTGCAAAACTTCACCTACCAGAATCCGACCAGGATCATCTTCGGTGCCGGGCAGATCGCCGCGCTGGACGCCGAGGTGCCGCAGTCCGCGCGGGTGCTTGTCACCTACGGCGGCGGCAGCATCCTGAGCAACACGGTCCTCGCGCAGGTCAGGACGGCGCTCGGCCGCCGCGAGGTGTCCGAGTTCGGCGGCATCGAACCGAATCCCGCCTATGAAACGCTGATGCAGGCCGTCGCGCTCGCGCGCGCGAAGGACGTCGACTTCCTGCTCGCGGTCGGCGGCGGTTCGGTGATCGACGGCACGAAGTTCATCGCGGCGGCGCTGAAGTTCGAGGGCGAACCCTGGGATATCCTCGCGCGGCAGGCGGTCGTCAGCGACGCGATGCCGTTCGGCAGCGTGCTGACGCTGCCCGCTGCCGGATCGGAAATGAACAGCGGCGGCGTCATCAGCCATCGCGCGAAAGGCGACAAGCTGGCGTTCAACTCCGCCGTCACCTACCCGGCATTTTCGATACTCGACCCGACCACGACTTTTTCGCTGCCGCCGCGGCAGATCGCCAACGGCGTGGTCGACGCCTTCGTCCACGTCGTCGAGCAGTACCTGACCTATCCGGTCGATGCGAAAGTCCAGGACCGCTTTGCCGAAGGACTGCTCGTCACCCTCGTCGAGATCGGCCCCCGCGCGCTGGCGGAGCCGCTCGACTACGACGTGCGCGCGAACCTGATGTGGGCGGCGACGCTGGCACTCAACGGCCTGATCGGTGCCGGCGTGCCGCAGGACTGGTCGACGCACATGATCGGCCACGAGATCACCGCGCTGCACGGGCTCGATCACGCGCAGACGCTGGCGATCGTGCTGCCGGCGATGCTGACGCGGTGCCGCGAGGGCAAGCGGGCGAAGCTGCTGCAGTACGCCGAGCGCGTTTGGAACATCACCGGAGGCAGCGAGGACGAGCGGATCACCGGCGGGATCGCGGCAACGCGCGCGTTTTTCGAGCAGATGACGATCGGCACCCGCCTGAGCGATTACCGGATCGACGGCAGCAGCATCGCCACGCTGGTGGCCAAGCTCGAGGAGCACGGCATGACCGGGCTGGGCGAGCGCGGCGACGTGACGCCGGAGGTCAGCCGCGAGGTCCTCCAGCTCGCCGTCTGAAACGGCGGCGCCTCCCTATTTCCGGGCCTGCCCCAGCTCGGCGGCGTAGTGCTTCCTGAACTTGCGGTGCCCGCTCTCGATGTGGGCCTGCACGGCGCGGATCACCGCCTTGCCGTCGCCGCTTTTCAGCGCATCGAGAAAGATCCTGTGTTCCGCGATGACGTCGGCCAGCCGGTTCGGTATCACCGCCAGCAATTCGAACGGGTACTTCGCCCACAGGATGCGGACGAAGTGCAGCGTGGCCGACTGGTCGGCCATTTCGTAGAAGCGGAAATGGAGGCGGAAATTGGTCCTGCGGTACGCGACCATGTCGTTCGCCGCCAGCGCCGCGGTCATTTCGTCGTTCATCCGGATCAGCGATTCGACGTCCTGCGGCGTCATCCGCTTGACCGCTTCGCGCGCCAGCCTCGTCTCGAGCTCCAGGCGGAGTTCGTACAATTCCTCCACCTGATTGAGTTCCACCGGGGCCACGATCGCCCCGCGGTGCGATGCCCCGAGCACGTAGCCTTCCGCCTCCAGCAGCTTCAGCGCCTCGCGGACCGGCGTGATCGAGAGGTTGAACATCTTGGCGATTTCCGCCTGGCGCAGCTTCTGCCCGCGCTGGAACAGTCCCGACAGGATCCGTTCGCGCAGAAATTCGGCGACCTGGCTTTCCTTGGTCTTGAAAACGATCCCGCTCAACTCGCTTCCGATCCCGGATTCCAGTTCCGGGGACGCCTTGATCTGATTTCGATGCATGAACGGGCCTGATGTCCTTGAGCGGTCGATCGCGGTTTGCGCAAAAGAAAACATCTTATCAGTCCAGCCGATAGACGCGGCGAGCGGTGCCGTTGAACAGCGACTGCCTTTCGCCCGGCGAGGCGCCCTGCGCGATGGTCTTGAACGCGTTCCAGAGCACTGCATAGCCGGTGCCCATCTTCTCGACGGGAAAGTTGCTCTCGAACATGCAGCGATCGGCGCCGAACAGCTCGATGCAGGTTTCCATCCAGGGGCGCCACCAGGCGGCGAGTTCCGCCGACGAGGGGGGCGCCTCCAGCGCAAGGTAATCGAAGGCTGCCAGCCGCATCAGCATGCCGCCGAGCTTGACCGTCACGTTGGGATGCTGCGCGAGCTCGGTCATCGCCGCTTTCCAGACGGCGAAGACCTCGTCGCGCCGCCCCTCGTAGGGGCCGTAGCCGAGCGGTCCTCCGGCATGCCCCATTATGATGTTCAGCGCGGGAAAGGCGCGTGCCACGTCGATGACGTCGGCGAGCTGCGTGTGGAACGCCCAGGCGTCGAACGACAGCCCGAGGGCGGCCACGCGCGCGAACCCCGCGCGGACGCCGGGATGTCGGAGGAGCTGCGGTCCGGCAACGCCGTGGCTGTTGCCGATCACGTCGCTCGCGTCCCATCCAGCGGCGTAGCGGACGCCGCGGAAGCGGCCGCCGCCGGCTGCGACGTGAGCCTCCAGCACCGGCTGCACGGCGTCGCCCAGCGCGAGGTCGGCAAAGCCGACGATGCCGCTGGCCACGCGGGCCGGACCGTAGTGCCCGCTGTCGCTCATCGCGGCGACGCCGGCTGCGAATTCCGTTTCGCCGACCGGGCGCATCGCGACCGGTCCGTCCTGCCGATACATCGCCTCGCATTCGACGAAGACGGTCGCGACGACGTTGTGGCCGCTCTGCAGATCGGCCGCCAGCTCGTCGATCAGATAGCGATTGCCTGGAAAATCCCAGACGTGATGGTGCGCATCGACGATGGCGATGCCGGGGTCGAGGATGGCCTCGACCGGCTGCCGGCCCAGCCATTCCCGGTTGGGCGCAAAGATGCGGCCGAACTGCCGCGGCCTGCGCGCCGGATCGCTGACAAAAATGCCGGTCTGCGTGTTCATCGGAGCGCCTCGCCGGCGCGCGGCACCGGCTCCGGACGCCGCGCGGCGGGTTCGATCATTCGGGAGCGAAGCGCACCAGCGAAACCTGCTCGGTCACGTCGTCGAACACCGCGCGCAGAGGCATGCCCATGCGCGCATTCTCGGGCGCGTTGCCGCTGAAATTGCTGAGCACCAGCGGCCCCTCGTCGAGCTTCACCAGGCAGACGTCGTACGGCAGCTCGCCGCGATAGCCGTCCCAGTAGGCCCGGTGGAAGCGCACCCACGACAGCAGCGTGCCGCGCCCGCTCACCACCTCCCAGTCCTGGTCGTCGGACAGGCACTTCGGACACACGTCGCACGGCGGGAAGTGCCGGTCGCCGCAGTCGCGGCAGCGCTGGACGGACAGTCGGTGCGAGCGCGCGTTCTCCCAGTACTGCTTGGTCAGCGAGTCGACCACCGGCAACGGCTTGGTGTAGGTAACGTTCACGATGATCAGCCCTTGGTGTAGATGATGGAACGCGTGCACGGCGTCGCCGCCACGTAATGCACGACTTCGCAATCGGGCACCTGCCGCGCCCCGCACTCGCCGCGCAGCTGGCGCACGGCTTCGATGTTCAGCGCCCATCCCTGCATGTAGGAATTGGACAGGTGGCCGCCGTCGGTATTGGTCGGCAGGCGTCCGTGCACGCCGAGCGTGCCGCCCTCGACGAACGCACCCGACTCGCCGCGTTCGCAATAGCCCAGTCCTTCCAGGCTGAACAGGACGGTGGGACTGAAGTTGTCGTAGCACATGAAGGCGTCGACGTCGTCGTGCCCGACACCGGCCATCTGGAACGCCTGCGTGCCGGCCTCGCGGACTTCGCTGAACCAGAAATCGGCGTCGAAATTGGAAATCGAGCTGCGCTCGAACCCGTCCCTCGCGCCGAACCCCGAGATGAGCACCGGCGGCTTGGCGAGGTCGCGGGCACGGTCCGCGGTGGTCATGATCATGCACACCGCCCCGTCGTTGACCAGGCAATAGTCGAGCAGGCCGAGCGGCTCGACGATGCGGCGCGCAGCCTCGTGGTCGTCGATCGTGATCGGCTTCTTCATCACCGCGTCGGGGTTCAGCATGGCGTTGCCGCGGATCGCGACCGACACCTCGGCGAGCTGGCGCGTGGTGGTGCCGTAGCGCTCCATGTGCATCCGGAACATCAGCGCGTGCGCGGCACCGGGGGAAGTGAATCCCCACGGGTCCCAGATGCTGGCGCTGTCTTCGCCGCCGTAGCTCATGCGCCGCGAGCGGCCGATGTTCGTGTAGATCAGCGCGACGTACTTCGCGGCGCCGGTCTCGAGCGCGAGCATCGCCTCGATGATCGACATGCCCGACATCCGGCCGTGCCCCGGCAGCGCGATCGTCCACGCCGGATTGAGCCCGAGCACTTCGCCCATCCGCGCGTAGTACGGAACGCGGCAGCACACCAGCCCGTCGATCTGGTTCTTGTCCAGGCCGCAGTCGGCGATCGCAGCCTTGAACGCCTGCGCGCCGAGGCCGTAATCGCTGACGTCGGGAAAGCTGCCGTACCTGGTGTTGCCGACGCCGACGACTGCAATCCTGTTCTTCAGCGACTTGATGTCGTTCATGGCCGGGACCCCGCAGGGGCGGACGCTGTCGAGAGAATCAAGGGGATTTCCTCCTGGTCGGGATTCTTCGTTGAGCCGCTGAACGGCAGGCGGCGCCCGCCGGCGGAAGACGCCGCGCACGGCGCCCGAGACGCGCCGCCTTCTGCGTGGCACCGAGCCCGAGATCGTCGACAGCGCTCATGTGCGAGTTCCCTGGCGGCGCAGCAGGCGCTCGACCCGGAGTGCCGATCGGCCCTCCGCGGCACCGTTCGCCGGCCGGGGTCGGCCAGCGTTGCGCGGATAATGATGCATTTTACATCCTATTTCGTATAAGTCAAAGCGGCTGCGGCGGTCGATCGACGCCTTCGCCGCGGGGCCGGCGCCTGCGGTCGATCGCCGGGGCGAAGCCGACGTGCAGCCGCACGGCGATTGACGATGGCCGAATAATTAAGGCATCATATACTTTATATATTGCATGAAAGCCGGCGGGGGCGAGCTTCGCCGGCGATCCGGCTTCCGATCCGCAGACCATCACCGGAAAGGCCCATGTCGCCATCCGCAGAAGATTCTTCGCGGCCATTCGCCGATGCCGGCAAGCCGGGCATGCTCGCGGGGGTGCGCGTCGTCGAGGTCGCCGACGAGCTCGGCGAGTACTGCGGCCTGCTGCTTGCCGGGCTGGGCGCCGAAGTGATCAAGATCGAGCCGCCGGGGGGCAGTCCGACGCGCGCGATCGGCCCCTTCGCCGGCGACGTACCCGACCCGGAGAAATCGCTCTTCTTCTGGGCCTACAACCGCGGCAAGCGGTCGATCGTCGCCGATCCGGCCACGGCCGAGGGGCGGCGGACGTGCCTGCAGCTGGTGGCGGATGCGGACGTGCTGCTGGACAGCAGCTGCGGGCGGTTCCTGGCCGACCTGAAGCCCGAACGGCCGCTGAACGAGCTGTTCCCGTCGCTGATCACGGCGCGCATCACGCCGTTCGGCGACACCGGCCCGTGGAAGGACTTCAAGAGCTCCGACCTGATCCACCTCGCGCTGGGCGGCGTGATGATGAACTGCGGCTACGACCGGAACGCGGAGGGCCGCTACGAGTGGCCGCCGATCGCGCCGCAGGTCTGGCACGCCTACCACATCACCGGCGAACTGACGGCGGCCGGGATCGTGGCCGCGCTGCTGCACCGGCACCGGACGGGCGAAGGTCAGGACGTGTCTTGCGCCGTGCACGAGGCGGTGGCCAAGAACACCGAGCTCGACCTGATGTCGTGGGTGATGCGGCGCGCACCGCTGTACCGCCAGACTTCGCGCCACGCGGTCGAGCTGCCGAATCCGATGCAGAACCTCAGCGCGACGAAGGACGGGCGCTGGAACATGACCTGGGGCGTGTCGGCGCGCGACAAGGCGAAGCTGGTGCCGTTCCTCGACCGCTACGGCAAAGCGGCGGACCTCAAGGCGCCGGCGGCGGACGCGGACCTGACCGCGCGCAACACACCGGGATCGTCGCCGATGGACGCGGAATCGGCGCACACGCTGGACGTGATCCAGCAGTTCGTCGGATCGTACGACTACGCGGACCTGCCGTGGCACGAGGCGCAGGATGCCGGCCTGCTGTGGGCGCCGGTGCGCAAGCCGCACGAGAACGCGGTCGACGAGCACTGGCTGCTGCGCCAGTCGTTCAGCGACGTCCTGCATCCGGAGTTGAAGCGTTCGTTCCGCTACCCGACGAGCAAGTGGCTGAGCACGGCCACCGCCTGGCAGGTCGGCGCACGTGCCCCGCTGCTGGGCGAGCACACGGCGGAGGTGAAGGCGCAGGCCCAAACGGCACGCGGAGCGGCGGCGCGCGCCGCCCCGGTCCCCCGCGTTCCCCGGGAGCCGGAGCGACAGTCCGCCCGCGGCCGCCCGTTCGCGCTGCAGGGCGTGCGCATCTTCGACTTCTCCTGGTTCCTCGCCTCGGCCGGCGGCACGCGGATCCTGGCCGCGCTGGGAGCCGAGTGCATCAAGGTCGAATGGAAGGAGAATCCCGACACGCGGATGGCCGCGATGGCGCCGGTCGGCGGGCGCGCGGCGCGCGACGCGGCGACCGGGCCGATTCCCGGCGTCACCGATTCGGACATGGGCGGCCAGTTCAACAACAAGAATTCCGGCAAGCTCGGAATGTCGCTCAACATCCGCCACCCGAAGGGGCTGGCGATCGCCAAGGAACTGGTGCGGCAGTCGGACATCGTGGCCGAAGGCTTCTCGCCGGGCGTGCTGCAGCGGCTCGGGCTGGGCTACGAGGTGCTGAAGTCGATCCGCCCCGACATCATCTACGTGCAGCAATCGGGCATGGGCACGCTCGGCACCTACGGACGCTTTCGGACCGTCGGCCCGGTGGCCGCGTCGTTCGCAGGCACCACCGAGATGTCCGGGCTGCCCGATCCGATGCCGCCGGCGGGCTGGGGCTACTCGTACCTCGACTGGGTCGGCGCCTACGGATTCGCGCTGGCGACGCTGGGCGCGCTCTACCATCGCGAGCGCACCGGCGAAGGCCAGTGGATCGATTCGTCGCAGTGCGAAGCGGGCATCTTCCAGACCGCGACCGCGATCCTCGACTGGTCGGTCAACGATCGCGTCTGGACGCGATACGGCAATCGCTCGCCGTACAAGCCGGCCGCGCCGCACGGCGCCTACCGTTGCGCCGGCGACGACCGCTGGATCGCGATCGCCTGTTTCGACGACGAGGAATGGGCCGCGCTGCTGCGGGTGTCGGGCCTGGGCGAACTGGGCCGCGACCGCCGCTTCGGCACGCTGGCGCTGCGCCTGCAGAACCAGGATGCGCTCGACGCCGCGGTCGGGGCGTGGTCGGAGCGGCAGGAGGCCTTCGACTGCATGCATCGATTGCAGCGCGAGGGCGTGCCGGCGGGGGTGTGCCAGACGGCGGCCGACCGCTGCGACCGCGATCCGCAACTGGCGGAGCTCGAGTGGCTGACCGAGGTGACCGGCACCAGGATCGGCCGCTGGCCGGTCGGCGAGTTTCCGGTGAAGCTCCGCCGCACGCCCGCGTACAGCGGCGGGCCGATCGACCGCGGCGCGCCCTGCTACGGCGAGGACAACGCGCACCTGCTGAGCCGCATGCTCGGCTACTCGGCCGACGAGATCGCCGACCTGACGGCGCAGGGCGTGCTGTAGCCGGCGCTCCGGCCCGCCGGCGTTCGCGTCAGCCCGATCGCCCCGTGTCCGGGAAGACGTCCCGCGGACCGCCGGCGGCAACGGGCGCAGCCGCCGGCGCGTAGACCGCCGCGCTGCCGCCGAACGTCCAGTCCCTGCCTGGCGCCGCGGCGAACAGCGCCCTGGTGTAGGGGTGCCTGGGAGCGGCGAAGATGTCGGCGGTGCGCCCGGTCTCGACCACTTCGCCGCGCGACATCACCGCGATGCGATCGCAGACCTGCGCCGCGACCCGCAGGTCGTGGGTGATGAAGAGTATCGCCAGATTCAGCCGCGTGCGGATTTCCTCGAGCAGCGCGAGCACCTGCGCCTGCACCGACACGTCGAGCGCGGACACGGCTTCGTCCGCGATCAGCAACTCCGGCTCCATGGCCAGCGCGCGGGCGATGCAGATGCGCTGCCTCTGGCCGCCCGAGAATTCGTGCGGAAAGCGGTCGAGCACGGCGGGATCGAGGCGCACCAGCGTCATCAGCCTGCGCGCGCGGTCCCAGGCGTCGGCGCGCGACACCCGGTAGTTCATCGGCCCCTCGACGATCGAATCTCCCACCGTGCGGCGCGGGTTGAGCGACCGGTACGGGTCCTGGAACACGATCTGGACGTGGCGCCGGAAGGGCCGCATCTGCCGGGTCGACAGCTGCGCGACGTCGCGGCCTTCGAGGAGGATCCTGCCCTCGCTGGGCCGGACCAGCTGGGCAATGCAGCGCGCCACCGTCGACTTGCCCGACCCCGATTCGCCGACGATGCCCAGCGTCTCGCCGCGATGGATCGTCAGCGCGACGTCGCGCGCGGCCGCGACCCGGCCGCGCGGGTAGGTCTTCCCCAGCCCCTCGGTCCGCAGCATGACTTCCGAAGCCGCCGCCTGCGGCCTCGGCTTCGGCGTCAGGCTGGGCACCGACGCGATCAGCATCCGCGTGTACTCGTGGCGCGGCGCGGTCAGCAGCTCGCGGGTCGGGCCGAACTCCACCAGTTCGCCCAGCCTCAGCACCGCGACGCGGTCGGCGATCTCGGCGACGACGCCGAAATCGTGGGTGATGAACAGCACGCCGGTGGCGTGCGCGCGCTGCAGTTCGCGGATCAACTCCAGTATCTGCGCCTGCGTGGTCACGTCGAGCGCCGTCGTCGGCTCGTCGGCGATGAGCAGCACCGGCTCGAGCACCAGCGCCATCGCGATCATGATGCGCTGCCGCTGCCCGCCCGAGAGCTGGTGCGGATACGAGCCGTACATCCGCTCCGGTTCGGGCAGCTGGACCTTGCGGATGATGTCCAGCACCCGCTCGCGCCGCGCCGGCGCGGGGAGCCGGGTGTGCGTGCGCAGCACCTCGTCGATCTGGTCGCCGCAGGTGAAGACCGGATTGAGCGCGGTCATCGGTTCCTGGAAGATCATCGACATCCGCGTGCAGCGCAGTTCGCGCAGCCGCGCTTCGCTGGCGGCCAGAACGTCCTCGCCGTCGAGCAGGATCCGGCCGCCGGTGGCGGCGAGCGCCGCGGGCAGCAGTCCCATCACGCTGTGCGCGATGGCCGACTTGCCCGAGCCCGATTCCCCGACCAGGCATACGATTTCGCGCCGATCGACGGTGAAGCTCACGTCCTGCGCGGCGAACGGCCGGTCGCTCCCGGCGGGCAGCGCGATCCTGAGCCCGCACACCTCGAGCGCGGGGCGGGGGGCGTCCGGCGGATTCAAACGCGCTTTCTCATGCGTGGATCGAGCGCGTCGCGCAGGCCGTCGCCCAGCATGTTGACGGCGAGCACGGTGAGCGCGAGGAACAGGCCCGGAAACAGGATGTTGTGCGGGAACATCCGGAACAGCGCCCGGCCCTCGGCGATGATGTTGCCCCACGTCGGCGTTTCCGCCGGCATCCCGACGCCGAGAAAGCTCAGGACCGCTTCGATCAGGATGGCGTGAGCGGCGATGTACGTCGTCTGCACGATCAGCGGGGCCACGGTGTTGGGGACGACGTGCCGGACCAGCAGCAGCAGCGTCGGCGTGCCCACCGAAATGGCCGCCTCGACGTAGGGCTCCTCGCGCACCGACAGCACCACCGAGCGCACCAGGCGGACGACGCGCGGAATCTCGGTGATCGCGATGGCGATGATCACCGTCTTCAGTCCTGCCGACAGCAGCGACACCAGCGACAGCGCGAGCAGGATCGCCGGAATCGCCATGACGCCGTCCATCACGCGCATGATCACGCCGTCGAGCAGCCGGAAGTACCCGGCCAGCAGGCCGATGACGAGGCCGATCGCGACGCTGACCGCGGCGACCGTCACGCCGATCAGCAGCGACACGCGGGCGCCGTACACGACCCGGCTGTAGATGTCCCGGCCGAGCGAATCGGACCCCATCCGGTACACGAATTCCTTCTTGCTGCCGTCGTCCTGGCGGATGGTCGCCTCGTAGCCCGGGCCCTTGTTGCGGTTGGCCGGGCTGATCTCGGCGGGGTCGATCGTATTGAGCAGCGGCGCGGCCAGGCCGATCAGCGCGATGATCGCCAGAACGACGGCGCCGATGACCACGCTGGGACTGCGCAGCAGCGTTCGCGCGGCGCCCGCGCGCCGCGACGGATCGATCGGCGCGAGGTCGTCGAGTCCCGGGGTGGCCGGCCCGCTCAATATCGGATCCTCGGATCGAACAGCGTGTACGAGAGATCGACCAGCAGGTTGATCAGCACCGAGACCAGCGAGAACAGCAGAACCAGCGCCTGCACGGTGGGGTAATCGCGCGCGAGCACGGCGTCGACGGTGAGCCGGCCCAGCCCGGGAATGCTGAACACGCTCTCGGTGACGACGACGCCGCCGATGAGGAGCGCGATGCCCAGACCGATGACGGTGACGATCGGCACCGCGGCGTTGCTCAGCGCGTGGCGCAGGAGCACCACCCGGTTGCGCAGGCCCTTGGCGCGCGCGGTGCGGATGTAGTCCTCGCCGAGCACTTCCTGCACGCTGCTGCGCGTGATGCGGGCGATCAGCGCGCAGTAGATGACCGACAGCGCGGCGCTCGGCAGCAGGATCCGCTGCAGCCAGCCCCAGAAGCCTTCGCCGAGCCGCTGGTATCCCTGCACCGGCACCCAGCTCAGCTCGATCGCGAAGACCAGCATCAGGACGTAGCCGATCACGAACACCGGCACCGAGAAGCCGAGCGTCGAGAATCCCATGACGATGCGATCGAGCCAGGTGCCGCTCCGGTACGCGGCCAGGACGCCGAGCGGGACGGCGATGAGCACCGAGATGACGATGGTGCACAGCGCCAGCGACAGCGTCGGCTCGAGCCGGTCGACGATCAGCTCGGACACCTGCTTCTTGAAGAAGAACGACTCGCCGAAGTTGCCGGACAGCGCCCTGCCGGTCCAGACCGCGAACTGCGTCACGATCGGCTGGTCGAGCCCGAGCTTGCCGCGGATCTCGGCGATCTGCTGCGCGTTGGCGTTGTCGCCGGCGATGATCGCCGCCGGGTCGGCCGAGCTCAGGCGCAGCATCGAGAACACGAACACCGCGACGACCAGAACGACCGGGATCGTGGCGAGCAGGCGCTTGAGGATGTAGTTGAGCATCGGAAGGCGCGCAGCGCTTTCGGTGGACCGCGGCCGGAGCGGCGCCGGCCGCGCCGTCCGGCTACGCGCGGCGTCGGCGCGGCGGCGTCGCCCGGATCAGCGCCCCGTCTTGGTCATGTTCCAGAACGCCGGCGCCGGCGCGGTCAGCAGGCCCCCGATGCTCTTGCGCGCAACCATCGGCTGATACCACTGGCCTAGCGGAATGTAGACGGGGTACTCGACCGCGCGCAGCTGCACCGCCTCGGCGAGCGCCTTCTGCTTTGCCGGGTCGGTTTCGCGGAAGTACTGGCTGCGCAGTTTTTCGATCTCGGCGTCGCAGGGCCAGCCGAACGTCGTCTTTTCGCAGGCGGCGTCGAGGTAGCTCGACTCCACCGGGTTCAGCGCGTTGTTGGTCGACGTCAGCGAGATGTTCCAGCCGCCCTGCGCCGCCGGCTCCTTCTTGGCGCGGCGCCCGACGACCGTCTGCCAGTCCATCGACTGCATGTCGACCTTCATGCCCGCCTTCTCCAGCAGCGACTTGGCGACCGGCGCGAGGTTGGCGTACACGATCCGGTCCGTCGACTGCAGGAGGACCACCGGCGTGCCGTCGTACCCGCCTTCCTTGAGAAGCTCGCGGGCCTTCCTGAAATCGGACTCGAGCAGGTTGCTCATGCCCTTGGTCGACGACAGCGGCGTGCCGCAGAGGAACATCGACTTGCACACCTTGTAGTACTGCGGGTCGCCGATCACCGCCTTGAGGAAGTCCTCCTGGTTCAGCGCATGCCACATCGCCTGGCGGATCTTCACGTTGTCGAACGGCTTGGTCAGCGAGTTGAAGCGGAACACGTACTGGTTGCCGAGCGAGCTCCAGTCGCCGAACTGCATGTTCGCGTCCTTCTTCAGCATCGGCAGCAGGTCGTGCGACGGCTGCTCGATGAGATCGACTTCGCCCGCGAGCAGCGCGCTGACCGCGGTCTGCTGGTCGGCGATCGTCAGCCATTCGACGCGGTCGATCTTGACCACCTTGCCGCCGGACAGGCCGGAAGGCGGCTCGGCGCGCGGCTTGTACTGCGCGAACTTGACGTAGACCGCCTTGTTGCCGGGCTTCCATTCGTCCTTCTTGAACACGAAGGGGCCGGAGCCGACGAACTCGGAGATCTGCTCGTTCGGGCTCGTCTCGGCGACGCGCCTGGGCATGATGAACGCGGGTCCCGTCGCCCGGGCCAGGCTCGGCAGCACCATGCCGGTGGCTTCCTTCAGCGTGATGCGCAGCGTCCTGGCGTCGACCGCGTCGATCGACTTGACGAAAGGCAGCAGCTTCTGCCCGACCGGATCGCGCGCCGCCCAGCGCTTGATCGACATCGCGCAGTCGTCGGCGGTCACCGGCTGGCCGTCGTGCCAGAGCAGTCCGTCGCGCAGCGTCATCGTGTAGACGAGCTTGTCGGCGCTGACGTCGTACTTGTCGACCATCTGCGGCTTGACGTTGCCGCTCGCGTCTTCGGAGAACAGCGTGTCGTAGATCATGAAGCCGTGATTGCGCGTGATGTACGCGGTGGTCCAGATCGGATCGACGATCTTCAGGTCCGACTGCATCACGGCGCGCACCGTCTGCGCGTAGACCGCCGGCGCGGCGCAAAGCAGCGCCCCGAAGGCGGCGATGGTCACTCTGAGCGAACGGCTGGGCTGCATCTCGTGGTCTCCTCCAGTGTGTTGGTCCCGCCGGGCGACCGGTCATGCCGGTCGTCGCTGTCGGCCCCCGGGCCGGCGGGTCGCCGTCGGGGGTCTCGCCCGCCGCGCGGGCATGCCCCGAAGGAATTTATAAAATGCATCATATAAATATCTCGGCGATTGCGCAACAGCTTTCGACGGCGCTGCGCAGCGGCCGTTCCGCGGCGCGGGGTGCCGCTGCGGCGGGTCGGGCGCAGGCTTGCGCGCTATGCGTGCCGCCGGTGCAGCGCCCGGGGCGGTGGACGCCTGAACGGGGTGACTGCCCGGCACGATGCCCGGAGGCAGGATCGCAGCCCGCCATGCCGGCTGCGACGTGCCCCGTGAACGAATTGTCGCGGGTCCCGCGGGAGGACGGCGCGGGGCCCGCGCTCAAGTTTCCCGGCATCGCGTCGAAGAGCTGATATGCGGTGTTGCGCCGCAGGTCCGCATCGCGTCGGTGCGGCCGGACCGGCCTCCTGGGATGCGCGCATGAAACGTCGGGCCTTTGCCAAGGCGCTTGGCAGCATTGCCGCGACAGCGGCCACCGGCAGCCCGCTGCTGCTCCTGGGTGGCTGCGGCGGAGGGGGCGGCGGCGATGGCGGCATCGCCGAGGGACTGGGTCAGCCGCCAACGGCCAGGATCGCCTTCGCCGAGAAAGAGACGCTCGATTCGCTGCGGGAGAAGATCAGGCAGAACGGGTATCGGTTCACCGTCGAGCGCAACGCGGTATACGACTTCAGCGGATTTCCGGGAACTCCGGCGCTGCTGCCGGGCGTCGACCCCGGCCTGAACAGCGTCGCGTTTCCGTTTTCCGACGCGCTGCTGGGGGCGGCAGCCGACACGCTTCCCCTGCGCTGCGACGCGCGCGACCGTGGCGGACGCAGCTTCATCGGCCCGATCGAGAACCAGGCGGAGTCGAACAACTGCTGGGCCTTCTCGACCGCGGACGTCGCTTCGGTGGCTCACAACGTCCGCAACGGCCTGTACGACGAGAACTGCGTCGTCCTGTCGCCGCTCTACCTGCGCTACATCCTGCGTTCCGGCTCGGATTCCGACCTCGGGGTCTTTTACGGGCTCACCAGGGCGGGCAATCCGGCCGGCTATCCCACGGGGCGCGAGGGAGCGTGCCAGGCGGTCGACTTTCCGGTCGCATCGTTCGGGCAGGGAGGCCCGTCGCCGCCGAAGGAGGTGATCGATCGCGCGACCGAAGCGCCCCGGATCTATCTGCGCCGCTGCGGTCGCGTGTATCCGGCCAGGTACCCGGATACCACCGCGCAGATCAAGGCGGCGATCCTGAAGTACGGCGCGGTACAGACGAGCATGAAGACCAACGCCGCCGTCTGCGCGTATCGATCGGGCGTCTACGAGGACACGTTGACCGAAACCGACGCGACCCCCTACTTTCGTTCGCACGCGAACCACGCCATCAGCCTCGTGGGCTGGGACGATGCTCCACCGGAAGGGGGCGGAGGCTGCTGGATCCTGCGCAACAGCTGGGGCACCTCCTGGGGCGAGGACGGCTACATGCGCATCCGTTACTTCTCGGCCCGCGTCAATTGCTTCGGCGCCTTCATCGAAGGCCTGGTGCCGGGCGAGAGCGATCTCGCCATCTCCGGTGCGCTGGCGATCGACGGGGCGGGAGTCGACATCCTGGACCTCGTGACGCTGACGCTGACCGGTGCGGATAGCTTCGCGATCACGCCGGTCTCGGGGGAATTCTGCTTCCAGGCACTCGATCCCGGTTCGTATCGGGTCACGCCCACGCTGCCAGGCGTCGCGTTCTCGCCGCCGTATCGCGAGCTGACCCTCGCCGGGAAGAGCTTCACCGGCATGGAGTTCGCGGGCCGCAGGAACGGCTAGACGGCCGCCGGCTACGGCCTTCGCGAGCGCAGAGGCAGCACGTAGAACAGGTCGCTGTAACCCGTGACCTGGCCCACGGTGACTCGCGCGTCGCCCATGTAGACGAACCAGGGAATGATCGCCGCCGTGGGCGGCGGATAGGGAGGAAGGCTGCTCGCGGACCAGTAGCCGTCCAGATCGACGTTGTCCAGAAGCCCGCCCGCGGACAGCGCCGGATCGACGCGGGAACGATCGACGAGGCTCGCGACCTCGTTGCGGTTGGGCAGCCGCCAATCGCCGGGACGGGAGCCGTCGGTCAGCCCGCAGCTGCCCGAAGCCAGTCCGCCGGTCCAGCTGAGCGCCTGCGTCCAGATGAGCAGGCCGTGGAAACGTTGTTTCGATACGCCGGCCACGGTCTCGTCGAGACAGTTGGCATTCCTGAGCCAGACCAGCGCGGTCAGCCGGTCGGTGATCGTACCGTCCCGGTTGTCGGTGAAGCGCGGCTGCGGCCAGGCGGCACCCGCCTGCAGATAGCCGTCGTCGCCGACGGCGTAGCTGACGGTCTGCCCGGTTCGCGGCAGGCGGATGGTTCCCGGCACGGCGCCATCCCGCACCGGCCAGACGTGCAGCGCCTGGACCTTGCTCACGACGTCGAGATAGCCCATGTCGAGATACGCCATCCACGCGTAGTAGTCGGTCGCGGCGGTCGTCGTCGACGACCAGTAATACGTTGACCGAACGTTGGCGAACGTCGTGCTTCCCGCCGTGGTCGGGATGGCGGGAAGGATCGATGCCAGCGAGATCAGGCTGGCGATCTCGTTGATGTTGGGCAGCCGCCAGTCGCCGGGCCGCGAGCCGTCGGCCAGGCCGCAGGCGCCGGCGGCCAGGCCGTTGGCAGCGGCCAGCGCGCCGTCCCAGTTCTTCGTCCCGTGGCAATCGGCGTTCTTGAGCCATACCAGCCCGGTCAGCCGGTCGCCGACCGTCCCGTCGCCGTTGTCGGCGAAGCGCGGGTGGGGCCACGGCACGCCCGCCCGCACGTCGCCGTCGTCCCCCTTGCCGCGCACCAGCACCTGTCCGGTCTGCGGCAACTCGATCGCCTCGGGGACGGGCGCGAGCTTCCCGGCAAAATCGTTGCCGGACGCCTCCAGGTTGCCCACGGCCACCGGTCTCGCCGCCGGACTGAAGACGTAGCCCGCCTTGGCCGGACTCACCGAATAGGTCGCGTCGGCCCCGACCGGGAAACGGTAGCGGCCGGACGCGTCGGTGGCGGTGGTCGCCTCCATGGCACCGGAGAGGCTCACGGTGACCTCGGCCAGCCCCGCACCCTGGATCGAAACGACGCCGGAAATGGCGGGGGCTTCGTCGTCCGATCTGCAGCCGAAACCCAGGAACGCCACCGCGAGGATGGCAACTGCCGTGCGTGCGATCACCCTTCGACACCTCCGCTATCGAAGTTCTACGGCATGCCGGCGGAAATGCTGAGCCGGCGAGGCGACGTCGCGCGCACTCCCGGCCCAAGTCCTCCCAGCCGAAGCGCCGCGAATCCCGGCCGGGCCGCGCCGTTCGACGGCGATCCCCGGTTCAGCACTCGACGATGTTCACCGCCAGGCCGCCGCGGGCGGTTTCCTTGTACTTGGTCAGCATGTCGGCGCCGGTCTCGCGCATCGTCTTGATCACCTGGTCGAGACTGACGTAGTGCGTGCCGTCGCCGCGCAGCGCCATGCGGGCGGCGTTGATCGCCTTGACCGCGGCGATGGCGTTGCGCTCGATGCAGGGAATCTGCACCAGGCCGCCGACCGGGTCGCAGGTCAGGCCCAGGTGATGCTCCATGCCGATCTCGGCCGCATTCTCGACCTGTGCCGGCGTGCCGCCCTGCACCGCGCACAGCGCGCCGGCGGCCATCGAGCAGGCGACGCCCACCTCTCCCTGGCAACCGACTTCGGCACCGGAAATCGAGGCGTTTTCCTTGTAGAGGATGCCGATCGCGGCGGCGGTGAGCAGGAAGTCGAAGACACCCGCCTCGCCGCTGCCGTGCACGAAACGCGTGTAGTAGTGCAGCACCGCGGGAATGATCCCGGCCGCGCCGTTGGTCGGCGCCGTGACCACGCGGCCGCCGGCGGCGTTTTCCTCGTTGACCGCGAACGCGTACAGGTTGACCCAGTCCAGCACCTGCAGCGGGTCGCGCAGCGCCGCCTCCGGCTGACTGGTGAGCGAGCGGTAGAGCGCCGCGGCGCGGCGCTTGACCTTGAATCCGCCGGGCAGCACCCCGGTTCCCGCACAGCCGCGGGCCACGCAATCCTGCATCGCCTGCCAGATGCGCCCGAGGCCGGCGTCGATCTCGGCGTCGCTGCGCCAGTGCCGCTCGTTGCGCCGCATCAGCGCGGCGATGGTCAGGCCGTCGGCGCGCGCCATCTCCAGCAGGTCCTGCCCGCTGCGGAACGGGAACGGGAGGACGGTGGCGTCGGGCGCGACCGCTTTCTGGCGGCTGCCGTCCGCGGCCACCTCATCGCTGACGACGAAGCCGCCGCCGACCGAGTAGTAGATGCGGCTGCACAGCGTGGCGCCGGCGCCGTCGAACGCCGTGAAGGCCATGCCGTTGGGGTGAAAGGGCAAGGTCCTGCGGCGCAGGAACTTGAGATCGCGAGGCTCCTGGAAGCCGATGCTCCGGCCGCCGGCGAGCGTCAGCGCCCCGCGGCGACGGACGGCCGCAAGGATCTCCGGAATCGCGTCGACGTCGACGCTGTCGGGCTCGTGGCCGAGAAGCCCGAGCACCACCGCCTTGTCGCTGCCGTGCCCCTTGCCGGTGGAGCCCAGCGACCCGTAGAGCTCGCACAGGACACGCGCCGTCGCGTCGAGCCGGCGGTCGTGCGCGAGGCGCAGCATGAACAGGCGCGCGGCGCGCATCGGCCCGACGGTGTGCGAGCTGCTCGGGCCGATGCCGATCCTGAACAGATCGAATGCCGAGACGGCCATCGTCGGTCAATGCTCGAAGCCGGCGGAGCGAGCCCGCGCCACCGGAAGTCGAGCCCTGTCCGGCGGCGCCTCGGCCAACGCGACGGGCGCGTCGAGACAGACACGGTCCGGCGCGGTGATCGTTCGCGCGAAGACGCCGGCATCGACCGGCGATCTGGTCATGGCGAATCCCCGGTGAAGGGCGACGGGCGTCAGGTCTTCGGCGTCCTGCAGCTGCTCAAACCGAACGGCAGGTACGCCGGGCACCACCGGACAACGCCGGTGAGGACCAGCACGACGCCGATGTAGCCCCATGCGCCGACCGCGCCGGTGACGGCGAGCACGATCAGCGCGAGGCCCGCGACGATGCGAAGAATGCGGTCGATTCCGCCTACGTTTGCCTTCATGGTCGATCTCCTGAGTGGTGAAATTCCGTCCAGACCGCAATCAGTCGCTGCGCCGAGTGCGCGCAGCGCTGTGTTCGTGCCGTTGCCGGCGGCGCCTCATCCGAAGCGCGACACGATGTCCACGACCGGCTGCGCCTCGGCGCGGCTGAGGCCGCGCGCGGTCAGCTGGGCTTCGATCAGGCAGCCCAGCATGGTGTTGTGCGCCTTCTCCATCGCGCGCGTCGCGGCGCAGAGCTGCTGGGCGATCGCCTCGCACGCCGCTTCTTCCTCGATCAGCCGCTGGATTCCCCTCAGCTGACCTTCGATCCGCTTCAACCGCATGACCAGTGCCTTCTTGTGCTGCTTCTCGCTGATGTGAATCATCCCGGTCCCCTTTCAGGCTGGAAGGACGCAATGGAATTCCGGTGACGCCGATTGACGTTATACTATACCCTGTATAGTATTTCAACGTTCGCCGTCGCCCCTCCCGCAGCGGCGCGCGGGCAACTCCCAGGAGGCAGTCGATGTCGCAGACGGCAAAGGTATCGCTAAGGCAGGAGCACGACTTCCGGTTTGCCATCGAATTCGCCGACGGTCAACCGCCGATCGTCGGCGACGAGCCGCCCCCCCTGGGTGGCGGCACCGGGCCTTCCCCGTCGCAACTGCTCGTCGCGGCGGTCGCGAACTGCCTCGCGGACAGCCTTCTGTTCGCGCTGCGCAAGTTCAAGCAGACCCCCGAGCCGATCGTTGCCGAGGCTGCGGCGGTCATCGACCGCAACGAGGAAAAGCGTCTGCGCATACTCGAGATCGGCGTGCGGCTGACGCTGGGTGCCGAACGCGCGACCTTCCTGCACCTGGAGCGCGCCCTTGCGCAGTTCGAGGAGTTCTGCACCGTCACCCAGAGCGTGCGGCACGCCATCCCCGTGAACGTCGAGGTATACGACAGCGCCGGAGAGCGGCTGAAATAGCCTGCACCCGGGGCGGCCGCCCCGAACCGCTCGGGGAGGCCGGCGCCCCGCCGGGCGGCGCCGGCGTCCTACGCGGGCGGCATGGCGGGAAACCGGGGCAGCGGCCCGGTGATTTCGAACCACGGCGCCTTGTCCGCGACGAAGATGTGCGCCTGCGCCGAGATGCCGGGATCGGTATCGAGCGAGCCCGCCGGGACCACGACGACGCCGCGTTCGGGCGACGGCCGGGGCAGCTTGCTGCCGCAGCGCGAGCAGAATTCCACGCCGTGGAAGCGCGCGTCGGGCACCTTGTACTCGGTCACCAGCGCCTCGCCGCGCAGCCAGCGGAACGCATCGAGCCGGTAAAAGACGTTCGTCGCGTGCGCCGCGGCGCGACCGAGGCGGCAGCGGCTGCAGTGGCAGTTCATCATGCGCAGCGGCGCGCCGGCGATCTCGTGGCCGACCTCGCCGCAGAGGCAGCTGCCCTCGGTGATCCCGGCGCGCGGCGTCACGGCCGGGCGGGAGACAGCCTGCGCGGCGAACCCGGGCGGGTAGGCGTCGAACTGCGGCAGGTCGTCGGTGATGGCGTCCCAGCGCGCCCTGGAGGCGGCGAAGATGTGGCTCTGCGGCGTGATGCCGAGTTCGCCGTCGAGGCTCGCCGCGGGCGCCACGGCAATGCCGAGTTCGGCCATCGTCGTCGGCCCCGCCGAGCCGCACACGCCGCAGAAGCTGCGAACCCCGTTCGGCGACGACTGATAGCGCCGCAGCCGGTCTTCGCCGGAGATCCAGCGGAAGCCGGCGACCGGCGCCACGACGAAGGTGGCGAAGCCCGTGCCGTGCTGCTTGCGGCACATCGAGCAGTGGCAGTGCACCATGGCCGTGAACGGCCCGTCGAGCTCGTAGTTCAGCGCACCGCAAAGGCATCGTCCATGGGCCACGGTTCTCTCCTCGCGCCGGCGGAAGATCGGCGCATCGTGCGAGCGTAGCGCAAGGCACGCCCCGGCGTCGACCCGGGTGCGCCGGCCCGCCCCGGCTCCCCGCCTGCCGCGGCCGCAGGCTCGGGGGCAACCGCGACGACGCCGCGCCTCGATCCGCTCAGCCGGTGATGAACAGCACCCATGCCGTTCCGACCACCAGGAACACGGCGAGGAAAAAGAGCGTCATCAGCAAGCCGAGCCGGTAGAGCTCGCGCTGCGTGAGGTAGCCGGCGCCGACGAAGATGACGTTCTGGCTGCCGCCCTGCGGCGTGATCACCGAGAAGTAGCTGCTCGCGAACAGGAGCGCGAACGCCATCAGCGGCGCGGGAACGCCGCCGCGGACACCGACGTCCAGGAACACGCCCAGCAGCGCGAGGACCTGCGACGACTGGCTGACGAACATGTAGTGGATGGCGACGTAGATCACGACCAGCGTCACGTACGTCGTCGGCCACGACATTCCGCCCAGGTGCGACGCCAGCCGCTGGCCGGCGTAGCCCATGAACCCGAGCTCGTTGAGCTGCCCCGACAGCGCGAACAGCACCGCGAGCCAGAGGAACGTGGCCAGCGTGTCCCCCTGTGCGGCGATGTCGTCCACCGTCAGCACGTTGGTCATCAGCAGGAGCCCGAGTCCGGCGAACGCGATGCTGGTGACGTTGAGCCCCAGCGCGTCGGCGAAGACCCAGCCGGAGACCATCGCCACGAACGCCACGGCGGTGATCCGCTCGTCGCGCGTCAGCGGGCCCAGCGCGTCGAGCGCTTTGCGCGCCGCGGCCGGCGCCTCCGGCGTCTCGCCGACGCCCGGCGGGAACAGCCGCGCGACGACCCACGGCAGCAGCAGGATCGCCGTCAGCGCCGGCACCGAGGCCGCGATGAGCCACTTGCCGAAGCCGATGTCCAGTCCGAATTCCCGCACCACCTGGATGCCGATCGGATTGGCCGACGTGGCCGTCATCCACAGCGCGGACGACACGGCGAGGCTCGCCATCGCGCAGAACATCAGGTAGGCGCCGAGCCGGCGGCCCTCGGGATCGTCGGGCCGCGAGCCGGAGCCCTGCGCCACCGATAGCACGATGGGGAAGAGCACGCCGCCGCGCGCGGTGTTGCTCGGGAACGCCGGCGCGATCAGCGCGTCGGTGAGCACGATGCTGTACGCGAGCCCCAGCGACGAGCGGCCGAAGCGGCTCACCATGAACAGGCTGATGCGCTCGCCCAGGCCGGATTTCACGACCGCCTGCGCGACCAGGAACGCGATCACCACCAGCAGCACGCTGGCGTTGGCGAAACCGCCGAACGCCTTCGCCGGCGAGATCGTGCCGGTGAGGACCACCGCCGCCACCGCCAGCATCGTCGACGTCAGCAGCGGAAAGGCTCCGATCAGCACCGCGGCGATCGACGCGACGAACACGGCGAAGAGCTGCCACGCCGGCGCGGTGAGTCCGGCCGGCACCGGCGTGAACCAGATGCCGAGCGCCAGCGCGAAAGGAGCGGCCCGCCGGACCAGCAGAGCAGGACCGATCATGACCGCGGACCTCCTGCGACAGGCGCGGCCGGCGGCAGACCGCTGCGCACGCGCCCCTTGAGGCCGACGGATTGGCCCTGCACGCTCCCGTCCTCGGCCTCGAGCATGAAGCGCCACGAGAACTCGTAGCCGCCGGTCGCGCCCGAGTAGCGCCCGCTGCCGCCGAGCACGGTCCCGACGATCCGGCTGCCGGTCGCCGTGGCGTCGCCCTTGAGTTCGCTGTACACCTCGTCGCCGCGCTCGTCGGTCCAGACGGCGCGGCCCACCATGCCGGTGACGCTGTCGTTGAGCACGATGGCCTCGGCGCGGAAACCCGCGGCCGGGCGCGAGGATCCGCCGAGCAGCAGCGATCCCTCGAAATTCGCGATCGAAGCCCGCCGATCGGCGCCGAGGCGAAGCCTGTGGCGTTCCCCGGTGGCGGTCCACGTGCCCTGAAACTCGCGCCACTCGCCGCCGGCGACGGCCATCTCGGCCGGCGGCGCCGGGCCGCACGCGGCCAGCGCCAGCATCGCGGCGCAAGCGGCTGTCCGCAACCCGCGCGCCAGCTGCCGCGCCTGGCGGTCTGCCTTCACGGTGATGGTGATCATGTGCTGACCCCCCGCCTGTGGCGTCGCAACGGTAGATGACGATCTGCTTCCGATTCTACAGATTCGCCGCCGGCGCTGGATTAAGATGCCTGTGCCTTGCCGCCGGCATCGACCGGGGCGCAGGCCAGCGTGGATGGCACAGATGACCGTCAGGGATCTTTGGGAACTCGTCAAGGCGGCCGCGTCGGGATGGGTCGACGACTACGCCCAGAGCATGGGCGCGGCGCTCGCCTACTACACGATGTTCTCGATCGCGCCGCTGCTGCTGATCGTGATCTCCATCGCCGGGCTGGCATTCGGCGAAGAGGCCGCGCACGGCGAGATCTTCAGCCAGATCGAAGGCATGCTCGGCGCCCCCGGCGCGCTCGCGGTGCAGGCACTGCTCGAAAGCATGCGCCGGCCGACCGAGAGCGTGACCGCCACCGCGTTCGGAGTCGTCCTGCTGCTGATCGGCGCAACGTCCGTCTTCGGCGAGCTTCAGGATGCGCTCGACCGCATCTGGCGGGCCCCTGTCAGGGCCGGGCCGTCCGGGTGGTGGAGGCTGATACGCGCGCGCCTGCTGTCGTTCGGCATGATCCTCGGGATCGGCTTCCTGCTGATGGTGTCGCTGGTGGCCAGCGCCGCGCTGGCCGCGTTGCGGAAGTGGTGGGGCCCGGTGCTGGGCGACTGGACGGCGCTGGTGAACGCCATCGAGCTCGGCTCGAGCTTCCTCGCGATCACCGTCGTATTCGCGATGATCTACAAGATCATGCCGCGCGTGCGCATCGACTGGAAGGACGTCTGGATCGGCGCGGCGGCGACCTCGATGCTGTTCACGATCGGCAAGTTCCTGATCGGCATCTACATCGGCAGGAGCGGCATCGCGTCGGGCTTCGGCGCCGCCGCGTCGCTGGTCGTGGTGCTGGTCTGGGTCTACTACTCGGCGCAGATCTTCCTGCTGGGCGCCGAGTTCACCTGGGCCTACGCGCACCGGTTCGGCTCGCGCAGGGATCCGCTGCCGGTGGCGCCTGCGCCGACCTCCCGCCCGCGACGCCGTTCCCCGCCCTCGACCCGGGTGCCCGGCGACGGGTGAGCGACGGCGCGCGCAGCGGCAGCGCAAGTCCCGCAGCGGGCGTTCCCGGCAGCGCGGCAGACGTTCCGGCTCAAGCCGTGATACGCTCCGGCAGCAGGCGTCTCGCGACGCTGGATTGCACGCCCTGCTGCACCGATTCGCCGGCCGACGATGCGCTTGCCGACGAGGGCCGCAAGGCCGACCCGACCCCACTCCTGCCAAGACCCACTCCCAAGGACCGACGAATGCGATTGATCCAATCCGGAATTCTCCTGGCCAGCGCGGCCTCGTTGCTCGCCCTCGGCGCCTGCGGCCAGCACAGCAAGGACGCCAAGCCCGCGGCGCAGGCTTCGGCCGAGCCGATTGCGGCGACGGTGAACGGAACGCCGATCAGCCGCAGGGCGGTCGACATGATGGTCAGGGAGAGCGCGGCTTCCGGCCGTCCCGATACGCCGGAATCGCGGAAAGCCCTCATCGACCATCTGGCGCTGCAGGTGCTGGTCTCGCAGGAGGCGGTCAGCAAGGGGCTGGACAAGACGCCCGAGGTCGCGGAACAGATCGATGCGGTCAGGCAATCCATTCTCGCCAACGCCTACATCCGGGATTTCATCAAGAGCAATCCGGTCACCGACGACGCGCTGAAGGCCGAGTACGAGCGCGTCAAGGCCACCGTGACCGGGACCGAATACAAGGCGCGCCACATCCTGGTCGAGAAGGAATCCGAAGCCAGGGACATCATCGCCAAGCTCAACAAGAATCCGGGCGCCTTCGACAAGCTGGCGATGGAGAAATCGAAGGATCAGGGCAGCAAGGACAAGGGCGGCGACCTGGGCTGGTTCGACCCGCGGAGGATGGTGCCCGAGTTCGGCGCCGCGCTCGCCAAGCTGCAGAAGGGCAAGTTCACCGAGGAGCCGGTGAAGACCCAGTTCGGCTATCACGTCATCCTGCTCGAGGACACGAGGCCGATCGAGCCGCCGCCGCTGGACGAGGTCAAGCCCCAGCTGACGCAGCAGCTTCAGCAGCAGAACGTGATGAAGCAGCTGGATGCGCTCAAGGCCAAGGCCAAGATCGAAATCGTCGCCGATGCCCCCGCTGCGGCGCCGCCGGCACCCGCTTCCCCGCCGGCGAAGTAGGCGGTCCTGCCGCGCCGGCGCACTCCCCTGCCCGGGCTAGCCCGGGCGCGGCGCGGCGCCGAACTCGAGCAGCGCTGAGCCGATCGTATAGCTCGAACCGAAGCCGATCAGCAGCGCGAACTCGCCCGGTTGCGCGCGTCCGCTGCGGATCAGCTGGTCCAGCAGCAGCGGGATGCTCGCGCTCGACGTGTTGCCCGTGTCGGCAAACGACGCGCACAGCCGCGACGGATCGATCCCCGTCTTTTCGCAGGCGGGGATCAGGATCCGCGTCAGGTTGGCCTGGTGCGGGATCAGCCAGTCGATGCGCGCGCCGGCGGCCTGGTAGCGCTGGATCTCGTCGATCAGGATCCGCGTCGCGCCCACGGCGACGGGCGGGCCCGCCATGTACCAGCGGACCGGCTCGGGCACGGCGAGCGCGAGGTTCGCGGCCTGAACGCCGCCGCCCTTGATCATCCCGATCGTCTGGGCGTCGATCATCGAACTCGCGCGCATCGAGCGGATCGCGGCGACGCCGGGGCCGTCGCTGCCGAGCAGCACGCCCGCCGCCGCGTCGCCGAAGAGCGTGCTGGTGCCGAAGTGAAGCGGATCGTAGGGAATGCAGCGCGACGCGAATTCGATCGCGATGCAGGCGACGCGGCGATAACCCATCGCCTGCAGCGTGCTCGCACCGATCGCGACGCCGTACATGAAGCTCGTGCAGGCGTTGCTGCCGATGTCGAGGACGAAAGGGGCGCCGAAGTCCGCGTGCCCGGCGCGCGCCGCCGCGACGATCTGCTGCGACAGTCCGGGGAAGCCCTGCGTGCTCGACGACGAGACGATCAGCGCGTCGAGGCCGGACCACGCGTCGTCGCCCATCAGGCGCTCCAGCAGTTCGAGGCCCACCGCGACCGGCGATTCGGCCGGGTCGAAGAAGCGCCGCGCGCGCAGCCCCGTCTTCTTCTCGATGAGTTCGGAGCGCTCGCGGACCTTGGCGACGATGTCGGCGGTGGCTTCGTCGTCGATCTGGACGTCGGCCACCAGGCGCTCGCCGATCTCGCGATTGGAGACCACTGCGTCGGGCAGCGTGCTGGCGGTTCGGACAATCGATACGGTTGCGGTCACGCGAGCTCCTCGGAGCGGGCAGCGCGCCGGCAACGGCGGCCCCGCAGCAATCGACGCCGACCGCGGGCCTCCGGCGCGCCGGGAAGCCTGCGGTGCGGCGGGCGCTGCCTATTGTAGCGGCAGCGGTGCCGGCGGACCCGGGGCCGGCATCCGTCCGCGAACGCCCTGCCGCAAGCGGCTGCCGGAATCCTACCTCGCCGCGCCCGCGTCCGCGGGCAGCCAGCCGCCGCCCAGCGCGGTCATCAGGTCGACTTCGGCGCCGAGCAGCACCTGCCGGTTGCGGATCAGCAGCAATTCGCTGACGTTGGTGCTGCGCTGCGATTCGAGAACTTCGAGATAGCCCGAGTAGCCGGCCTCGTAGCGCCGCGTCGCCAGTCGCAGCGCCTCGCGCGCCGAATTCACGCTCGCCCGCAGGTCGGTCTCGGTCGCCGCGAACTGGGCGACGTTGTTGAGCGCGTCGGCGACTTCGCGGAACGCGTTCTGGATCGTCTGGTCGTAGGTCGCGAGCGTCTGACGGTAGCGCGCGCGCTCGGCATCGGCCAGCGCCGCGAGCTTGCCCGCGTCGAAGATGGGTGCCGTGAGCCCGATGCCGGCGGCCCAGATCCGGCCCGGACCGCTGAACAGCGACGCCAGCGCCTCGCTCTCGCCGCCGTAGTTGCCGGTCAGCGAGAGGGTCGGAAAGCGCCGGGCGACGGCGACGCCGACGAGCGCGTTCTCGGCGATCAGCGCCTGCTCGGCCACGCGGACGTCCGGCCGGCGCTCGATCAGCGTCGACGGCAGGCCCGGCGGAGGCAGCGGCGGAAGCGGCAGCCGAGCGATGTCGCCGGGCGCGACGACGAGATCGAGCCTGCCGGTCAGCACGCCGAGCAGATGCAGGGCCAGCGCGCGCAGCCGGATGAGGTCCTTCAGCTGCGCCGACGCGTCGGTGGTCGCGCCTTCCGCCTGGCGCAGGTCGAGATCGGACGCGTAGCCGGCGTCGACGCGGCGCCTGACCAGCGACAGCCCGTCGCTGCGCGTGGCCAGCGTGCCGCGCGTGGTCGCAATCTGCGCGTCGAGCGCGCGCAGCGAAAAATAGGTCTGCGTCGTGAGGCCCGCCAGCGACAGCATCACGACGTCGCGGGCGTAGCGCGAGCCCAACGCCTGCGCACGCGCGGCTTCCGAGCCGCGGCGCAGCTTGCCCCAGAAGTCGATCTCGAACGACGCGGAAAGCGCGACGCGAACGTCGTTCCTGATGCTGGGCGTCCCCGCGGGCGGTGGCGAAGCGACCGCGCTGCTCGAACGCGACCGCAGCCCCGCGCCGTTGAGGTTGGCCTCGGGAAACAGTGCGGCGTCGACCGCGCGCAGATTGGCGTCGGCTTCCTCGATGCGCGCGACGGCGCGCTGCACGTTGCTGTTGTTCGCGAGCGCCGTCGCGACGAGTTCGTTCAGCGCGGGATCGTCGAACAGCGTCCACCAGTCGCTGCGCAGCGCGGCGGCGTCGGGCGCCACGGCCGCCGCGCCGGGATACGCCGCCGGCAGATCCTCCGCCGGCCGTTGGTAGTCGGGGCCGACCATG
>CAIWHR010000623.1 GCA_903912485.1 uncultured beta proteobacterium | reverse complement strand
GCCCGCGCGCCGCCGCCGCGAGTTCGTTCGTCCGCGCCTCGGTGCCGAGCAGCGTGCCCAGCCGCTCGAGGTCGGCGAAGATGCCCTCGATCGTCCTGGGATCGGTGGTGAACACCGCGATGCCGCGCGCGCGCAGGCGCAGGACCTGTTCGGGCGCGGTGTACGGCCAGGTGACGACCAGGTCGGGAGCGAGCGCGAAGATGCGCTCGAGATCGATCGCACGGGAATCGCCGACGCGCGGCAGCGCGCGCGCCGCGGGCGGCCAGTCCGACGCTTCGCTGACGCCGATCACGCGCGCGCCGCCGCCCGCCGCATAGAGCAGCTCGGTCGCGTGCGGCGCGAGGCTGACGATCCGCCGCGCTGCCGCCGCCAGCGTCACCGTCGCGCCGGTGTCGTCGACCGCCTGCACGACGGCGCCCGTTGCGCCGGGCGCCGCCAGCGCCAGCGCCAGCGCGGCAAGTGCGCGCAGCAACAGGCGCGCGGCGCGGGCAGGCCTCATCGGAACTGCGCCCGCACGCCGGCGAGCACGGTGGCGCCGCCGGTCGCGTAGCCGGCCGCGAGCTCGTAGTTGCGGTCGAGCACGTTGTTGGCGCGCGCGAACAGCGTCACGCCCGTCCCCAGCGTCCATTCGGCGCTGAGGTTCACGATCGCGTAGCCGGCCATCTTCACCCGGTTTTCGGCGTCGTCGTAGCGCAGCGACGAGGCGACGACCTCGACGCCGACGCGCGCCGGTCCGAGCGGATAGCCCAGCGTCAGCGCGCCGTGGCGGCGCGCGCGCCGCGGCAGCAGGTTGCCGGTGCGGTCATCCTGCGGCGACTGCAGGTCGAGCGATGCCGACAGCGTCGCGCCGCCCTCGTCGCGCAGGTCGACTCCGAGCGTCGCGCCGTCCAGCGTCGCCCGGTCGACGTTCTGCGGCGCGCAGTTGTAGTCGGCGTCGCACTGGAACACGATCAGCTCGCGCACCTGGTTGCGATAGGCGATCGCGCGCGCTTCGACGCCCGCGCCGCCGACGCTGCCCTGCCAGTAGACGCCGCCCTCGACGTTGCGCGAGGTCTCGGGCACCAGGTTCGGATTGGAGAAGTCCGGGTAGTAGAGGTCGTTGAACGACGGCGCCTTGAAGCCGGTGGAAACGCCCGCGGTCAGCCGCCACGGCGGCGCGGGACGGTAGCTGTACGCGAGCGCGCCGGTCGTCTGGCTGCCGTACTGCCGCGACTCGTCGTGGCGCAGGTTGGCCTGCACCGCCTGCGCGTCGACGCGCAGCTGGTAGATGCCGAACACCGAGTCGGTGTTGCGCGACGTCGTCAGGAAGCCGGCGTCGGTCGCGACGTTCTCTTCGCGCCGTTCAAAGCCGGCGGTGAGCGCGCCGCGCGGCAGCGCGAACTCGTTCTGCCAGGTGTACTGGCGCTGCGTGGTCCGGAAAGGGTAGTCGCCGTAGCCGGTCTGCGTCCGGCTGTCGTCGACGCCCTGCGCCGCCGTCAGCTGCGAGACCCAGAAGCTCGCCAGCCGGTTGCGGGTCGATGCCTGCCACGTCTCGGCGACGGTGATGGTGCGGTCGTCGAAGCCGGGGCCGCCGTCGAACTGGTTGTCGAGACGGCTCCTGAAGAACTGCGCCCGCGCTTCCTGGTCCGGCGCCAGGGTGACGCCGACGTTCGCCGACACGCTCTGGTTGGTGTAGCCGTCGGGGTCGGGATTGTAGAGAAAGCTGGCCGGATTGGCGATGGCGTTGAAGCCCCTGCTTTCCTTGGCCGCCGCCTGGACGGCGAACGTCACCGGTCCCGCGCTGCCGCCGACGCCGGCCTTGACGTCCCAGGTGGCGAACGTGCCGTAGCCGGCGCTGGCGTTGCCGGAGACCGCGCCGCCGCCCCGCCGCGTGAACACCTGGATGACGCCGCCGATCGCGTCCGCACCGTAGAGACTCGACGCCGGCCCGCGCAGCACCTCGATCCTTTCGATCTGGTCGAGCGGAATCGCCTCCAGCGTCGTCGAGCCCGCGCTCGACGACGACACGCGCACGCCGTCGATGAGGACCAGCGTCTGGCCGCGATTGGCGCCGCGCAGGAACACGCCCGACACCGCGCCCGGGCCGCCGTTCTGCACCATCTCCACGCCGGGCTGCCGCTGCAGCAGCTCGACGAGACTCTGCACGCCGGCGCGGGCGATCTCGTCGCGGCCGATGACGGTGAGGTCGGCGAGCACCTCGGCGATCGGCTGCGACTGCCGCGACGCGGTGACGACGATCGGGTCGAGCGCCGCCGGTGCGGGCGCGGCGCCCTGCGCCGCCGCCGGACCGCCCGCGACGGCGACGAGGCAGCCGAGGAAAGGCAGCGCGCGGCGGCCGAGCGACGGCGGCAGGCAAGGGGCGACGCGGTCTCGCGCTTCGGCACGGCGGGGGAATGGCATGCAGGTCTCCGCGGCACCGTGCGACCCCGCGCGGTGATTGGCGTACGGCAGCGCCGCGGCCTGCGGCGTTGCGCGTCGTCCCGCATCCGGGCGCGCACAAAGCGCGCGCCGCATGCGGGGCACAGGCCGGTCTCCGGGCTCGCCAGACTTGATCGCCCGCCTTCCCGTCGTTGCCGACAGTGGCGAAATGGGCGACCCGCACTGGCCTACCGTTGCGGGGGCAGCCGCGGGTTGGCGCGAAGGGCATTCGCGCAGCACCGCATTCCCGTTTCACCCGCCGCGACGAATTCGCGACGGACACCTGCGGGCGAATTGTACCGCGGCGCCTGCTATAATTCGCACCCTTTCAGCCGCTTGGCCCCCACCGGATCACCACCGGCCCCGGGGCGCGCCCGTGACGCAAAAGCTCTACATCCGCACCTTCGGCTGCCAGATGAACGAGTACGACTCGGACAGGATGGCCGACGTGCTCGCCGCCTCCGACGGCCTCGCGCTGACCGACCGCCCGGAAGACGCCGACGTCATCCTGTTCAACACCTGCTCGGTCCGCGAGAAGGCGCAGGAGCGCGTGTTCCACGACCTGGGCCGCGTGCGCGAGCTGAAAGCCGCGCGGCCGGACCTCATCATCGGCGTCGGCGGCTGCGTGGCGAGCCAGGAAGGTGCGGCCATCGTCCGCCGCGCGCCCTACGTCGACGTCGTGTTCGGGCCGCAGACGCTGCACCGGCTGCCGCAGCTGATCCGCGACCGCCGCGCGACCGGCGTTTCGCAGGTCGACATCCGCTTCCCCGAGATCGAGAAGTTCGACCACCTCCCGCCGCCGCGCGTCGACGGCGCGTCGGCGTTCGTGTCGATCATGGAGGGCTGCAGCAAGTACTGCACGTTCTGCGTCGTGCCGTTCACCCGCGGCGAGGAATTCTCGCGGCCGTTCGAGGACGTGCTGACCGAAGTCGCCGATCTCGCCGACCAGGGCGTGCGCGAGATCACGCTGCTCGGCCAGAACGTCAACGCGTACCGCGGCGCGCTGCCGGGCGGCGGCGACGCCGCCGATTTCGCGCGGCTGATCGAGACCGTCGCCGAGATTTCCGGGGTCGAGCGCATCCGCTACACGACGTCGCACCCGAAGGAGATGTCGGCGCGGCTGATCGCGGTCTACGGCAGGGTCCCCAAACTGGTCTCGCACCTGCACCTGCCGGTCCAGTCGGGCTCGGACCGCGTGCTTGCCGCGATGAAGCGCGGCTACACGGCGCTCGAGTACAGGTCGATCGTGCGGCGGCTGCGCGCGGTGCGCCCCGACCTTTCGCTGACCTCCGATTTCATCGTCGGCTTCCCCGGCGAGACCGACGCCGATTTCGGGCAGACGATGAAGCTGATCGAGGACATCGGCTTCGACGGCGCGTTCAGCTTCGCGTACAGCGCCCGCCCCGGCACGCCGGCCGCGGAGTTCGCCGACCCGGTGCCTGCCGCGACCCAGCAGGCGCGCCTGGTCCGGCTGCAGAGCCTCGTCGACGGCCAGTACCGCGCGTTGAGCGAGGCGATGACCGGCACCCGCCAGCGCGTGCTGGTGACCGGTCGCGCGGTGAAGGACGCCCGCGAGCTCGCCGCGCGCACCGACAACAATCGCGTCGTCAATTTCGCCGGCGACGCCGCGCGGATCGGCAGCTACGTCGACGTCACCATCGCCTCCGCGCTGCCGCATTCGCTGCGCGGCGAACTCCTGCCTTCCGACTCACCGGTTGTCGCATGACCCGGCAGCCGCCGCCGTCTCCTTCGAGGTAATCCGATGTCCGTTCCCTGCCGCTTTTCGTCGCCGGGCGCCGCGCTGGCACTCGCCGCCGGCGTGTTCGCGCTGGCCTCCTGCGCCACCGCGCCGGCGACGACGACGTCCGCTGCGACCGCCGGCGCCGCCGCTGCCGGGGCAGTCGCCG
>CAIWHR010000622.1 GCA_903912485.1 uncultured beta proteobacterium | reverse complement strand
GACTTCGCTGCGGTGCCGGGCAGGGGCGCGCGCGGCCGCGTCGGGCCCGGGCGCGACGATGCGGCGCTGGGGTCGACCGCGTACCTGGCGGAAATCGGCGTCGACGTTTCCGCCGACGCGGCGGCGACGCTGTCGCGCGGCGGCGCGACGGTGGTCGCCGTCGCCGTCGCCGGCCGCGCGATCGGGCTCGTCGCCTTCGCCGACGCCGTCCGGCCGACGTCGAAGGCTGCCGTGGCGCGGCTGCGCGCCGCCGGCATCGACGTCGTCATGCTGACCGGCGACAACGCCGAGACCGCGCGCGCCGTCGCGGGGGCGGTCGGCATCGACGATTTCCGCGCCGGCGTGATGCCTGCCGACAAGGCGGCCGCGGTGCGCGAGCTGAAGGCGCGCGGCGTGGTGACCGGGATGGTCGGCGACGGCGTCAACGACGCGCCGGCGCTCGCCGCCGCCGACGTCAGCTTCGCCATCGGCGCCGGTTCCGACGTCGCGATCGAAGCCGCCGACGTGACGCTGATCCGCAGCGACCTCAACGCAGTCGTCGACGCCATCCTGCTGTCGCGCGCCACGCTCGCCAAGATCCGGCAGAACCTGTTCTTCGCGTTCGCGTACAACGTGCTCGGCATCCCGCTCGCCGCGGCGGGGATGCTCAATCCGGTGATCGCGGGCGCGGCGATGGCGGCGAGTTCGGTGTCGGTGGTCGGCAACGCGCTGCTGCTGAAGCGGTGGCGGCCACGCGCGTGACGAGCAACGGCAACGCGGAATCCGCTCGACGACCGGTGGGCCGCGTGCGAGCTTACGTCCCCGGACTGGCCGGGGTTGCACCACTTGAGACGAGGAGACGAAGATGGAAGCAGTGACGATCAAGGTCGAAGGCATGACCTGCGGCGGTTGCGTCGCGGGGGTCACGCGGGTGTTGAAGGCGGTTCCCGGCGTGCAGGAGGTCGCGGTGACGCTCGACCCCGGCGAAGCGAAGATCGCCTTCGACCCCGTGCACACCGGCGTCGCGGCGCTGCGCGCGGCGATCGAGGGTGCGGGGTATGACGTCGCGGGCTGAAAATCCCGCGCCGCGCGCCAGGGCACCGGCGCGGACCGCCGCGGCGCGCGCTGCCGCCGCGCCGGCGGCGCACCCGCCCGTCGTGCGCGACGACAAGCCGGCGCTGGTCAAGCGCCTCAATCGCATCGAGGGACAGGTGCGCGGCATCGGCCGGATGATCGACGAGGACCGCTACTGCATCGACGTGCTGACGCAGGTCAGCGCCGTGCAGTCGGCGCTCGACGCGCTGGCGCTGCAGCTCCTCGAGCACCACCTGCACGGCTGCGTGCAGCAGGCGGTGAAGTCGGGCGACGGCGACCGCGCGATCGCCGAAGCGCTGGAAGTCATCCGCAAGTTCGGGCGCTGAACGGCGCCGCCGGCGCGCCGCCCCGGGCGTGTTTTCCCGGCGACGCGGCGCGAATGGCATAATTGCGTCCCGGCGGGGTGTAGCGCAGCCCGGTAGCGCGCTTGCTTTGGGAGCAAGATGTCGGAGGTTCAAATCCTCTCACCCCGACCAATGGCACAGCCTCGACGGTTCTCCGTTGGGGCTTCTTCTCCCCCGCGGCGGCGGGTTTCCCTCGGCGGGTCGCCAGCGTCGTGTGCGGGCTTCGACCGCTGTAGTTTCTCCTCCCCGACGGCCAAGAGCGACCATCGACGCATTCGCTTCAAACCGGTCGTTGCAACGCCCCATCTCCGAGTTCATCGGCGCGAGGAACGGCCTTGCGGTTACATCGGGCGCGCCATTCGCTGGGGCTCATTCTTGACCAGCCGCGGAACGCCCGTGAAAATACCGCCGCATCGGCATACCGCAGCGCCGATGCGATTTCCGACAACGGAAGTTCTGTGTTCTCCAGAAGCTGCTTCGCAAGCTCGAAGCGCGTCTGACTGACGAGCCGTTGCAGGCTTGCCCCCTCGGCGGTCAGCCGTTTGCGCAGCGTCCGCTCGTGCACGCCGAACAGGAGCGCCACGTTCCCGGCAGACGACGTGCCGCTCAGCACCATCTGGTGAAGCGCGCCCCGTACTACGTCGGCGAAGCTCATCGTGCTGTTGGCCTGCGTCTGCTGGATCGCCTGCATGACCAGCTCGCGGAGGTTGGGGTCCGCGCCGGCGATGGCGTGGTCGAGCCACGACGCCTCGAACACGATGCCGGACACCTCGGCATCGAATCGAACACTTGGACCAAAAAGGCGCCGATAAGGACGCTGATCCTTCGGTCGAACATGCGAAAACTGGACGCGCAGCGGCTTCCAAGGGGCGCCGCAAATTTCCTTCAGCGCCCTGTACCCGATGGCAATGGCTACGTCGTAAAGCTGCGCGGCGCCGGGTGTCCCGTGCCGGTAGATGGAGTAGCCAAGCAGCACATGTGACGCCTCCAGATTGATCAATATCGGGACGGCACCGCGATCGTGCAGGTAAAGATGCAGCAGAAGTGCCCGCAGCGCCTCGCCGACGGTAGGCGAGTTGCGCATCAGGTATCCGATGGCGCCGAGGCCGTCCAACTCGAAGCACTCGCCGACGAGCAGGCCGAAATGGCCGCATCCGGTCAACGCTGAGCATTCGGAAAACAGGCGGCCAAGAGCGTCGAAGGCGATCCGGTTCTCGGGATTCCTGAACGTGGAGAGCGGGACGCCGGCCCGTACAAACGGGAGACTCGGCGTGACGCCGAGCTTTCTCAAGACGTCTGGAATCGCAGCGACAGGACCGATCCTGACTTCACCGGCGGCCGCAGCGGGTAGGTCGCTGCGCGGGGCCGCCTTCGGGCCGGCGACCTGTCGTGCGGGGTCGCGCGCGCGGCGGTGCCTCTCGGCGATGGACCCGTCAGCGACGGGCTGTGTTGATCTGGCCATCCGGCAACCTCCGGGCTCCCGACCGGATCAAGACGTGCCGGGCCGGAGCGAATTTGATGATGCTAGGCGGGCGCGCCTGGACAAGTCAACGGCAGGGCCGGATTTGCAAAGTACGATTTCGTAACGTCTGCTAGCCTACCGGCCCGATTCATTTACCGTTAACGCGCAGACCCCACTGCGCACAAGGAGAATGGAACATGACGAGACACGCACTGCTGGGCGCGATTCTCGCCGTCGCGTTCACCACGGTGGCTTCCGCGCAGACCTTCAAGATGACGACGCCTTTCGCGCCGGGTGTCGCCGTGCCGGACAGGATCGAGTCCTCGATCGGGACCTTGAACCTGGATTATGGGTACCCGTCGGCCGATACCGTCGACAGGATCTATGACAACCTGGACCGTTCGCGGGCGCTGCAAGCCTATCTGCTGGCAATTCCAATGGTCAATCAGGCGGGCATGCGCGATTCGCTGCGCAAGTTCGGCCCCGACAACCAGACCGACGTGATCTGGGAAGATCTGGTCGATCCGAGGACCGTGGAGCTGACGGCGAACGACAACACGATCTACAACTTCATCTGGGTCGACACCAGCAAGGGACCGTTGGTGGCCGAGATTCCCCCCAAGGTGCTGGGGCTGTTCAACGACTTCTGGTACAAGTGGGTGGCCGATGTCGGCATCACCGGGGTCGACAAGGGCGAGGGCGGCAAGTACCTGCTGCTGCCGCCTGGATACAAGGGCGACATCCCGTCGGGGTATCACGTCGTGCGGCCGAGCACCTTCGGCAGCTGGCTGGTGTTCCGCGCCTTCGTCGTGGACGGTTCGACCCGACCCGGCGTCGACTCGGTCAAGAAGAACCTGCGGATCTATCGCCTCGCCGACGCCGCCAAGCCGCCGCCGATGAAGTTCGTCAACGGCTCGGGGATTCCGGCGAACTTCGTCGCACCGGGCGACTATGCGTTCTGGGGCCTGCTGAACCAGGTCATCCAGGAGGAGCCGCCGGAGGGTTCCGATCCCACCACCCTGGGCCTGTTCGCCTCGATCGGCATCGTCAAGGGTCAGCCCTTCAATCCCGACGAGCGCATGAAGAAGATCCTGACCGACGCCGCGAACATCGGCGCCGTGACGGCGCGGACCATCGCCTTCAAGATCCGTTCGAAGGAGGCGTACTTCTATCCGGACAGCGCGTGGCGCCTGCCGTTTTTCGGCGGCTACAAGTTCGAGGTGTCGCCCGGCGTCAGCAACCTGGATGGCGCCGCCTTCTACTATTACTTTGCCACCGGCGTCACGCCGGCGATGGAGGAGAAGATGGTCGGCCGGGGCTCGCAATACCCCTGGTCGGTGCAGGATGCCAAGGGCAATCCCTTCGACGGCGGCAAGACCTACAAGCTGCGGCTGCCGCCGAACGTCCCGGTGAAGGATTTCTGGTCGGTCATCGTCTACGACAACCAGACCCGTTCGATGGTGCAGACCGACCAGAAGGCCCCGAGCGTCAGCAGCCAGACCAAGGCGGTCAGGATCAATGCGGACGGCTCGGTGGATGTCTACTTCGGACCCAAGGCACCCACGGGAATGGAGAACAACTGGGTGCAGACGATCCCTGGCAAGGGCTGGTTCATGATCCTTCGCCTCTATGGCCCGCTGGAGCCGTGGTTCAACAAGACGTGGCGGCCGGGCGAGATCGAGCTTCAGCCCTGATCGCAGTACCAGGACACTTCCACGGGCGCCTCGGCGCCCGTTGGAGGGGCCGCCTGCAAATCGATTCCGCGGTCCCTACGGACTGGATGTCGAACTGCTCGACCGAATGAACAGAGAGCCGTTGAGTGCCGCGGGCGATAGGTCCGAATGACGATCGTGCCGTTGGCACATCGACGTTGCCGAGCGGCCCTTGGGTCAGTCTTGCGTGATTGCGTTTTGTAGCCGTTTCGTGACAAGCAGTTCCGTGACAGTTCGGTGACATATTGACACGCTGCCCAGGTCTGTTAGGATTCCGCGGTTTTTCACCGGGTGAGCGCGAACGGTCCTGCGGCAAGCGGAATTCCTGTTTCTGTGCCATGCGGGCCCATCGGACAAAGCCAGCCCGGCCCCCGTCATTGGAGGTGGTCATGAGATTGCGAAAGGCGGCATTGGTCACCGCGGGCGTTGCAGCGCTCTTTGGCGCAACGCAGGTCGGCGCGCAGCAGGTCACCGGCACGCTTGGCTCGCCCAGCGCGACGACAACGATCTCCAACACCCAGCTGCCGCCGCCCGACCCGAAGTTCGGCGGTGTGATCAAGAACGGCGCCCTCCAGTCGAAGCCCTGGTGGGCGCCGCGGGTAGTGCCGCCCAAGGGCGCGCCGAACGTGCTCCTGATCATCACCGACGACGCGGGCTTCGGCGTACCGAGCACCTTCGGGGGGGTCATTCCGACGCCGACGATGGACCGGATCGCGGGCGAGGGACTCCGCTACACGCGCATGTTCTCGACGGCGCTGTGCTCACCTACGCGCGCCGCGTTGATCACCGGGCGCAACCACCACTCGGCCGGCTTCGGCGTGATCTCGGAGCAGGCGACCGGTTTCCCCGGCTACAACAGCATCATCGGCAAGGACAAGGCGACCATCGGCCGCATGCTGCTCGACAACGGCTACGCCACCTCGTGGTTCGGCAAGAACCACAACACGCCGGCCTTCGCGGCCAGCCAGGTGGGGCCCTTCGACCAGTGGCCCAGCGGCATGGGCTTCGAGTACTTCTATGGCTTCGTCGGTGGCGACGCCAACCAGTGGCAGCCCAATCTGTTCCGCAACACGACACAGATCTATCCGTTCGAGGGCAAGCCGGGCTGGAACCTGGTCACCGGCATGGCCGACGACGCCATCGACTACATGTCGCGGATGCACCAGATCCAGCCGGATAAGCCTATCTTCATCAAGTACGCGCCCGGCGCCACCCACGCGCCGCACCACCCGACCAAGGAGTGGGTGGACAAGATCAGCGCGATGCACCTGTTCGACGACGGCTACGAGAAGCTGCGCGAGCGCATCTTCGCGAACCAGAAGCGCCTGGGCGTGATCCCCGGGGACACCCGGCTCGCACCGTGGCCGAGCCAGATGCTCAAGCCCTGGGACACGCTGAGCGCCGACGAGAAGAAGCTCTTCATCCGCCAGGTCGAGGTCTTCGCCGCCTACGCCGCCTACAGCGACAACGAGATCGGCCGCGTGATCCAGCGCTTCCAGGACCTGGGCAAGCTCGACAACACGCTGATCATCTACATCAACGGCGACAACGGCACCAGCGCCGAGGGCGGGCCGATGGGCACGCCCAACGAGGTCGCGTTCTTCAACGGCCTGAACCAGCTGCCGGTCGACGTGCAGATGAAGTTCTACGACGTCTGGGGTACCGAGCAAACCTACAACCACATGTCGGCCGGTTGGTCGTGGGCCTTCGACACGCCGTTCTCGTGGTTCAAGCAGAACGCTTCGCAACTCGGCGGCACCAACCAGAACATGGTCGTGTCGTGGCCGGCGCGCATCAAGGACAAGGGCGGGCTGCGCGAGCAGTTCGTGCACGTCATCGACGTGGTGCCGACGATCCTCGAGGCCGCTGGCATCAAGGCGCCGGTGAGGGTGGATGGCATCAAGCAGGCGCCGATCGAGGGCACCAGCTTCGCCTACACCTTCGATGCGAAGAATGCCAAGGCGGCCACGCGGCACAAGACGCAGTACTTCGAGATGTTCGGCCAGTGGGCGCTCTACGACGATGGCTGGTTCCTCAGCACCAAGGTCAACCGCGCCCCTTGGGAGGTCTACGGTGCGGCCAACCCGAACCCGCTGGACAACCAGGTTCTGGAACTCTTCAACCTGAAAACCGACTTCAGCCAGACCACCGATCTCGCGGCGAAGAATCCGCAGAAGGTCAAGGAACTGAAGGCGAAGTTCATCGCCGAGGCCAGGAAGTACGAGGTGTTCCCGATGGATGCGTCGGTGGCGGCGCGCATCGTGGCGCCGCGGCCGAACATCACCGCCGGGCGCACCGAGTTCGTCTACACGCGGCCGATGGTCGGGCTGCCGCAGGGCGACTCGCCGATGCTGCTGAACGCCTCGTACACCGTCACGGCCGACATCGAGGTGCCGGCCGGTGGCGCCGAGGGCATGATCCTCACTTCCGGCGGGCGTTTTGCCGGCTATGGCTTCTACCTGCTCAAGGGCAAGCCGGTGTTCCTGTGGAACATGGTCGACCTCGAGCGCATCAAGTGGGAAGCTGCCGATGCGCTCACGCCTGGCCGGCACACGGTCGAGTTCGATTTCAAGTACGAGGGGATCGGCCCCGGCACGCTGGCGTTCAACAGCTTCAGTGGACTCGGCCAGCCCGGCACCGGCAGCTTGAAGGTGGATGGCGCGGTGGTCGCGACCAAGCGCATGGAAAAGACGCTGCCGGCGATCCTGCAATGGGACGAAAGCTTCGACATCGGCTCCGACACGCTCACCGGCGTGAACGACGCCGACTACAAGCCGCCGTTCGCGCTGACCGCCAAGCTCAACAAGCTGACGATCAAGGTCGACCGGCCGCAGTTGTCGAAGGCCGACGTCCAGAAACTGCAGGCGGCGATGCAGGAGAAGGCGAAGGCCGACTGATCGAGCCGTTGTCGCGACGCGTCTGGTCTGGAAAAAGGCCATGAACGTGCGCGGCACAATCTTCGCCATCGCTGCGTGTCTCGCTTCGCCGCCACTTGTCGCCCAGGTCTTCTCCTGGGACCCGCTGAAGGACGTACAGGAAGTGCTGCCGGAAGGCACGCCGAACGAGGGCAAGGTCATCCAGGGGCGGATACAGGTGCGCGAAATGGCACACGACGCGCTTGCGACGCAGTGAGGAGCGTGGCCATGAAGAACGTCTTCAGGCTTGGAATCTCCGCATTGGGGCTGCTGCTGGCCGTGGCATCGGGTGCCCAGGCGGCGAGCGGTGGCGCTGCACCGCCAACCGATCCCCGGCCGCGGGTGGTCGACCTCCCCGCGCTGCCGGAGCGGGGTGCCGCGATGGCCCCGGAGTTGCAGACGGCGATCGCCGGGTCGATCCGCACGATGTCGCTCGACCGGCTGACGGCGTCGCGGGCGCTGGCCGGGATCAAGCCGGCGACGGTCGCGGTCCGCAACGACCCGCCCAGGGTCATCGTCAGCAACTCGCCGGCGATCCTGGTGCCGATCGACGGGGCGCCGGTCCTGCAACCGGTCGCGGGGCATCCCGAGGCCGCTTCCACCGGGTCGGGAAGGTCGAGAGGGTAGTGCCGCGCCTCGTACGCTTCGACCAGCGTGGCGAGCACGTCGAGCCGCTCGCCCTCGGGCGACCCTGCGCGCGCGTCCATGAGGGATTCGATCTCCCGCAGCGCGGCGCGGTAGTCCGCCTTCGTCCTGATCGGGTTGATTTCCATGACAACACGCTGCATGGGCACCCTGGCGCTACCAGGTGACCCACGGGTCGAAATCGAAGGCCGGGATGGATGGGAGCATTGGATCGGACAGCAGCGAATTTGCAGCACGCGCGCGGCGATCCGGAGACCGAGTCGCCCCACCCCGCCCGGGCCCACGCGCCGTGGGTGGCGGGGCAGCCGAGAAAGAGCAGCGCGCCATCGTTGCGGTTCCGGAAGGGAACCACATGGCTCTCCCCGCATCGCGATGGATCGGCCGTTCGACTCCGGCGGCCGCCTGCCGGCCGGCACACCGGAGCCTTCGCTCACTTGAACTTGTCGCGCATCGCCGCGATGCCCGGTATCTTGTCCATCAGGTGCAGGTGGTCTTCGTGGAAGTGCTGGAGCAGCGGGCGCTGCGACTTGCCGACCAGAATCGTGAAGATGTATTCCGCGTGACCGGGCGAGGTGACCGTCGGATGATAGCCGGTGTCGAAGCAGAAGGTGTCGCCATCGCGCGTCATGACGGGCCGCGATTCCACGATCCGACCCTGAATCGATTCGAACCAGAGCTGCGCGCCGAAGCCGCCCGGCGGATTGAAGCGATAGTGATAGACCTCTTCGTGGGCGGTCTCGCCTTCGCGATCGGTGTCGTGCTTGTGCGGCGGATATCCCGACCAGCAGCCCTCGTCGCAGTACAGCTCCGAAACCAGCAGGTTGCCGCTGCGACCGGCGCCGTTGCGGCCGAGAATGTGGAATATGCGGCGGCGTGATTTGGTCTCGTTCGATCCCACGTCGACGCAATCGACTTCGTCGGGACGGATGCGGAACGCCGGATAGTCCGCCGTGGAACGACAGCCGGCGACGGCGAGCTCGACCCGTGTCAGCGCCGCGACGGCGACGAGCCGGTTGCGCCCGCAGTAGACCGAATCGGCATTTCCGGACCAGATGTCCGCGCGCTGCCCGACCGCGGCAAAGCGCTCCCCGGAAACGGTGATGTCCGCCGTGCCCGACATGACGACGACGAGACACTCGAACGCTTCGAGCAGGAACTCGTCGACCTGGCCGGCGGCGAGGGAGACCAGCCGGAAGTACGTGGCGTCCACCGGTGCGTCGGCGTCGAGGATGGGCTTGTTGGCGTGGTCGAACGCCGGAATGTGCCTGGATGGCATGTCAGCAGGTCTCGCTTGAGTCGGGATTCACCACGCGAAGAGTGACCGGAGCTTCCGGGCGCGTGAGGGATCCCGGGGTGCAGAGTCGGGTCTTGCGAGCCGCCGCCGGCAGCTCCGCCGGCGCGTCCGGCGCGACGCCTTGCTACATGAACGTTCGCGGAATCCAGGTCGCCGTCGCCGGCACGAACAGCACCAGCGCGAGGACGATGACTTCACAGAGGATGAAGGCCCAGCAGTACTTGACCGTCTGATCGTAGGTGGTGCCGGCGATGCTGGTGGCGACGAACAGCAGCACGGCCACCGGCGGCGTGGTCGCGCCGATCTGCGTGACCATCGTGATCAGGATGCCGACGTGGATCGGGTCGAAGCCGAACTTGGCCGCGACGGCCGAAATCACCGGCACCAGGATGATCATCACCGCCAGCGACTCGAGCAGCATGCCCAGGATCAGCATCATCCCCAGCAGGCTCATGAAGACGACCATCCTGCCGCCGGAGATCGAGTCGACGATCCGCATCACCGCGTCGTTGAAGTCGAGGTACGACAGCAGCCACCCGAGCGCGCCGGCGACGCCGATGATGCCGACGACCATCGCCGACGTGACCGCGGTGTCGACCAGGAGGCCGGGCAGGTCGCGCCAGCGGATGATCTTGTAGACGAACATCGCGACGACGAACGAGTAGACGGCCGCGACGACGCCCGCCTCGGTCGCCGTGAACACGCCGGAGAGGATGCCGCCGATGATGATGACCGGCGCGAGCAGCGCGAGGAACACGAACCTGAGCGAGCGCAGCGCGACGCCGGCGTTGAAGCGGCCCGACGTCTCGCGCAGCTCGGGAAAGCCGGGCGCCAGCGAGTACAGGTAGATCACCAGCATCAGCCCGAGGCCGATCAGCACGCCGGGCACGATGCCGCCGAGGAACAGGCCGCCGATCGACACCCCGGTCATCGAGCCGTAGACGATCATCGTCATCGACGGCGGGATGATCGCGCCGATGGTGCCGGCGACGGCCACCAGCGCGGCGGCGAAGCCGGGCTTGTAGCCGCGCTCCTTCATCGACGGGATCAGGATCGAGCCGATCGCCGAGGTGTCCGCGGTCGACGACCCCGAGACGCCGGCGAAGATCATGCTCGAGACGACCGACGCGTGGCCGAGGCCGCCGCGCAGGTGGCCGACGACGGTCTCGGCGAACTGGACCAGCTTCTTCGACAGCCCGCCGCGCGCCATCAGCTCGCCGGCGAGGATGAAGTACGGCAGCGCGAGCAGCGAAAAGCTGTCGAGCATCGCGAAGATCTTCTGCGGCAGCAGCGCCGGCGTGAGGTTCTCGGACAGGACGATGCCGCCGAGCGCCGTGATGCCGATCGCGAGCAGCACCGGGAACCCGAGCACGATGAGGGCGACGAGCGCCGCGAACAGGAGGATAAGCGTCATCGTCGCCTCAGCGAATTTCGATCAGGCGGCACGGTGTGAGCCGGGTCACCAGCCGGCGAACGGCGATCAGCGCGAGGTAGCCGCCGCCGATCACCTGCGCCAGGTAGATCTTGTCCATCGTCACGCCCAGCGAGCCGGAGGTCTGGTTCTGCGCGACGACCATGATCCGCGTCGCGAACCACGCGATCGCCAGCGCCAGCACCAGCCAGAGCAGCTCCTGCACGATCAGCAGCGACCGCTGCGCCAGCGCCGGCAGCCGCTCGAACAGCATGTTCATCCCCAGATGCGCGCCGCGACGGTAGCCGATGGGCACCGCCAGGAACACGATCCAGATGTTGAGGTAGCGCTGCAGCTCCTCGCTCCACGACAGCGAGACATTGAAGAAGAAGCGGTTGACGATCTGCATGAAGCCGGCAAGCACCATCGCGGCGACAAGGCCCCCGACGACCCATTCCACGGCGCGGTCGAGGCGTTCGAGGCGCGATTCGAGCTTCATCGGTGAAATCCTTCCCGACGCGGCCGGACCCCGGGGGCCGGCGGCGGAATGTCGTGCCCCCGGCCGCGGCGGCCGGGGG
>CAIWHR010000621.1 GCA_903912485.1 uncultured beta proteobacterium | reverse complement strand
GCGCGGCGGCGCCCCCAGCGCGACCTGCGGCAGCGGCGGCTCCGCGCGCACTGCGACGCCGTCGCCGGCCGCGTTCGGCGCGAAGACGAAGCGCACCGACTTGAAGTTCAAGAGCAGCGCGTCGGCGCCGACGTTGTACGGCTTCAGCGCTTCGCCGTCGAAGGCGGCGGGGTCGTGCAGCGGGAGCCCGAAGTGGGAGCGGTCGAGCACCAGGTCGCCGGTGATCGCCGCGAGCCCCTGCGCGCGCAGCAGCGCCATGAACGACTGCCACTGCTCGATGGTGATCTTCGGGTCGCCGTAGCCCTTGAGGATCAGGTCGCCTTCGAGCGTGCCGCCCGCGAGCGGCCCGCCCAGATACGCCTCGGTCTTCCAGCGGTAGTCGGGGCCCAGCAGTTCCAGCCCGGCGAAGGTCGTGACGAGCTTCATCACCGACGCGGCGCTCATGCTGCGGTCGGCCGCATGCGCGAACAGCGGCGTCGCATGGCCGGCTTCCTGCACCACGATCGACACCGCGGTCAGCGGCAGGTCGGCGTCGATGAACGCGCGGGCGACCGGGCGCGGCAGCCGGGCCTCGGCCGCCGGCGGGCCGAGCGCGGCCAGCGCGGTGAGCGCCACCAGCACCGCAGCGGCGATGCCGCGCCGCCGGGAACGGGTTGCGGAGGGCAGCGGCGTCATGCCCGATCGACGATCTCGAGCGTGCGCGCGACCAGCAACGCGAACTCGTCGTCGGTGACGATGTAGGGCGGCATGAAATACACGGTGCGTCCGATCGGCCGCAGCAGCAGTTCGCGCGCCAGACCCTCGGCGAAGCACCAGCGCGCGAAGTCGGCGCGCGGCGTGTCGACTTCGAACGCCCAGATCATGCCGCGGTGGCGGAAGCCGCGCACCCTCGGATGCGCGGCCAGCGGCGCCGCGAGCGCGGTCCAGCGCGCTGACCGGCCGCGGTTGGCGGCGATCACGCCGTCGTCGCGGAAGATGTCGAGCACGGCGAGCGCCGCGCGGCAGGCGAGCGCGTTGCCGGTGTACGAATGCGAGTGCAGGAAGCCGCGGCTGACCTCGTCGGCGTAGAACCCGGCGTAGATCCGGTCCGTCGCCAGCACGCAGGACAGCGGCAGGTAGCCGCCGGTGATGCCCTTCGACAGGCAGAGGAGGTCGGGGGCGACGCCCGCCTGTTCGCAGGCGAACAGCGTGCCGGTGCGGCCGAAGCCGGTCATGATCTCGTCGGCGATCAGCAGCACGTCGTGGCGCGCGGCGAGCTCGCGCGCGCGCACGAGGTAGTGCGGGTCGTACATCACCATGCCCGAGGCGCCCTGCACCAGCGGCTCGACGATCAGCGCAGCGATGCCGGCGTGATGCTGCGCGAGGTGCGCCTCCAGCGCCAGCGCCGCGCGCTCGGCGACGTCCTTCGCGCTCTCGCCGGGCGCCGCCGTCCGCGCGTCGGGCGAGGGCACCGTCGCCTGGCGCTTGAGCAGCGGCGCGTAGACGTCGCGGAACAACGCGACGTCGGTCACCGCCAGTGCGCCCAGCGTCTCGCCGTGGTAGCTGCCCGCAAGGCTAAGAAAGCCGGTCTTCTCCGGGCGGCCGGCGTTCTTCCAGTAGTGGAACGCCATCTTGAGCGCGATCTCGACCGCCGAGGCGCCGTCGGAGCCGTAGAACGCGTGACCCAGCCCCGGCGGCGCCAGCGCCGCGAGCCGTTCGGAGAGTTCGACGACGCCGCGGTGCGTGAATCCGGCGAGGATCACGTGCTCGAGTTCATCGAGCTGCGCGGCGACCGCCGCGCCGATCCGCGGGTTCGCGTGCCCGAACAGGTTCACCCACCACGAGCTCACCGCGTCGAGGTAGCGGCGGCCGTCGAAGTCGAACAGCCAGGCGCCCGCGCCGCGCGCGATCGGCACCAGCGGCAGCGTCTCGTGCAGCTTCATCTGCGTGCACGGATGCCACACGGCGGCGCGGCTGCGCGCGAGCCACTGTTCGTTGGTCATCGTGCGTCGGTCACTGCGGGCGGCCGAAGTACAGGTAGAAGCTGGCCGCGCCGCCGGTGGCGCGGCCGTAGGCGAAGTAGAAGGGGCCGAAGAACGTGTCGGCGGCGACGAACACGCTGCCCGCCTTGATGAGGTCGCCGGCCGAGATCGCGGCGCGCTGCTGCCAGGTGTTGCCGGCCTCGGCCGAGCCGCCGGCGAAGATGTCGCCGCCGATGAACGGCACGCTGGCGATCCGGTGGTAGTAGACGGCCCGGGCCAGCCCGAGATAGCTGCCGGCAAGCTGACCCACGTGCAGGCCGGAAAGGTTGAACAGCCCGCCCAGCATGAACGGATTGACCAGCGAGGGGTCGTCGCGATTGAGCGCGCCCGCGTGCGCGGCGACGTTGACGAAGCCGTTGCGCGTCAGCGGGAAGCCGGCGTTGACGGCGAGGTCGCCGCGTGCCAGCCGGTTGACGACCTCGTCGTCCGACGATCCCGCGCGCTGCGTCCGCTGGCCGTAGAACACGTCGAGCGTGGCGCGAACGCCGCGGCGCGGGAAGAACGCGTTGTCGAGGTTGTCCCAGCGCGCGAGCAGGCGCGCGCCGGCGTCGGTCTGCCTCGCGACGGGGAAGCCCGGAATCGCCACCATCGGCGAGCCCTTGTAGAACGTGTACGCCGGGCCGACGCGGACCTCGCCGGAATCGCCGAAGGGCATGCCGACATCGATGCCGGCGCCGTTGGTCGCTATCGAGTACTCCGCCACGCGCTTGTCGTCCAGGAAGACGTAGCGCGGCGCGCTCTGGACCATGCCGTAGGCCGCGGCGAACGCGGTCCGCCGGATGTCGAAGGGCTGGTAGAACTCGGTGGCGGCGCGGACGACGCGGCCGATTTCGAACTCGTTGTGCCATTCGGCGCCGAGGCGGTTGACCCAGACGCGGCGGTGACCCATCAGCAGCGCGAACGTCGACTCGCCTTCGAAGTCGCTGGCGACGAACAGCCCGAAACGCAGGTAGTTCGGCCCCATCGACTTTTCCTGGACGCCGACTTCGAGCCCCTGCTGCCGGTCGTCCCCGACCAGCCGATAGTCGATGCGCTCGTATTCGCCGGTGCCGAACAGGCGCGCGATGCCCAGGTCGAGCTTCTGCGTATCCAGCGGCTCGCCGACGGGGATGGCGAGCCTGTGCTCCAGCATCAGCGGATTCGCGTACTCGGCGCCCTCGATGCGGACGAATTCGATCACCGGCGGCGGCGTGTCGGCGAGCTTCGGCTGCGCCGCCCTGTACGCGCGGTACGCGGCCTCGGACAGCGCCAGCCGCGCCAGCTGGCCGCTTGCCTCCCGGGCCGCGGCTTCGCCCTTGGCGATGAACGCCGCACCCTGCTTGAAGTCGACCGCCGACAGCGCGCCGAGGTCGGGAGAGATCAGCACGTCGCCGGCGCCGAGGCTCGCGAGCTGCTGCCGGACGTTCTGCTCGGTCAGGATGTTGATCATCTGTCCGGTCAGGCCGATGACCGACGACAACTGGTCGCGCGTCATCAGCGGCGTGCCGATGTTGACGGCGATCACGACGTCGGCGCCCATCCTGCGGACGACGTCCACCGGCAGGTTGTCGACGAGGCCGCCGTCGCCGAGGAGCTTGCCGCGCACCTCGGCCGGCGAGAACACGCCGGGGATCGACATGCTGGCGCGCATCGCTTCGTACAGCGGACCTTCGCTGAACACGAAAGCCGTCCCGGCGACCATGTCGGTGGCCACCGCGCGGAACGGAATCGGCAGCCGGTCGAAGTCGCGCACGCCATCCGCCCGGCTCGTCAGGTTGTGCAGGAACAGTTCGAGGTTGCCGCCGGAGAGCGCGCCCTGGAAGCCGCGGACCTGGCCGTCGCGGAATCCGATTTCCAGCGGCAGCGGAAAGCGGGAGTCGCGCTGCTTGTCGCGAAACGAGAGTTCGCGCCGCGGCGGCGTGTCGGAGAACAGCGTCGACCAGTCGACCGAGGTCACGACCTCCTGCATCTCCGCCGGCGGCGAGCCGCAGGCGTAAAGGCCGCCGACGATCGAGCCCATCGACGTGGCCGCGATGAAGTCGATCGGGACGCGCATCTCGTCCAACACCTTCAGCACGCCGATGTGCGTGATGCCGCGGGCGCCGCCGCCGGACAGCACCAGGCCGATCCGCGGGCGCCGGGCTTCGCTCGCGGCGGCGGCCGCGCCGGGGGGCGCCGCGCCCGCGGCGGCATTGCCGGGTGGCG
>CAIWHR010000620.1 GCA_903912485.1 uncultured beta proteobacterium | reverse complement strand
GCCGGCTGCCGCCGCCCCCGCCGCGGAACCGGCGAAGGACGCCAAGAAGTAGCGCGCAGTTTTCGCGCGCTCACCGAAGGCCGGCCCGCGAGGGTCGGCCTTTTTTTGCGATGGCGCTGCGCCAACGCGGGCCGCAGCCGCGTCGACAAACCCGGCGTCACTTGTGCGGCACGAGACTCCGCACGCGCCGCGACGCGGCAATCTCGCCGCGGACGAACTTCTCGTGGTTGCTCTCGATCGCCCGCGGCACGTACAGGTAGTTGACCATCATGCCGAGCGACTCGCGCAGCCCTTTTTTCGAGACGTCCGCCGACCAGTTGACGCGATCGAGCGTCGCGCCGTTGTTGAGGTGGAACCGCGCCACGGGATCCTGCGCCGGCTCGCCGCCGTCGCCGCGCTGCAGCAGGTAGGCGGCGCACAGTTGCAGCAGCGGCTCCTTCAGCGGCGCGAGACGCGGGACCGCGGCGTCGGGGTCGGCGGAGAGCTTCGCCCAGTCGGCGCCGAGATGATCCGCCACCGCCGACAGCGCCGCGGCCAGCGCGGCGGGGCGGTCGGCGTCCTGCATCTTCAGCAGCACCGCCAGCCAGGCGGTGAAGCCGGGGATCGGCGACAGCGTGCAGAACAGCTTGAGCCTCGGGAACTCGCGCGACAGCACGTCGACGACCTGCTTGATCAGAAAATTGCCCAGCGACACGCCGCGCAGGCCGGGCTGGCAGTTGCTGATCGAATAGAAGACGGCGGTGCTGGCGCGCGCCGGATCCTTCGACGCCGACCGCGCGTCGAGCAGCGGCGAGACCACGTCGGCCATGCGGTCCATCAGCGCCACTTCGACGAAGATCACCGGTTCGTCGGGCAGCGCCGGATGGAAGAAGGCGAAGCAGCGTCCGTCGCCCTCGAGCCGGCGCCGCAGGTCGTTCCAACCCTGGATCTCGTGCACCGCTTCGTGGGCGATGATCTGCTCCAGCACGTACGCCGGCGTGTGCCAGTCCACGCGCACGATCCGCAGGAAGCCCGGGTTGAACCACGACGACAGCAGGTGGCGGAAGTCCCAGTCGACGGCCTCGAGTTCGCGCTGTTCGCGCTTCAATTCCAGCAGCCGCTCGCGCATGCGCAGCATCGTCGCGGTGCCTCCGGGCGCCCGGTTGAGGCGCCGCAGCAGTTCCTGGCGCGGCGGCTCGGTCACCGTCGACAGCCGGATCAGGTTGGCGGCCGATGCGTCGGCGGCATACGCCTGCGCCGCCGCCAGCACGGCGAGCGGATCGGGCGAGAATTCGACCAGCAGCGCGGAGAAGAACCGCGCCTGATCGCCGCGGTCGAGTTCGCGGTACAGATCGATCGTCGCGCCGGCCAGCGACACGCCCGCCGCTTCGCCCCGCTCGGAGAGCAGCTTGGTGCAGGAGGCGACGAGGCGCCGCACCCGGAGGCCGTCGCGGGCGAACGCCAGAGCGCGCTTGTGAACGGATTGGAACATGCGTGACCTGTCGGGGTGGCGGCAGCGCCGCCGGTCGTTGGAGTATAGGAGCGGGCCGCGCGCGAGGCCAGTTCCGCGATCGGGTGCGGCCGCCGGATGTCCATTAGAATGACAGCGACGCGATTGGCATGGTTCCCGGGGGCGCACGATGTTCGCAGGCAGTTCGGTCCGCACATGAGCAGCCCGACCCGGCAGGGGGTGCGCGACGACGCCGTCGCGGCCTTTCGCAACCGGCTGGCGAGGAATGCGCGCCACTGGGGGAAGTGGGCGCGCCGCCGCGGCTGCGGCGCGTATCGCGTCTACGACCGCGACTTGCCGGAGTTCCCGCTCGCCATCGACTGCTACGTGCCCGAGGACGCCGCGCTCGGGCTGCGCGTGCACCTGCAGGAGATCGACACCGGCTGGGAGCAGACCGACGGCGAGCACGTCGCGTGGGTCGCCGCGGCGCGGGCGGCCACCGCGCAGGCGCTCGGGTTGCCGGAGGCGGCGATCGCATTCAAGGAGCGGCGCAAGCGCCACGGCCGCGAGCAGCACAGCAAGACGGGTGCCGCGGGCAGCGATTTCATCGTCGTCGAGGCGGGGCTGCGCTTCATCGTCAACCTCGAGGCGTACCTCGACACCGGACTCTTCCTCGACCACCGCGCGCTGCGGGCGATCGTGCGCGAGCGTGCGACCGGCCGCCGGATGCTGAACCTCTTCGCCTACACCGGCAGCTTCACCGTCTACGCGGCGGCAGGCGGCGCAACCGCCGCCGACACCGTCGACCTGTCGAACACGTATCTCGACTGGGCGGCGCGCAACTTCGCCGCCAACGGCATCGACCGGCAGCGCTTCGCCCTGATCCGCGCCGACGCGATGGCGTGGCTCGAACTCGCGCGCGCCGAGCGCAGGCGCTACGGGCTGATCGTGCTCGATCCGCCGGCGTTCTCGAACTCGAAGGCGATGGACGGCGTGCTCGACATCCAGCGCGATCACGCCGCGCTGGTCGGCGCCGCGCGCGCGCTGCTCGATGCCGGAGGCGAGTTGTACTTTTCGACCAACCTGCGCACGTTCCGGCTCGATCCGGCGCTCGCGCGCGATCCTTCGTGCGTCGACATCGCGGCGCAGACGCTGCCCGGGGATTTTCGCGATCCGCGCGTCCACCGTGCGTTCCGGATCGGCGCGTAGATGTCGCGTTCGGCGAATGGGGTCCCCGGGTTTCGCCTTGCGATGGCGGGGGCTGGCGATCGGCTGTTGCGGAGGCGAAACCCGGGTTTCGCCTTTCTATGGCGGGGGCTGGCGATCGGCTTTTACGGAGGCGAAACCCGGGCTACGGCAGGGCGGGTCGAGGCGAAGGACGGGCGGGTCGAGGCGAAGGACGGGCGGGTCGAGGCGAAGGACGGGCGGGTCGAGGCGAAGGACGGGCGGGCGCGTGCGCGGAACTGACGGAGCACACCACATGATTC
>CAIWHR010000619.1 GCA_903912485.1 uncultured beta proteobacterium | reverse complement strand
GCAGCACCGGCCAGCGCGGCAGCGCGGATGCCGCGAGCCGGCGCGCCGCGGGCGAACTGCCGGCGGCGACAACTTCGCAGCGCTGCACGAAGCGGCGTCCGCCGCGGCCGACGCAGTCGACGCAGCGCAGCCGCGGCAGCAGGCCCGGACGCAGCGGCAGCAGCGCCAGCAGTGCCACCGGGGCGACGATCGCGAGCAGCGCGACCCCGACCAGCAGGTCGAGCGCGCGCATCAGGAAAGCATGAGCGTTCTTCATCAGTAGGCCCCGCGCCCGGTCAGCACCGCAGGGATCGTCCGGCCGATGAGGCGCAGATCGAGCGCCAGGCTCTGGTGTTCGATGTACGCGACGTCGAGCTCGACCTGGCGCGGAAACGGGATTTCGGAGCGGCCCTGGACCTGCCAGTGGCAGGTGAGGCCGGGAATCGCGTCGAGGCGGCGGCGATCGGCGAGGCTGTAGCGGCTGACCTCCTTCGGCAGCGCCGGCCGCGGACCCACCAGCGACATGTCGCCGGTCAGCACGCACCACATCTGCGGCAGCTCGTCGATGCTGCTGCGGCGGATGATGCGGCCGATCCAGGTGATCCTCGGGTCGTGCCGCATCTTGAAGGTGACGCCGTCGCCGTGCTGGTTCTCGCGGTCGAGCCTCTCGCGCAGCGCCTCGGCGTCGACGACCATCGAGCGGAACTTGGGGAAGCGGAAGATCTTGCCGTGGCGGCCGACGCGCTGCTGCCAGTACAGCACCGGGCCGCGATCGGTGGCGCGGATCGCAAGCGCCACCAGCGCGAACAGCGGCAGCAGCGCGGTCATGAACCCCGCCGCGGCGGCGACGTCGAGGCCGCGCTTGGCCAGGTGCCGCAGGCCGTTCGCGGCCTGCCAGGCGCGGCAGAGGAAGTCGCGCCGCAGGCGGCGCAGCCTGAGCGCGCCGCGCGTCATGCCGGCGAGCGCCGATTCACGGTCGTTGTCGTTTGCGGTGTTCATGTTCGAAATCCGTTCGCCTCAGAAGTGGTGTGCGTCGATTGGCATTGAACCAGTTGCGCGCGCCGAACCGTGGCGACAGTGCAAACAGTTCGCAAATTCCGCGCAAATTCCGCAGGGATTGGCGCTTATCGGATCACCCGGAAGCGCGGGGTCGTCCGCGCCGCGGCGCCGGGTGCGGCCTCGGCGGCTCCGGCGGCCGCGGTGGCCGGCGCGCGCTGCAGCGTCGCCTCCGACCAGCCCAGCAGCAGGAACAGCAGCGGCATCACCTGCTCGCCGAGGTAGACGGTGCCCAGCGACACCAGCGCGGCGACGAGAATACCGGCGAAGGTCAGCGCAAGGCTGTTCGCGTCGTGCGGCTCGACCATCCCGCGACGGAACAGCCGCGCTCCCTGCCACAGGAACAGGAACAGCAGCAGCGCCGCGGCGACGACGCCGTGCATCAGCGACAGCAGCAGGAAGTAGTTGTCGATCGAGGCCATGCCCGCGATCTTGGGCCAGGTGTTGCGGCCCCAGCCGAGCGCGGCGTGATCGATGGCGATGTCGAGGTAGCGCTCGAGCATGACCTTGCGGTAGAGCGCCGACTCCTGCGACTCGGTCATCGCCATTCCCGGCCGGATGTCCATGTACGACTGCAGCCCGAGATAGGCCAGCGGCGCGAGCACGGCGAAGACGACCACCGCCACCGGCAGCAGCTGCCGTCGATGGCGCGAGCGTCCCACGTAGACGAGGACGGCGCCCAGCACGCCGCCCAGCAGCGGACCGCGGGCGATGGTCATCAGGCAGGCCAGCGCCAGCGTCGTCGTGATCACCGCCGACTTGGACCACGGCAGCGACGGCAGCAGCGCGAACCGCGGCGCCCAGTGCCCCCCCCACTGCAGCCAGCGCTGCAGGCGGTAGGCGGTGACCATCACGATGCCGGCGAGGATCGCGTGCGAGTACGGCCCCGCGACGCGGGCGAAGCCGTGGCGAAAGGTCGTCACCCAGGCGCTGCCCTGTCCGGGGAACAGCACGCCCAGCACGCTGAGGAAGGGATTGCTGCCGAACCGGAACTCGTAGAAGCCGATCAGCGCCACCGCGAACACCAGCGTCACCAGCCGCCGCGCGACGGCGATGTCGGTCCCGCGGTCGGCGATGAGCAGGCGGGCGACGAGGTACGGGCCGGCCATCGACGCGACCATCCCGAACATCAGGTTCTGCGCCTCCTTGTAGCCGGCGGCGAGGAATTCGGACAGCGCGATCAGCGCCGCCAGCGCCAGCACGGCGCAGTCGGTCACGCCGAGGCGCCAGTGGCTCCCGTAGCGCGCCAGCGCGATCGCCACGATGGGGACGATCGCCGCCTGATTGAAGTTCATCTTCGGGATGCCCGGCAGCGTCGCGCGGAAGCTGTCCGGGACGAGCAGCAGCAGCGGCAGGTAGACCGCGAGCAGCGCCGCGGAGGGCGAGCGCCGGACGGCGACCCAGAAGGCGGCGAGCGGGGCCAGGAAGACCAGTGCGTACATCGTGTCCCTTGCGAGCGAGGTGTCGGAGCGCAGGCATTGGAACATGGCGCCCCGGGGCGCGGATCGACCGTGGCCGAGGTTTTCCAAACAGTTTGCAAGTCCGACACAAATCGGGGGGACTGCCCGGCTTTAATGGACGCCGAGGAGACCCACGCGATGAACACTGCCCACCTGCCCCTGCTTTACGTCCTGCACAGCGGAGAGTTGTACGGCACCGAGCGCATGGCGATCGCCACCCTTGCCGCATTGGGCGAGTCGGCCGACCGGCTGCTGCTCGCGCCGCCGGGACCGGCGGCCGAGCACGCCCGCTCGCTCGACGTGCCGGTGCGGACTTTTGCCGGGCGCGCCGCGCTGTGGCGCGAGATGGACGCGTTCCTGCGCGCGCACCGGCACGCCGCGCTGATCGCCACCGGCATCAGCCAGTCGCTGATGGGCATCGCGATCGCCAGGCTGCGCGGCGTGCGCCTGCGCCACCTGCACGCGGTGCACGGCGGCGCCGACGACCGGCTGAGCTACGGGCGCAAGAAGTGGCTGCTGCCCTTCGCCGTCGAATACGTCGCCGTGTCGCGCTTCGTGCGCGCCAAGCTGATGGCGCACGGCGTGCCGGGGGCGAGGATCCGCGTCGTCGGCAACTTCCTGACGCAGCGGGTGGCGACGCGCACCGAGACCGCGAAGGACCCGATCCGCCGCATCATCGTCGTGTCCCGCCTCGACCCCATCAAGCGCGTCGGCCTGCTGCTCGACGCGCTGGCGATGCTGCCCGACCGCGAAGCGCTGTCGGTGCAGGTGTTCGGCCGCGGCTGGGAGGAGAGCGCGCTGCGCGAGCGCGCCGCGCGCCACCACCCCAACGTGAAGTTCGCCGGATTCACGCCGGACATCGGCGCGGCGCTGCGGGAAGCCGACCTCCTGGTCCACACCTGCCCCGAGGAGCCCTTCGGCCTGGTCGTGCTGGAAGCGATGGCGGCGGGCATCCCGGTGCTGGTGCCCAACCGCGGCGGGCCCAGCGAATTCGTCGTCCACGGCGTCAACGGCTTCGTCTATCGCGCCGCCGATGCCGGCGCGCTGGCGCGCGCGCTGACCGAGGTGCGCGGCCTGGCGCCGCAGCGCATCCAGAACGTCGTCTGGACGGCGATGACGACGGTCAGCGACCGCCATTCGGCCGCCGCGCGCATCGACGACTACCGGACGCTGATCGCAGCGCAGCCGACGTGGGCATGATTCCCCTGCTGTCGGTGGTCGTCATCGGCCGCAACGAAGGCGCGCGGCTGTCGCGCTGCCTCGAGTCGGTCCGTCTCGCCGCCGGTGCGGCGGGCCCGACCGAGCTGATCTACGTCGACTCCGATTCGACCGACGACAGCCGCGAGCGTGCGGCTGCCGCCGGCGCGGCCGTCGTTCGCGTGCGCCCCGCGCGCCCCTGCGCGGCAATCGGCCGCAACGCGGGCTGGCGCGCGGCGCGCGGCGAGTTCGTCCTGTTTCTCGACGGCGACACGGTGCTCGACGCCGGGTTCCTGCCGCCGGCGCTGGCCGCGCTGAACGACAGCCGCGTCGCCGTCGCCTGGGGCCACCGGCGGGAGATGGCGCCGCGGCAGTCGTGGTACGTCCGCGCGCTCGACCTCGACTGGGTCTACGCGCCGGGCGTGGTCGCGTTCTGCGGCGGCGACGCGCTGATGCGGCGCAACGCGCTCGCAGCCTGCGGCGGCTTCGACGAGGGCCTGATCGCCGGCGAGGAGCCCGAGCTCTGCCAGCGCATCCGCGCCGCCGGCCACGTCATCCTGCACCTCGACCTGCCGATGACGCTGCACGATCTGGGCATCCGCAGCTTCCGGGCGTACTGGCGGCGCGCGTTCCGCGCCGGCCACGCCTACGCCGAGGTCGCTCTGGCCACGCGCGCCGCCGGCCACGGCCTGTGGGCCGACGAGGTGCGGCGCAACCTCGTCCGCGGCAGCGCGGTCGCGGCTGCGCCGGTCGCTCTGGCCGCCGCCGCCGCCGCGG
>CAIWHR010000618.1 GCA_903912485.1 uncultured beta proteobacterium | reverse complement strand
TCGGCCGCATCGACGTGCTGGTCAACAACGCCGGCGGCATGGTCGGCCGCACCCGCATCGAGGACTACACCGACGCGTACCTCGACCAGGTGCTGAAGCTCAACGTCACGCAGGTGGCGATGTTCATGCACGAGGTGATTCCGGTGATGCGAAAGCAGGGCGGCGGCAACGTCATCAACGTGAGCTCGGTCGCCGCGCGCCACGGCGGCGGCGGCGGCGCGATCATCTACGCCGGCGCGAAGGGGTTCATCTCGACCGCGACCCACGGCTGGGCCAAGGAACTCGTCGGCGACCACATCCGCGTCAACGCCGTCTCGCCCGGCGTCATCACCACGCCTTTCCACGAGCGCTATTCGACGGCGGAGCAGCTGAAGGCGATGCAGGCGACGGTGCCGATGAACCGGCTGGGTTCCGCCGACGAATGCGCCGGAACGTTCGTCTACCTCGCCTCCGACGAAATGAGCAGCTACGTCACGGGCCAGGTGATCGAGGTCAACGGCGGCCAGTACATGCCCTGATCGCCGCGCCGCGGCGGCGGACGGGATGGCGCGGCAGCCGCCGCTTCACCGAGGACAACGCGATGACCGATACCGTCACGCTGGCCGTCGCCGAGGCGATCGCCGAGATCACGATCAACCGGCCGGAGAAGCACAACGCGGTCACCCCCGACATGGCGGCTGCAATCGAGTGCCATTGCCTGGCCGTCGATCGCGACGACGCCGTGCGCGTCGTGCTGCTCCGGGGCGCCGGCGAGCGCGCCTTTTCGGCCGGCAGCGACCTCGGTTCGCTCGCCGAGTATCCGTCGACATGGAAATTCCGCAACCGCGTCGAGTACGCCGCCGCGGTGCGCAACGTCAGGAAGCCCGTCGTCGCGGCGCTGAAGGGCTGGGTGCTCGGCGGCGGCGGCGAGCTCGCTCTGGCCGCCGACATCCGCGTCGCGGGAACGAGCGCGCGTTTCGGCTTCCCCGAGGTCAGGCGCGGCTGGGTCGGCGGCGGCGGAGCGTCGCAGATGCTGCCGCGGCTGATCGGCTACGGCCAGGCGATGCGGCTGCTGGTCACCGGCGACACCGTCGACGCCGCCGAGGCGCAGCGCCTGGGGCTGGTCGAGGTCGTGGTCGCCGACGCCGATGTCGACGCGACCGCGCGCGCCCTGTGCCGGCAGATCGCCGGCTACAGCCCGATCGCGGTGCAGGCGGTCAAGGCTTCGGTGCGCATGGCGCTGAACGCGTCGCTGGAAGCCGGCCTGCGCTACGAGAACGAGATGAACGCGCTGTGCTTCGCCGCCGGCGATCACCTCGAAGGCATTCGCGCGTTTCAGCAGAAGCGCGCTCCCGATTTCGAGCGCTGACGCGCGCCGGCCGGGCCGCCGGCGCGTCGGGCTGCGGCGCGTTCCCGCGGCGCCTTCGTTCCGGCACGACCGCGGCCTCGGCCGGCCCCGTCAATCGCCGGCGACGGGCTCCCACTTTCCGCTGCGCTCGGACCGGAACAGCGCGTCGATGACGCGCATGTTGGCGATCGCGTCCTCGACGCCGTAGGTCAGCGCGATCTCGCCGCGCACCGCGCGCGAGAACGCCTCGCCCTGCAGCTGGTACTGGTCGCTCGCGGCCAGCGTCTCGGTCACGATGCCCGCCCCTTCGAGCGAGGAGCCATCGTCGATCGAGATCCGCGTCGTCGCGCCCTGCGGCGCGTTGACCGGGATGGCGATCTCGATCCGGCCCCTGCTGCCGCACAGCTGGATGCGCTGGTGCGGTGCGACCTGCGTCGACACGGTGAAATCGAGGCGCCTGCCGCCGCCGAAGTCGAGCAGCGCGCTGGTCAGGCGGTCGGTGCCGAACGCGGGATCGCGGTCGACCAGCGCGATCCCGCGCGTGGGTTCGGCTTCGAGGAAGAAGCGCCCGGCGACGATCGCGTAGCAGCCGATGTCGTACAGGCCGCCGCCGCCGGTGTCCGTCCGGTTGCGGACGTTGGCGGGGTCGACGTTGTTGTAGCCGAAGAACATCTGCACGGCGCGCAGCGCGCCGATGCGGCCCTCGCGCACGAGTTCGCGCGCGCGCAGCCACTGCGGATGAAAGCGCACCATGAACGCTTCGGCGATCAGCACCTTGCCCGCCGCCGACCGCAGCAGCGTCGCCTCCTGCGCCGTCAGCGCGATCGGCTTTTCGCACAGCACGTGCTTGCCCGCCGCCGCGGCCTGCAGCGTCAGCGGCACGTGCAGGTGGTTGGGCAGCGGATTGTAGATCGCCTCGATCTCGGGGTCGGCGAGCAGCGCTTCGTACGAGCCGTAGGCGCGGGGAATGCCGAGTGCGGCGGCGGTGTCCCGGGCGCGGCCTTCGTCGCGCGACGCGATGGCCCGGATCTCCAGCAGGCTGCTCTTCTGCATCCCGGGCAGCGCGCGCTCGCGCCCGATCTTCGCGGTGCAGAGCACTCCCCAGATCACCTTCTTCATTCGCGTGTTCCCTCTCTGCCGCCGGCGCGGCCAATTCGAATCGTCGCGCTGCGGTCCCGCGCCGACGCGATGCGGAAAAACCGCCGGCGCGCGCTACTTTGCGGCGGGCGCCGCCTTCGTCGCGCGCGGCGGCGCGGTCACGATCCGGGCGCCGACGTCCTTCAGCAGCCGCTGGAATTCGGGCGACGCCATGATGATCGTCCCCGCCGCCGCGCGCAGGCGGTCGACGGCCTCGTCGGGCAGCACGAACGACGTCGGCTGCTGGTTCAGGTACTCCCGTTCGGCGGCGTCGGGGAGCGCGGGGAACGACACGTCGATCGCATAGATCTCGGCGTCGGGAACGCGCACCGAGGCGGCGACCCGCGGATCCTTGTTGGCCGCCATCGCCGCCGAGTTGCGGATCCGGCGCAGCGTCTCCCAGCGCGCCGCAGTGTCCTTGAGCAGCTCGACCGCCTCGTACGAATAGTGGTCGATCGGGACGCCGGTCGCCTTCAGCAGGATGTCGATGCTGCCCGGTGGAACCTCCGACAGGTCCCAGTCGGTCGCCGGCGACGACAGCGAGTTGACGACGAAAACGATGATCCGGCGCGCGCCATCGAGCTTGGTCTTCCTGCCGGCCTCGTGCAGCGCTTCGAGCACCTCCAGCGAGTCGAGCACGCCGCGCATGCCGACGTTGTCCGAGATGCCGCCGTCGACGAGGTGGACGAACGGCCGGCGAACGCTGTCGTTGTACGACTCCAGCCCCTTCAGCGAACGGATCGCCCGCGCGGCGGGTCGCGGCGGATCCCCCGTTGCGGTGAACAGCTTCACCCACGGCGGCACCGTCAGGTTGCAGGTGCCGCCGTAGTTGTCGAGCGTGATCGGCGACAGCACCACCGGCACCGCCGACGAGGCGGCGGCGGCGCGCGACAGCGGCACCGCGTTGAGATCGGAGCAGAGGATGTCGAATACGGTCTGGTGGAAGACCAGCCGCGAGCCGGTCGAGATGTCGGTCGCCGACGCCAGGATCAGCGGGCCGTCGCCGCGGTCGAGATCGCCGAAGGTGGCGCCGTGGAACAGAATTTCGTCGTACAGCTGCGCCGCCAGTTCGGAGCGGCCCCAGTTCGCCGACGCCAGATTGCCCCAGTTGCCCGGGCTGAACGTGCGCGCGATGATCTCGCCCTGCACGTCGCGCTTGAGAAAGCGCTGCTCGTAATCGTCGAACAGGCGGTCGCCGTAGAGCCCGTAGGCCAGCGCGGTGAAGCTGCCGCCCGACACGCCGGTGATGACGTCGACTTCGTCGAGCAGGCGGACGCTGTTGCCTTTCGGGCCGACGATCTCGGTGCGCCGCAGGAATTCCAGGACGCCGTACGAGAACGCCGCGGCGCGCGTGCCGCCGCCCGAGAAGGCGAGGACCACCAGGTTCTGCTTGTCGATCGCGTGCACCTGGCGCGTGTCGAAGCGGTAGCCCTTGGCCGGATCGGCCTGCGCGATCGGCGGGTTGATCGGCCGCGTGGCGCAACCGCCCAGGAGCAGGAGCAGCGTCAGCATCGACAGCGACCGCGCGCGCAAGGAAACCAAGGTTCCTCCGGTGAAAATCGTCCAGATTTCGATTCTACCGCGTTCGATGCCCTGCCCTTGCCCCCCGCGCCCGCGCCCGCAGCCGCGGGGCGGCGGCGATCAGCGCGCCGGGAGCGGACGAGCGCCCTCGCCGCCGCGCAGGCGCGCGAGGTTCACCCGCGCCTTGTGGAATTCCGGGTCGATGCCGAGCGCCGTCTCGTAGGAGGCGGCGGCCCGCGCGTCGTCGCCCGCCTGCTGGCAGGCGTATCCCAGGTTGTTCCACGCGCGCGCCTTGCCCGGCGACGCCCGCACCGTCGCCTCCCACAGCGCGACCCCGCTGCGGTAGTCGGTGTTGCGCACGACGGTGGCGGCGAACAGCAGCAGCGCCAGCGCGCAGGTGATCGCCGTCGCGGCGCGCGGCGCGCGCAGGCCGGCCACGGCGACGCCGACGGCCAGCGCCGGGCCGATCAGCGCGAGATAGAGCTGCCGGTCGTTGGCGAGGTCCAGCCGCGCCAGCAGCGAGTTCGTCGGCGCGAGCTGCAGCAGGAACCACAGCAGCGCGAAGCCGGCGACCGGCCGGCGCCTGAGCGCGACGAAGCCCGCGGCCAGCAGCGCGCCGAGCACGCAGGCCGCCGCGAGCTGCGCCGGGCCCGAAGCGTCGGGCGCGACCAGGTCGGGGTCGATGTTGATCCGCAGCGCGAACAGCGGCCGGCTGATCAGGTACCAGACGCCTTCGCCCTGCGCCGCCAGGTTGGCCAGCGGGGCGCGCGTCGCGAAGCTCGTCGCCAGCAGGCGGCGATACGGCTCGAAGCCCAGAATCGCGACGGCGGCCAGCGCCAGCGCCGCGAACTGCGGCAGCGCCGCGGCGAACGCCGCGCGCCAGCGCCCGCCGCGCGCCGCGGCGACCAGCGTCAGCGCCAACGGCAGCGTCCACGCGATCTCCTTCACCAGCATCGCCGCGACGAACAGCGCGACCGAAGCAACGCCCCACGCCCCCGCGGCGGCGCCTTCGCGCCCGCGCTCCCAGGCGTAGATCGATCCCAGGTAGCCCAGCGCCATCAGGCCGGTCGAGCGGCCGCAGACGTAGGTCACCGCCTCGGTCTGCGCCGGATGCAGCGCGAACAGCAGCGCGGCGACGAACGCACCGCGCACGGCGTCGACGCCCGGCGCGAGATCGGCGAGCCATCGCCGCAGCAGCGCGAACACCAGCAGCGTGTTGCCGGCGTGGACGGCGAGATTGAACAGGTGGAAGCCCGCGGCGCCGAGATCCATCCGCCACGACAGCACGTAGCTCGCCTTCAGCAGCGGACGCAGCCCCGGCATCGACGCCCACCACGCCGACCACGAGTGAACCGCGGGGTTGTCGACGATGACGTTGAAGTCGTCGAACTGGAACGCGCCGTCGAACGCGTTGGCGTAGGCGAGCGCGACGACGGCGACGAGCCACGCCGACGCGGTGCGCGTGCGCGTCACCGCG
>CAIWHR010000617.1 GCA_903912485.1 uncultured beta proteobacterium | reverse complement strand
GCTGACGCTCGACGAGGCGCCGCTCGACAGCTGCTGGCTGCAACAGGACGACGCCGCGTCGGCCGGGGCGCGGCTGCGCCGCACGGCATGGCTCGGGCCCGACGCCTGATCCACGCCGCCGCGGCGCGCGGCCTGCGCCGGTCAGGCGGCGCGCCAGTGCGGCGGGATCGTCGTGGCGAAGTACGGCAGCGCCTCGACGCGCCGTTTCCACGCCGCGATCCCGGGCGTGACCAGCGCGTCGAACCCGAGGTCGGGCAATTTCATCTCGCAGCGCTTGCCGAACGCGACCAGCGGGTAGAGCGCGAAGTCGGCCGCCGACAGCGGGCCGGCCAGGAACTCGCCGCGCATCGCGCCGGTGAACAGCGCGAACTCGTCGGCGAGCGCCTGCCTGCCCCTGGCGATCTTGTCGGCGTCGCGCTCCTCGGGCTTGACGAAGAACGCCTGCCGGATCAGCGGATCGACCGCCTCGTCGAAATAGTTGTCGACCTCGAGAATCAGCCGCCGGACGAGCGCGCGCGTCTTCACGTCGCCGGGGAACAGCGGCGCGCCGCGGGCCGGATACGCCTCGTCGAGGTATTCGACGATGGCGTTGGACTCGTACAGGACGAATTCGCCGTCGACCAGCACCGGCACCCTGTGCCGCGGGTTGAGCGCGAGGAACTCGGGCTTCCTGGTGTCGCCCGCGGCAAACGAAAGCAGCTTCAGTTCGTACGGCAGCGCCTTGTGCTCCAGCGCGAACTGCGCGCGCCAGGCGTAGGGCGAGCCGGAACCGTAATAGAGGACGAGACTCACGGCGAGGGTCGCGGCGTCGGGGGCGGTGCGGGGATCATGACTTCTTGCGCGGCAACGTGCCCGCAGCAGCGGCAGCAGCAGCGGCGGGCGCCTGCGCGGCGCGCAGCGCCTCGAGCGACGCCTTCTGCAGCTCCATCGTCTTGATGCTCATCTGAATCAGGTTGATGCTCATCGTCAGCCAGTTCTCGATGACCTTCATCTCGCCGATCTTGCGGTCGATTTCGGCCGGGTCGAGCGTGGCGAACATCGCCGCGGGGTTCGGGAACGGCATCGCCCCGGGCTGCCCGCCGGTAGGCAAGCCGAAGCCCGGGATCGGAACGCCGAGCGGATTCCACATCTTCTGCATGAACTCCAGCGCGTCCTGCGGCGAGAACGGAAACGCTGACGGCAGCGGGTTCGACGGGGGCGGATTCATGCCAACTCCTTGGTGACGGGACGATTTCGGGACAGCGCTTGCCGTTCCGATGCGCTGCGCGGGCCTTTTCGCTATTATCCTCGTCCATGATAGACATTCACGCAACCCTTGAGTCACGGCTCGCGGCGATCGTCGGCGCGGCGCACGTGCTCTGCGCCGACGCCGACCTCGCTCCCTACCTCGTCGACTGGCGCGGACGCTATCGCGGACGGGCGCGCGCCGTCGTGCGTCCGCGGTCGACTGCCGAGGTGTCCGCGGTCGTCGCCGCCTGCGCCGCGGCGCGCACGCCGATCGTTCCGCAGGGCGGCAATACCGGCCAGTGCGGCGGGGCGACGCCCGACGGCAGCGGCGCGGCGGTCGTGCTGTCGCTGACGCGGATGAACCGCGTGCGCGCGGTCGACCGCGACAACGCCACGCTGACGGTCGACGCGCGCGTGACGCTCGCCGCCGTGCAGCAGGCCGCGGCCGATGCCGGCATGCTGTTCCCGCTGTCGCTCGCCGCGGAGGGCAGCTGCACCATCGGCGGCAACCTGTCGACCAACGCCGGCGGCACCGCGGTGCTGCGCTACGGCAACACGCGCGAGCTCGTGCTGGGGGTCGAGGCGGTGCTCGCCGACGGCCGCATCTGGGACGGACTGCGCGGCCTGCGCAAGGACAACACCGGCTACGATCTCAAGCAGCTGTTCATCGGCGCCGAGGGCACGCTCGGCGTCGTGACCGGGGCCGTGCTGAAGCTCTTCCCGGCGCCGCGGGCGCGAGCGACGGCGCTGGCCGCGGTGGCCGACGTCGACGCCGCAGTGAGCCTGCTGCACGAGCTGAAATCCTCGCTCGGCGACCGCCTGGTCGGCTTCGAGCTGATGTCGGCGCTGTCGGTCGCGCTGTCGCGCAGGCATCTGCCGGCGCTGCCCGACCCTCTGCCCGGCCACGCCTGGTACGTGCTCCTGCAGGCCGACGACTGCACCGCCGATTCGCCGCTCGCGGCGCAGGTCGAGCGCGCGCTCGCCGCCGCGATCGAGTCCGGCATCGTCGCCGACGCCGTCATCGCCCAGTCGGACGGGCAGGCGCGCGAGTTGTGGACGCTGCGCGAGAACATCGCCGAAGCGCAGCGCCGCGACGGGCCCAACGTCAAGCACGACATCTCGGTGCCGGTCTCGGCGATCCCGCGCTTTCTCGGCGAAGCCGCCGTCGCGCTGACTGCGGCGCTTCCGGGCCTGCGCTTCGTGACCTTCGGCCACCTCGGCGACGGCAACCTGCACTACAACCTCGCCGCGCCCGAAGGCGCCGATGCCGAGGCCTTCATGGCGAATGCTGCGCACGCGAACCGGATCGTGCACGACCTCGTCGCCGCTCACGGCGGCAGCATCAGCGCCGAGCACGGCGTCGGGCAGTTGAAGCGCGCCGAACTCGTCCGCTACAAGAGCGCCGTCGAGCTCGACCTGATGCACGCGATCAAGACCGCGCTCGATCCGTACGGCGTCCTGAATCCCGGCAAGGTGCTCGCGTGACCGCGGGCGCGCAACGCGTTCGGAACCGGCGCTCGGCGCCCGGAACGAATGCGATCGACGGGTGCCGATGATGGCCAAGATCGTCCTGTGGATCGTCGTCGTGTTCGCGGTGCTGTTCGGACTGCGCATGGTCAACGTCGCCAAGGCGAGGCACCGCGCCGACCTCGCGCGCCGGAGCGGCACGCCGCCGGCCGAGCCGATGGTTCGCTGCGTGCGCTGCGGCGTGTTCCTGCCGCAGGCCGACGCCAAACCGACGACCGGCGGCTACCGCTGCGGCGACGCCGGCTGCGGCCAGCGCCGTTGAGCGGCGCGACGACCGGCGAGCCCGGGACGCTGCCCCCATGCCGGCCGACCCCGCGATGACTCTGCCCGAGGCGGCGCCGATGGCGGCCGCGGTGTCCGATTCCGGCCGCCGCAACCTGCTGACGATCGGCCTCTACCGGGTCGCCTGCGGCGTCATCCTTTTCGGCGTCGCGCTGCTGCTCGATCTCAAGCGGATGAGCGTGGCAGCGCCCTACTCGTTCGTCACCGCGGCGGGGCTCTACTTCGTCTACGGGTTGATGGCGCTGGCCTGGATCCGCCGCGACCCGTTCCCGCTGCCGCTGTCGGCGCTGCTGACCACGCTGCTGGGCGGCGACGTCTTCTTCCTCGCGCTGATGACGCTGGCCAGCGGCGCCACCGGCGGCCCGCTGCCCATCCTGCTCTTTCCCCAGCTCGCGGCCAGCGGCTGGCTGCTGCACACGCGCGCCGCGTTCTTCCACGCGGCGCTGGCCACGCTGGTGCTGCTGGCGCTCGACGCCTGGGAACTTCTCGAAGGGCACGCCTCCGCCGCGCAGCCGTTCCAGACCGGCCTCGTCGGATTCGGCTACTTCGCCACCATCGGCGTGTCCGCGGCGCTGGGAACGTATGCCAAGGCGTCCGAAGCTCTCGCTGCGCAGCGCGGCATCGACGTCGCCAACCTCGAGCAGGTCAACCGCCGCATCATCCAGGACATGCACGACGGCGTGCTGGTCGTCGACCAGAGCGGCACGGTGCGCAGCCACAACACGCAGGTCACGCGTCTGCTGGGCGGTTACGGCCAGACGCGCATCGGCATCGGCCTGGCGGAATTCTCGCCGGTTCTCGACGCCTACTGGCGGCGCTGGCGCGACGACCAGCAGGACCCGACGGTCCCGTTCAAGGTCGAGGCGACGCAACGGCTGCTCCGCGTGCGGCTGGTGCAGATCGGGTCCGGCCTCGGCGGCGGAGCGATGATCTACCTCGAGGACCTGGGACGCGCGCAGAACGAGGCGCAGCAGATGAAGCTCGCGGCGATGGGCCGCCTGACCGCGTCGATCGCCCACGAGGTCCGCAACCCGCTGTCGGCGATCACGCACGCGGCGCAGCTGCTGGAGGAAGACCCGACGGTGGCGCCCGAGGGCCAGCGCCTGCTGGTGATGATCCGCAACAACGCCAAGCGCATCGACCGCATCGTCGGCGAGGTGCTGCAGCTGACGCGCCGCGACCGCCAGGATCCCGAGGCCATCGCGCTCGCCGACGCCGTCCGCTCGCTGATCGACGAGATCTCGCACGCCGAGCGCATCCCGCCCGGCACCATCGCGATCGAGATCCCCGCGGACCTCTCGATCCTGTTCGACCGCGGGCAGCTGAACCAGATCGTCTGGAATCTCGTGCGCAACGCCTGGCAGCACTGCACCAAGGTCGAGCACAGCATCACCATCACGGCGCGCGCCGGCTACATGGGCGACGCGGTGATCGTGGAACTCGGCGACGACGGTCCGGGCATCCCGGGCGACCTGCACGGCCAGGTTTTCGAGCCGTTCTTCACGACGCGCCCCGGCGGCACCGGGCTCGGGCTGTACGTCGCCCGCGAACTTGCCGACGCCAACGGCGCCGCCCTCGACCTGCTGCCCAGGAGCCCCGGCGCGCATTTCCGCATCACGTTGCGGCGCGCGGCCGTACGCACGGCGCAGGTCACCGATCTGGCGGCAGGAGCTTGACCGCGCCGCCGTTCCCGAACGCGACGACCGATTGCCGCTCTTACAAGAGAAAAAGCCATGCACCGCAAGACACGCAGGCAACCGAGAGTGCTGGTCGTCGACGACGAACCCGACCTGCTCGAACTGCTCGAACTCACGCTGTCGCGGATGGGTCTCGACGCGGTCCGCGCGGACTCGGTGACGACGGCGATCCGGCTGCTCGACAAGGAGCCGTTCGACCTCTGCCTGACCGACATGCGGCTGCCCGACGGTGATGGCCTGCGCGTGATCGAGCACATCAACGGCAGGGGGCTCGACATTCCCGTCGCCGTGATCACCGCCTACGGCAGCGCAGCCAACGCGGTCGCCGCGCTGAAGGCGGGCGCCTTCGACTACCTGTCCAAGCCGGTCGCGCTGGAACAGCTGCGGGCGCTGGTCAAGCAGGCGCTCAAGGTCCCCGAGATGCCGCAGCCCGCGTCGAGCTACCGGCTGCTGGGCGAATCGCCGGCGATGCTGCAGGCCCGCGCGCTGATCGAGCGCCTCGCCCGGACCCAGGCGCCGGTCTTCATCACCGGCGAATCGGGCACCGGCAAGGAACTCGCCGCGCGGGCGATCCACTCGGGCAGCCTGCGCGCCGAGCAGCCGTTTGTCGCGGTGAATTGCGGCGCGATTCCCGAAAACCTGATGGAAAGCGAGTTTTTCGGCTACAAGAAGGGGGCGTTCACCGGCGCCGACGACGACCGCGACGGATTCTTCCAGGCGGCCAACGGCGGCACGCTCTTTCTCGACGAGGTCGCCGACCTGCCGCTCGCGATGCAGGTGAAGCTGCTGCGCGTGATCCAGGAAAAGCGGGTCCGCAAGGTCGGTTCGCCGCTGGAGGAAGCGATCGACGTGCGCATCATCAGCGCGACGCACAAGAGGCTCGAGGCGCTGGTCGAGTCCGGCGATTTCAGGCAGGACCTCTACTATCGCCTGCACGTGATCGAGCTGTCGATGCCGTCGCTGCGGGAGATGCGCGAGGACATCCCGCTCTTCGTCAACGGCATCCTCGCCAAGTTCTCGCGCGGCACGCCGGCCAAGCTCGATGCCGAGGCGCTGGCGGCGCTCGAGCGCTACCCGTTCCCGGGCAACGTCCGCGAACTCGAGAACATCCTCGAGCGCGGGCTCTCGCTCGCCGCCGACCCGCTGCGGATCACGGTCGAGGATCTGCACCTCACGCCGGTGCCGGACGAGGCCGATCTCTCCCTGCCCGCGGGGGACAAGTGGCCGCTGCAGGACTATCTCGACCGGGTCGAGCGGCACGCGATCAACGAGGCGCTGGAGAAGACCCGCTTCAACCGCACCGCCGCCGCCAAGCTGCTCGGGATCACCTTTCGCGCGATGCGCTACCGGATGGAGCGGCTGGGGATCAAATAGGCGCGCCCGCGTGGGCGACGCGCGCCACCGCGGCGCAGAGATCGTCGACGGTATTGGGCTTGTAGATGAGTTCGCGTATGCCGGCCGCCGGTGCCCTCGCGCGCAGGTCGTCGGTGATGTAGCCCGACGCCAGCACCACGGGCAGGTCGGGACGAAGGTCGCGCAGCGCCTCCGCCAGCTCCAGCCCCGACAGGCCAGGCATGTTGTAGTCGGTCACCACCAGGTCGAAGCCACCGGGACCGGCCCGCGCCGCCGTCAGCGCCTCGCGCGGATCGGTGTAGCCGCTGACGCGGAAGCCCTGACGCTCGAGCAGGCGCTTCATCAGGAAGACGATCGCCTCGTCGTCGTCGACGTAGAGCACGTGCTTCCCCCGGCCCCGAACCGGTGGCTCGTCACGGGCCGTTTCCGCCGCGGCTTCTGCCGGCGTCTCGACCGCGGGAAAATAGACGCGGAACTCGCTGCCCTCGGCCGGTGCGCTCTTCACCTCGAGGCAGGCTTCGTGCGAGCGCACGATGCCGTGCACCACCGACAGGCCGAGCCCCGTGCCCTTGCCGGCGGGCTTGGTGGTGTAGAACGGCTCGAAGATGCGCGCGCAGGTTGCGTCGTCCATGCCCGCGCCGTTGTCGGTCACCGTGAGGCAGGCGTAACGGCCCACGCCGAGATCGCCGCGCTGTTCGCGCTGCGTGTGCGTCGCGAGGCGGATCTCGACCACACCCGGTCGATCCTGGTCCTGTGCCGCGTGCAATGCGTTGCTGCACAGGTTGAGCAGAATCTGCGTGACCTGCGCCGCGTCCGCCAGCACCGCCGGGGACTTGGCGTCGCAGTCCACCCTCAGGCTCACCCGCGCAGGAAGCGTGGCGCGTATGAGGCGCGCCGACTCGACCACCACCAGCGCGAGCGACGTCGCCTTGCGCTCCAGCTTCTGGCGCCGGCCGAAGGCAAGGATTTGCTGCACCAGGTCCTTGGCCCGGCGGCTCGCCTTGGCGATCTCGTCCAGGCTGACCAGAGCCGCGTGACCGGCGCCCACGTCGTTGCGCGCCAGTTCGATGTTCCCGAGGATCGTCGCCAGCGCATTGTTGAAGTCGTGCGCGACGCCGCCGGCCAGCGTCCCCAGCGCCTCCATCTTCTGCGCCTCGCGCGCCCGCGCCTGGAGCGTCTCGCGCTCGATCTCGGCCTCTTTGCGCTGGGAGACGTCGATCAGGATGCCGCTCCACAGCGTGGCTCCATCGCCTTCGCGCCGGGGCCGCGCCCAGCCCCGCACCCACTTGACGCCGCCGTCGGGCATGACGATCCTGCACTCGTGCGCCCAGGCGCCGAGCGTGAGGGCGGACCGTTCCAGCGACTCGCGAAGCGCAGCGCCGTCCTCGGCCAGGATGCGCGAGGTCAGCATGCGGCGATCGCGCATTGCCTCGTCGGCCGAGACGCCGAAGAGGTCGCCGATGCCGCTGCTGACGTAGCTGAACCGCCATTCGCCGGCGGCGGTTCGCACCAGCTGGTAGACGACGCCGGGAGCGGCGTCGGTCATCGCCTGGATCTGCTCGCGCGCCGCCCGCGCGATTCCTTCCGCTTCCTTGTGCCCGGTGATGTCCTTCAGAAAGCCCGCAAGGCGCCCGCCGTCGGCCGGCTGGTACCGGACGCTGACCTCGACGTCGAACGTGCTCCCGTTCTTGCGGCGGTGCCGCGACTCGAAGCGATCCTCGCCGTGCGCGATGACCCGCAGGATGTGCGCGATGGCGCCCCCGGTCGTCTCGTCGGCCTCCAGGTCGGAAAGGTTCATCGCCAGCAGCTCGCGCGCGCTGTAGCCGCTCATCCGGCAGTAGGTCTCGTTGACCTCCAGAAGGCGCCCCTGCGCGTCGGCCAGCCAGAATCCGTCCATCGCGGTCTGGAGGATGGCCCGATGCCGCTCCTCGCTTTCGCGCAGCGCCGACTCTGCCCGCTTGCGTTCGGTGATGTCGGTGCCGATGCCGCGGTAGCCGGTGAAGCGGCCGGCGTCGTCGAACACCGCTTCGCCGCTGACGGCGACGTGGTGCATGACGCCGTCGGCGCGGCGCCGCGAGATCTCGAAATCGCGGAACGGCAGGCGTGCTTCGAGCGTTGCGCGATGCTTCCGCCATTCCGCTTCGTCGGGCGCAAGGTGCGGGATGTCCCAACGCCGCCGGCCGATCGCAATGGTCTGCAATTCCATCGATTCCGCGGGGTCGCCTTTGGTCACGGTGCGCAGCGTCAGCCGGTGCTCGGCGTCGCTCTCCCAGTAGTAGTCCGAGGACATCTCGGTGAGGCTGCGAAAGCGGGCCTGGCGGGCGGCAGACTCCTTCAGCGTATGCCTGATCCCGGTCGTCATCGCGTTGAAGGCAGCGGCGAGGCGCCCGATCTCGTCGCTGCTCCCGACGCGCAGCGCGAGCCCGTAGTCGCCGCGCGCGACGGCGATGCTGGCTTCCTCCAGGCCTTTCAGATGGCGCGCCAGCCAGGCGCCCAAAAGCGCCAGCAGAATCGCCGACAGGCCGACCCCGGCGACGGCGATCGCGAGGCTCTGCCCGACGAGCTCGGCCCGCAGTTCGGCCGGTTCCGACAGGCCGGTCCCGATCAGCCGGACGCTGTTGGCGACCAGCGCCGCGAGCGTGACGACCTCCGCCAGAACGGTGCCGAGGATCAGCTTCCAGCGCAGCGACATTCGACGTTCCCGCTGCGCCGGCACGGCGAGCCGCCACGCGCACCGACCGATGCGTCGAACGCGAGGCGGTTCCTTGTGGACTTCATGGGGGAGCTTCGGCCTGTTGTCGGTCGGGAAAGTGATCCTGCGGCGCCATTATAAGGAATTACCTTACATTGCGCGAGGGTTTTTGCTAATTTACTTACGCAACGACCCCCGACTGCGAGCCGGCCGGGAACAAACTCTCGCGCCGCACGGCGCCTCGCCCCGGCCATCGATCCGGCACGCTCCGGGCGGGTCGATCGCGCGGCACCGGGCGCTGGACAGCTTGATGAGCAAGCAAGGATTGCTTGTGCCGCCGGTTCGACTTACCCTGCCCATGAACGCGAGCCGGGACGGGATCCCGCCCGGCCCAAACGGGGGGGAACTGCATGAAGAAGGCCCGCATCGTCGCTGCCGCGATGGCAATGTTCGCCCTGAGCGCCGGGGCGTTCGCACAGAGTGGCGTCACGCCGACGTCGATCCTCATCGGACAGTCGGCCGCGTTCACCGGCCCTGCCGCGCAACTCGGCATCCAGATGCGTGCCGGCGCGAATCTCTGGTTCGACCAGGTCAACGGCAAAGGCGGCATCAACGGCCGGCGCATCGAACTCAAGTCGCGCGACGACCAGTACGAGTCGGCGCTCGCCGCCGAGAACACCCGGAAGCTGATCGAGGAAGACGGCGTCTTCCTGCTGTTCGCGTACGTCGGCACGCCGACGAGCCAGGCGTCGCTGCCGATCTTCACCGCTGCGCACGTCCCGTTCGTCGCGCCTTTCACCGGCGCCGAGCTGTTGCGCACGCCGTTCAACCGCTACGTCTTCAACGTCCGCGCCAGCTATTTCGACGAGACCGAGCAGATCGTCGACCACCTGGTGCGCACCGGCGTCAGGCGCCTGGCGGTCTTCTACCAGAACGACGCCTACGGTCAGGCAGGCCTCGAGGGCGTCAATCGCGCCCTCGCGCGGCGCAACATGCAGACCGTTGCCCTCGGCACCGTCGAACGCAACACGACCAACGTCGCCGACGCGGTGAAGGCGATCGCTGCGGCGCAGCCGGAGGCCACGGTGATGATCTCGGCGTACACCTCGGTCGCCGAATTCGTCCGGCAGATGAAGGCCGCCGGCAGCGGCTCGCAATTCTTCACCGTCTCCTTCGTCGGCAGCACGGCGCTGGCCGCGGCGCTGGGCAAGGACGGGCACGGCGTGATGATCTCGCAGGTCGTGCCGTTCCCGTGGAGCACGCTGAGCCCGGTGGTCAAGGAGTACCTCGACCTCGTCAAGCAGGCCGGCAACGTCGAAGCCAACTTCTCGAGCCTCGAGGGCTTCATCGCCGCCAGGGTGCTGGTCGAGGGCCTGCGCCGCGGCGGCAAGGACCTGACGCGGGCGAAATTCATCACCGCGATGGAATCGATGTCGAACTACGAACTCGGCGGCTTCGCCGTGCGTTTCTCGCCGGGAAACCACAACGGGTCGCAGTTCGTCGACCTGTCGATGATCGGACGCGACGGAAAGTTCATTCGCTAGTCCCGGCCCGTCGCGACCGCTTCGCGCGCCGGCTGTCGCGTCGGTCGATCCCGCCCGCCGAGCGTTCAGCTTGCCGAACCCGCCTGGACGCTGCTACAATACTTGGTTTTCAGGCGACATCAGCCGTGATCGAAATCCTGCAGTGCCTGAAGAAACACGGTCAGCGCCTCGACTCGGAGATCGCCACCGAGATCGGCATGCCGCTCGCCACCGTGCGCCAGCGCCTCGTCGGCCTCGCCGCCTCGAGGGCGGTCATCATGTGCAACCTGACCCGCTTCGAGAACGGCAAGAGGGTCGAGGCGTGGCAGTGCCGGGTGTCGGGCTACATCCCGCCCGTGGCGCCCGGTCGCAAGCCGAAGGCGTAGCAGCAGCCGTGCCGGCCGCGCGCCGCGGCACGCGGCACGCGGCGCGAATGGCCGGTCTATCTGACCAGGCTTCTGGTCGCGTCGATCGCCTTGGGATAGGGCAGATCGGACACCTTGACCGACGCCGGCTTGTCCTGCGCGAACAGCGGGTTCAGGTCCAGCGTGACGAAGGTGAGCCTATGGTCGTAGTCGGCGATCAGCAGCCGGTTGTGGGTGAGGTCCTTGATCGCCACCCACTGCGTGTAGTCGGAGACGAGCTGGCCGCCGTCGCGGCTCTGGGCGATGCCGATCGGAATGTCGACGGTATTGAGCACGTGCCCGATGGTCTGGATCGCCTGCTCGGCGTTGGCCGGCGGCACGACGTTGTGCCGCAGGAACGACGCGCGGACGAAGCGCGCCGGCGGCGTGTAGTCGCCGGGGATCCCGAGGATGCCTCCCCCCTGCCCGAGCGCCGTCACGTTGGCCGAGCCGATCTGGACGTTCTGCGCGCCCACCGTCGACAGGTTGAGGTAGTTGCGCAGGTTGAGCAGGTGCCAGTCGTAGGTCGGCGCGTTGGTGAGGACGTGCGCCGCGTTGTCGTGCATCCGCAGTTCGCCGCCCACGTATTCGACGACCATCCCGGCGCCGCTGCGGTCGATGAACACCCAGTGCAGGCTCGGCGGCGTCGGTCCGGTCGGCAGCGACGGGTCGGTCCAGACCTTGATCGCCGGCAGCGCCGCACGCAGTTCGGCGACCGACGCGTGGTTGCCGAGCGCCCAGTTGGCGAAGGTCAGGATCGACACGTAGCTCCTGTCCTGCGGCGTCACCGTCTGGTACTGCGTGAAGCCCGGCAGGAAGTTGGCGCTCATGCCGAGGCCCGCCGAGTTCTGTCCTTCGAGCAGCGCATTGCCGGGGACGGTGCCGGGGCTGAAGCCGACCACCGCGTACCTGGCCGCGACCGTCGCCGCGGGAAGCCTGACGCCGGGCGGGGCGCCGAGCGTCAGCGGCGTCCCCTTCGGGATGCTGACGAGCGTCCACTGCATGTCGAACGCCCACTCCATCGTGCGGCCGGCGATCACCGACTTGTCCGCGGCGACGATGTCGACCGCCGTGCAGGCGAGGACGGGGTTGTGCAGCGCGGCCAGCAGGCCGGCGAGTGCGACCGACAGCTTCGTCAGGTGCAGGATTCCGGGCATGGGATTTCCCTGGGTATGGAGTGGATGAGTCGACGGGCGTCGCGGGCGGCGTCTCATTCGAGCACGCAGCTGAATGTCTTCTGGGTCGCGGTGTAGCCGATGCCGTCCCAGAAGTCGCAGAACGCCGGATCGGAGAGATTGCTGCCCGGTTGCGCCGTCAGCGCGGAGGCCGGGGCCTGGAACTGCAGGTACTTGCCGCTGGAATCGAGCGGCCACGCGGTGATCGGCGCGGCGCCGTTGGGGCCGGATCCGGCGGCGAACTGGACCCAGTACTGCCGCAACGCCGACGACATGCTGGCCTCGTCCGCGGTGAAGGTCTGCGCCGCGAAGCTGGCGTTGGTGGCGTTGCCAAACACGAACGGCAGCTCGTCGGCGTGGCAGACGTTGGGACTGGTCGAGCAGGCGGCGCCCACGGCCCCGGTGCTGCCCCAGACCGAAAACGACCCGTGGTGCACGTCGTGGTAGCGGTACACCGGGTTGTCCAGCACCGTCTTGCGCGCCGTCTGCGCGAACTTGCGGTTGAAGCACGTCCACATGTAGTCGGTCACGACCTGTTCGAGGACCTGCTGCGGCTGCTCCTTCGGGTACGCGAGCTCGTACTTGGCCAGGATCTTGACCGCGGCGTCGGTCCCGAACAGGAAGTCGATCAGGATCGGATAGGCGGCCGCGGCCTCGTCGGGCTTCATCGAGGCGAAGAACGGGATGCTCTCGCTCAGGTTCGAGCCGACGACGACGGGCTTGGTGATCGTTCCCTCGATCGGGTTCTGGACGATGAAGCTGTGGTCGATGACCGGATTCCATGGCAGAAAGGCCTGCATCCCGGCGCACTTCAGGTTCTCGATGCTGTAGGCGCCCTTGGTCTGATGGGCGAGGATGGTGGTCAGCGGCAGGCCGCGCAGGCACTTCAGCACGTCGAGCGCGCCGTAGCAGCTGGTCGCCCTGGCGAACGCGTCGGCCTTCTTCTGCGCGTCTTCGACCGACATGTACGACATGCCGTAGTTGCTCTCCAGCGCCGCCTTGCGGAACAGCGTCTGGTGCGCGTTGGCCTGGATGGTGAGGTGCAGCGCGGTCGACTGGGCCCCGGCGCTCTCGCCGAAGATCATCACGCGTCCGGGATCGCCGCCGAACAGCGCGATGTTGCGCTGGACCCACTCCAGCGCCCTGGTCTGGTCCTTGATCCCGAAATTTCCGTCGAGGCCGATGCTGTTGCCGGCGAGGAAGCCCAGCGCTCCCAGCCGGTAGTTCATGGTCACGAACACCGCGTCCTGGCCCAGCGCGTGCGCGGTCGCCAGGAACTGCCTGCCGTCGTAGAGGTTGAGTTTGCCGGGTGCGTCGGCCTCGGCCGAGCCGCCGGAACCGACGACGAACGCGCCGCCGTGAATGAAGACCATCACCGGCAGACTGACCTTGCCGCCCGCGGCGACCTTCGGCGTCCAGACGTTGAGGTAGAGGCAGTCCTCCGAGGTCTGCGTGGGATCGAGGTTGTCGGGCTTGCCCTGCGCGCACTGCGGCCCGTACTCGACGGCACGGACGGCGGCCTCGCGGGGGGGCTTGGGATCGACCCAGCGGTTGTCGCCGGCCGTCGTGTCGGCGTAGGGAATGCCCTTGTAGGTGAGGATGGGATTTCCCGCCGCATCCTGGGCGTCGACGCCGCACACCGACTGGATCACCGCGCCGGCCTCGGGAACGAGCACCAGCGTGGTGCCCGCGCTGCAGCCGTCGGGGCTGCCGAATTCGAGCGACGCGCGTTCGCGGGAGGTGCTGGGGACGCCGTCGCCGACGCGGCTCGCGCCGGCGGCCGCATAGCCGTCGCTCCCGCCATCGCGGCATCCGGCCAGGATCGATGCGGCCAGTGCGACGGAGGCGATCAGGGTCCAGTTCGACTTTCTCATGGCATCTCCGCAAGAGGGGCGCTCAGCGCGCTGCCGGCCCCGCCTGCAGCGCCGAGACGCCCGATCGGGCCCCTGCAAAGACCGCGGCCCAAGTCGGTTATCGGCGCACCGGCGCGGCGGAACAGGTCCGCCGCGTCCGTCGCCGGCGCGATCCCGCTGCCGCGCACTGGGCCTGCCGCCGTCCCGCCGCGGACCGAGCCTCAGGAAAACCGCGCCGCTGCCGATAAGACAGTTCCATTATCCGCCAAAGTCCGCTGCACCGGGATCCCTCCCGGTGGCGGCCGCCCACGACCAGGGCATGACGGCGCGCCGTCCAGACCGATCGATCCCCGGTGAACCAGCCCCAGACCCAGCACCTGCACGACATGGGGTCCTCCCTCGAGGCACTGAACGTCCGCATTGCGCGCCTGGCCATCGGGCTCGGTGTTTCGCTGCACAACGACGCGGAGGTGATCCGCGTCATGACGCGCGAGGTCGTGGTGGTGACGACCGAGCGCCGCACCGCGCCCGAGCGCCGCAGCGCCGCCAGACCGGGGCAGGACCGCCGCCTCTCCGGCCGGTACGAGGAACTGCGGGGCCTGATGGTCCTGCGCTACGATGTCGAACGGCGCTGCGTCGAGGAAGTGGGAGTCGTCGAGACGCGCCGGATCATGATCGAGGTCGAAGCGCGCATGACGCGGGAAGGCTTCGAGCCGGGCGCCGACGGCATCGACATCCATCGCTTCTTCGACCAGCCCTGAGGCTTCCCGCAACTGCCCCCCCGCCGCCCCGGCATTTCCGGTGCGTGTTGAGCTATGCTCTCCCGGATCGCGCATTGGCCAGCCGACAGCCTTGACCCCAGGAAACACCCGTCCGACCCCGCCCGCGGTCCGGCCCCGCCGCCGCGG
>CAIWHR010000616.1 GCA_903912485.1 uncultured beta proteobacterium | reverse complement strand
GTGGTCGGCGACGGCGTCGCCGCGCTGGAGCGCTGGCGCGCCGGGGATTTCGGGCTGCTGATCACCGACCTGCACATGCCGCGCATGGACGGATACGAGCTCGCGGCAGCCATCCGTCGCGACGAGACTGCGGGGTCGCGGCGCCCGATCATCGCGCTCACCGCCAACGCCATGAAGGAAGAGATCGCGCAGTGCCGGGCGGCCGGCATCGACGACTGCCTGACCAAGCCGGTGCTGCTGGGGCAGCTCGATGCAGCGCTCGCGCGCTGGCTGGGTGCGGCACCGCAGAGCGACGACGTGCCCGTCAGCGCAGCCCCGGACGCCGGGGCCGGCAGCGCCTTCGCGGTGCTGGATCCGTCGGTGCTCGCCCGGGTGATCGGCGACGACCCGGTGCTCCAGGCCGAGTTCCAGCGCCACTTCCTGGTCCTGGCGCAAAAGGCGGAGGGCGAAATTCGCGCGGCTGCTGCTGCGGCGGATTGGTCGGCCGTGACCGCGATCGCGCACCGTCTGAAATCTTCGGCGCGGACCGTCGGTGCGCTGGCACTGGGCGAGGCCTGCGCCGGCCTCGAGCAGGCCGGCGAAGGGCGCGACGGCGCGGTCGTGACGGTGCGGCAGTCGGAGTTCGGATCCGCGCTCGCCGCAGCCGGCGCACGACTTTCGGAGCTCCTGTCGTGAGTTCGCGTCCGTGTTTGGTGATCGCCACCGACGTCGCCCCGGACGCCGATCTGGTGCGCAGGCTGCTGGCCGACGAGTACGGAGCCGCGCGGCTGTCCGCCGACCCGGAAGACTTTGAACGCGATCTCGACCCCGGGCAGCCGCTGGTGCTGATCCTGGCCTTCAGATCGGTGCAGGAGGCCGAGCGCTACTACCTCGGGCTGTACCGGCGCAGCACGCTGATCCACACGCTGCCCCACCGGACGATCGTGCTGTGCGCGGCCGAGGAAGTGCGCGACGCCTACGCGCTGTGCAAGAAGAACTACTTCGACGACTACGTGCTCTTCTGGCCGCTGGCGCACGAAGCCCGCCTGCCGATGTCGGTGCACCTGGCGATGCGCGCGCTGGTCGACTCCCAACTCGGCGCGCAGCTGCACCGCGTGTCGGCGCAGGCGCGCAGGGTCGGCGAACTGGGACCCGTGCTCGAAGCCCAGATCGCGGCGGGCGGAGCTCACGCCGAGAACGCGCGGCGGTCGATGCAGGAGGCGCAGGCCGGCGTCGGCGACGCGCTGGACCGCTTCTCGGCGCGAATCCTCGGCGGCGCGTTCGACGATGCCCCGGGCGTGCACAACCCGGACAAGGTGCGTCGGGAGATCGGTCGCGTCAACGCCGAAGACGTCCAGCCGATCCTGCGCGGCGTCACCGAGGCGGCGCAGCCGATCCAGCAATGGATGGGCGCGCTGATGAAGGAAGTCGCGCCCCAGATCGAGGCCGCCCGGGAGATCGCCGACGCGGCCAAGGACGTGCTGCCGGTCGTGCTGATCGTCGACGACGACGAGTTCCAGCGCAGGATCATCGACAGGATCCTGTCCGGCGAGCACTACGAAATCCTGCAGGCCGCGTCCGGTGCCGAAGCCTTTGCCGTGCTGCGGCGCTGTCGCCCCGACCTGATCCTGATGGACATTCAGCTGCCCGGAACCGACGGGATTTCGATCACCCGCCTCCTCAATTCGACGCAGCGGTATCGCGAGATCCCGGTCATCATGGTCACCGGGCACAGCGGCAAGCAGGTGCTCGTCGACAGCCGCGCCGCCGGTGCCGTCGACTTCATCGTCAAGCCGCTCGACCGGGAAACGCTGATCAGGAAGGTCGCCAAGTACCTGGCGCGTTGAGTCGCGGTGCGGTTCGGCGCCCGTCGCGCGCGCTTCCCGCGGGATGCCGGCGTAGAATTCGCTTTCATTCCATAACGTTACGCAGCGCCGCCCGATCCACTTCGGAGGCCGCACGCTTTCGATGCCGACTCCGCCCACGCTGGATCGCACGCACCCGCGCGGCGACGCCGCCCCCGGGATGCCCACGTCGACGGCGCAGGAGCTGCGCCGCCTGATCCTGGTGCCGCTGCTGCCGTTGCTGGCGCTGACGGCCGCGTTCGTTTACGCGGGCTATCGCGAATCCCGAAACGAGGCGGAGGACTTCACGCGGCGTCAGTCGCTGCGGCTGGCCAACGAAACGGCGGAATTCCTGAAGGAGACCGAGCACGGGCTCATCCAGGTCGCCGCGCGCCAGGACGTCGCACGTCTCGACTCCTCGCACTGCGATCCGGGACTGAAGGACATGGTCGTGATGCAGTCCCGCTACGTCAACGTCAACGTGATCGACCGCGAAGGCAGGATCATCTGCGGCGCGGTCATGGCGCGCGCGGTCGCCGAGATCAACGTCGCCGATCGCGACTGGTTCCGGGCCGTGATGGGAGGGCAGAACTTCGCTCTGGGGAGCGTTCGCAGGAGCCTCATTCGCGGCCGCTGGGTGTCCACCGCCGCGGTTCCCATCAGAGGCCCGGACGGCCGGGTCGCGGGCGCGGCCTCGGCGTCCATCGACCTCGTCGGATGGGGCGAAGCGCAGGCGCCGGGGCTGCTGCCCGCCGACTCGACGCTGGCCGTGATCACCCGAAGCGGCACGGTGGTGATGCGTGCGCAGGACGGGGAAAAGTGGGTGGGCAGGGACATCGGCAGCAGCGCGGTCTTTGCTGCGGTGAGTCGCGCCGGGGAGGCAACGTTCACATCGAAGGGGCAGGAGGGGTTCGATCGGTTCTGGAGTGCGGCCCCCGTTCCGGGCGCCGACTGGATCGCGCTTGCCGGCGTCAGGGCGGACACGGTGCTGGCCAAGCCCCGGAAGCAGGTCGCCGTCGCGTTGGCGCTGATCCTGGCCGTGCTGGCGGTCGGCGGGGTGCTGGGACTCAGGCTGTCGCGAAAGCTGGGAATTCCGCTCGCGGAACTCGCCGGGCTTTCCAACAAGCTCGCCGACGGCGACACCGTCGCCCGTGCCGAGGTCTCCGGCACCGCCGAGCTCAACACCGTCGCCCGGCAGTTCAACCGCATGCTGGACAGCCTGGAGCGGCACCGCGAGGACCGCAGGGCGCTGGCCGATCACTATCGGACCCTCATCGACAACGCGCGCGACATCATCCTGCTGATGGATGCATCGGGGCGGATCGTCGAAGCCAATGAAGCCGCGGTGCTGGCCTACGGCTACGGCGTCGACGAGATCCGCGAGATGAACATCCGCGACCTGCGGGCGGCGGAAGCCTTGACCGGCGTCGACGTCAACTGGGCGCTGTCGGCGCGGCCCGGGGGCGTGCTGTTCGAAACCATCCATCGGCGCAAGGACGGCAGCACGTTCCCGGTCGAGGTGAGCGGAAGGGCGGTCGACATCGAGGGCAAGCTCTACCGCCAGGGCTTCGTGCGCGACATCACCGAGCGCAGGCGCGCCGAGGTCGAGCGCAACAGCGCCGAGGCGAAATTCCAGGCGCTGGTCGAGCAGTCGATGGTGGGCGTATTCATGAGCAACGGGCAGACGATCGCCTATGCCAACCCGCGCGGCGAGGCGATCTTCGGCTACGCCCGCGGCGAGCTCTCGGGTATGTCGATGCGGGCTCTGTGCTCCGACGAGGACCGGCACACGGTGCTGCGCGAGATCGGGCGCGTGATGCGGCGGGAGACCGCCTCCTGGCGCGTCGAATTCAAGGGCCTCCGGAAAGGCGGCGACACCGTCATGATCTCGGCGATGGGCACGCTGGCCGTCGTCGACGGCAACCAGGCGCTGATCGGCGTGCTGCAGGACGTCACCGAGCCGTTGCGCGCGGCGCAGCAGGTGAAGGAATACGTGGTCCGCCTCGAGAACGCGATGCGCGGCACGGTCGAGGTCGTGTCGCGCATCGTGGACATGCGCGACCTGTCCACTCCCGGCCACGAGCGGCGCGTCAGCGAAATCGCCGCCGCGATCGCCGCCGAGATGGGGCTCGACGAGAACGTGCAGCGAGGGCTGCACGTGGCGGGCGCAGTGCACGACATCGGGAAGATCACGATACCGGTCGACATCCTGGCCAAGCCCGGCCCGCTGTCGCCGGCCGAGCTGCGCCTGGTCAAGGAGCACTCCGAGCAGGGCTATCGCGTGCTCGCCGGCGTCGAGTTCCCCTGGCCGGTGGCCGAGGTCGCCCGCCAGCACCACGAGCGCGTCGACGGCAGCGGCTATCCGCGCGGGCTGCAGGGCGACGCGATCCTGCTGGAGGCGCGCATTCTCGCGGTCGCCGACGTGATCGAGGCGATGGCGTCCAGTCGGCCCTACCGGAGCGCTCTCGGCATCGACAGCGCGCTGGAGGAAATCGAGCGCGGCCGCGGCACGGCCTACGACGCCAACGTGGCCGACGCCGGCCTGCGGCTGTTTCGCGAGAAGGGGTTCCGGATTCCCGATTGACGCCGCGTGCCGGCGGCGGACGTCAGCG
>CAIWHR010000615.1 GCA_903912485.1 uncultured beta proteobacterium | reverse complement strand
CGGGCCGCCTGGGCGCGCCCTTCGTCGCGGCGATCGCGCTGATGCTCCGCTGCGAGGGCCGCGTCGTCGTCTCGGGAATAGGCAAGTCCGGGCACATCGCCCGCAAGCTGGCGGCAACTCTCGCGTCCACCGGCACCCCCGCGTTCTTCGTGCACGCCGCCGAGGCGAGCCACGGCGACCTGGGCATGATCGCGCCGGGAGACGTCGTCATCCTGCTGTCGAACTCCGGCGAGACCGACGAACTCGTGCTGCTCACGCCGCACCTGAAGCGCCAGGGCGCGAAACTCATCGCGCTCACCGGCAACGAGCGCTCGTCGCTGGCGCAGGCGGCCGACGTCCATCTCGACGCGGCGGTCGACGTCGAAGCCGGCCCGCTCGGCCTCGCGCCGACCGCCAGCACCACCGCCGCGCTGGCGCTGGGCGACGCGCTGGCGCTGGCGCTGCTCGACGCGCGCGGATTCTCGATCGAGGATTTTGCGCGCTCGCACCCGGGCGGCGCGCTCGGCCGCCGCCTGTTGACGCACGTCCGCGACGTGATGCGGAGCGGCCGGGAACTGCCGATCGTCGACAGCGAGGCGAGCCTCGGTGCGGCGATCGTCGAGATGAGCGGCAAGGGCATGGGCATGACCGCAGTCGTCGACGCCACGGGCCGCGTCGAAGGCATCTTCACCGACGGCGACCTGCGCCGCTGCCTCGACCGCATCCGCGACATGGGCAACGTCAAGGTCGCCGCGGTGATGACGCGAAACCCCCGCGCGATCGGCCCCGACCGGCTGGCGATCGACTGCGTCGAACTGATGGAGACGCCGCCCAAGGTGACGCAGCTCCTGGTCACCGACGAGCGCGGCGCGCTGGTCGGCGCACTGCACCTGCACGACCTCTTTCGCGCGCGGATCGTCTGATGACCGCCGTTCCGGCTGCCGACCTGACGCTGCGCATGCGCGGCATCCGCCTCGTCACCTGCGACGTCGACGGCGTGCTGACCGACGGCCGCATCTACGTCGACGACCACGGCCACGAGTTCAAGGCGTATGCGGCGCACGACGGCGTGGGCATCAGGATGCTGCAGCACGCCGGCATCCACGTCGCCTGGATCACCGGCAGCAAGGCGCCCGGCGTCATGCACCGCGCGCGGCAGCTCGGCGTCCACCACGTCGTCCAGGGCGCCGAGGACAAGGTCACGCCCTGGGATCGGCTGCGCGAGGAGCTGGGGCTTCCCGCGGCCGCCTGCGCGCACGTCGGCGACGACCTGCCCGACGTCCCGCTGTTCAACCGCTGCGGACTGGCGATCGCGGTGCCGCAGGCGCCGTCGGCGGTGCGCCGGCGCGCGCACTACGTCACGCGCTGCGACGGCGGACAAGGCGCCGTGCGCGAGGCCTGCGAGCTGATCCTCGCCGCGCAGGACGCGCTCGCGCCGCTGCTCGCGGCCTACGGCGCGGAATTGGATCGGTGAGCCAGGGCCGCCAGTTTCTCGACCGGTTGACCGCGTGGTCGCCGGTGCTGCTGCTGGGCAGCCTCGCCGCGCTGACGTTCTGGCTCGACGCGCAGATCGCGCAGCAGCAGCCGCGGCGCGACGGCTCGTCGCGGCACGATCCGGACCTCTACATCGAAGACTTCCGGGCGATGAGCTTCGCCGCCGACGGCAAGGTGAGCCAGTCGCTGGCGGCCAAGCGTGCGCAGCACTACCCCGACGACGACAGCACCGAACTCACCGCGCCCGCCGTGGTGCTGACCGAACCGGGCAAGCCGCGCTTTTCCATCGACGCCGACAAGGCAACCGTCGCCGGCGACCGGCAGACGATCGCGTTCTCGGGCAACGTGCGCGCGGTGCGCGACGCGGTGCCGCCGGGGCCGGCACCGGCACCCAAGGCGCCGGCCGCGAAGCGGGCCGAGGGTCCCGGCGGACCCGTGACCATCACCACCGAGTATCTGCGGGTTCGGCCCAAGCAGGGCCTTGCCGACACCGACCGGCCCGTGACGATCGAGGAGACGCGTGGAATAATCCACGCTGTCGGGATGGAACTCGACAATCAGGCCAAGACGCTGAAGCTCAAGTCCGGCGTCCGCGGCACCCTCCAGCCCTCGCCCCCCTCGAAGTGATGCCACTCTCCCGACCCGTCCCGAGCGCACGCCGTCCTGCCGGCCCTGCGCGCCGCCACGCCCTGCGCCGCTGGGCGGCGGCGGCGCTGCTGCCCCTGGCGCTGTTCGCGGCCGCGGCGGCCGCCGAAAAGGGCGACCGCGAAAAGCCGATCAACTACAGCGCCGATTCGGGCGACGTCAACTACCTGACCAAGGTCGGAACGCTGGTCGGCAACGTGATCATCACGCAGGGCACGCTGACGATCCACGCCGACCGGATCGTCATGAAGCAGAACCCCGACAGCTCGATGTCGGTCAGCGCCTTCGGCAACCCGGTCACCTTCCGCCAGAAGCGCGACGGCGTCGACGAGTACTTCGACGGCTTCGCGCAGCACGCCGAGTACGACGGCGCGAAGGAGTTCCTCGAACTCTTCGACCGCGCGCTGCTGCGGCGGGGCCAGGACGAGATCCGCAGCAACTACATCACCTACAACGCGGCGAT
>CAIWHR010000614.1 GCA_903912485.1 uncultured beta proteobacterium | reverse complement strand
CCGCCGACAAGTCGGCCGGCGCCTTTCACCCGCTGCCGGAGGCGCTGGCGGCGCTGCATCGCCGGCTGAAGGCCGAGTTCGACCCGGCGGGGATCCTCAATCCAGGCCGCCTCTACGTCGGGATGTGACCGTCGATGCAGACCTCGCTCGCCGACTTCATCAAGGACTCGCCCGAGGGCCGCGAGGCCGACGCGATCCTGCGCAGCTGCGTGCACTGCGGGTTCTGCAACGCGACCTGCCCGACCTACCAGCTGCTGGGCGACGAGCTCGACGGGCCGCGCGGACGCATCTACCTGATCAAGCAGGTGCTCGAAGGCAGCCCGGTCACCGCCAGGACGCAGCTGCACCTCGACCGCTGCCTCACCTGTCTCAGCTGCGAGACGACGTGCCCGTCGGGAGTCCGCTATGGCCGGCTGATCGACATCGGCCGCCGCGTCGTCGACGAGCACGTGGGGCGCACTCCCGCAGCGCAGGCGGTGCGCTGGACGCTGCGGCGCGCGCTGCTGGTCAAGCCGCTGTTCGGCGGCGCGCTCGCGGTCGGCCGCGCGATGAAATCGCTGCTGCCGCAGGAGTTGCGGGCGAAGGTTCCCGCCGCGGCGCCGGCCGGCGTGTGGCCGCCGCCGCGCCACACCCGCAGGATGCTGGCGCTCGCCGGCTGCGTGCAGTCGTCGCTCGCGCCTTCGATCGACGCGGCGATGGCGCGCGTTCTCGACCGCATCGGCATCTCGCTGCTGAAAGTGGGCGGCGGCTGCTGCGGCGCGCTGCCCTACCACCTCGACGACGCCGGCGCCGCGGTCGCTCTCGCCCGGCGCAACATCGACGCCTGGTGGCCGCATCTCGACCGCGACGCCGAGGCCGTCGTCGTCACCGCGAGCGCCTGCGGCGTGATGGTCAAGGACTACGCGCACCTGCTGCGCGACGATCCCGATTACGCCGACAAGGCGAAGCGCGTCGCCGGCCTCGCGCGCGATCCGGTCGAGGTGATCGGCGCCGAGTGGCGCCGGATCGCGCCGAAGGTGGCGATGGATTTCGGCCCGCTGAAGGTCGCCTTCCATCCGCCGTGCACGCTGCAGCACGGGCTGAAGCTGCGGGGGCGGGTCGAGGAGATCCTGCACGCGCTCGGGCTCGAGCTCACGCCGGTCGCTGCCGCGCACCTGTGCTGCGGCTCGGCCGGAACGTACTCGATCCTCCAGCCCGAGCTGTCGTCGCGCCTGCAGGCGAACAAGGTCGCCGCGCTCGAAGCCGGCGGTCCCGACGTGATCGCCACCGCCAACATCGGCTGCATGACGCATCTCGCCGGCGCCACCAGCCTGCCGGTCAGGCACTGGATCGAGCTGCTCGACGCGCGGATGTTCGGCGACCGCGCGACTGCCCAATGACGGGCGCCGAAGGGGTCGCGCGCAAACGCCCCGCGCCGGCGGCAGCCGCGTCGGATCCCGCGGTCCGCTGCGCCGCGATGACCGCGGCGACGAAGCCCTGCGCCGCGGCGCTGCTCGGGGAGTTCCTTCGCGGCGACGGCCACTACGTCGCTTCGAGCGCCGCGTACGGCGACGGCGGCGCCGACGCGCTTGCCCGCGCGCTGGACCTCTTCCTCGCGTGGCCGGAACAGGGCTTCGTCTGGCTCGCGTTCGCCGAGGGTGGCGAACCGCCGGCCGCGGTGGGCGCCTGCGTCGTCTGCTTCGCCATCTCGACGTCGCGCGGCACGCTGGTCGCCAAGCTCGACGACGTCACCATCGCCGCCGACTGGCAGAACCGCGCGGTGGGCAGCACGATGCTCGCCGCGCTCGCCGCCCGCCTGCGCGCGGACGGCATCACGCGCATCGACTGCGCGTGCCACCGCGACAACGCGGGCGCCTGGCGTTTCTACGAGCGGCTGGGATTCCGGCCGCTCGACGAGGAACGCATCGCGCTGCTGTTGTGACGGCCGAGGTCCGCAGGGCTGCCGGCGCGCGGGGGGGGGCGGCGGATCCGCCGCGGCTGGTGGCGCTGATCCCGGCGGCCGGCGGCGGCAGCCGTTTCGGAAGCGCGCTGCCGAAGCAGTACGCCGATCTCGGCGGCCGGCCGCTGCTGCTGCGCACGATGGAGCGGCTCGCCGCGGCGCTCGAACTCGACGCGACGGCGGTGGCGCTGGCGCCCGACGACGTGTTCTACGACAGCGTCGTCGGGCCGCGCGACGGCGTCGACGCGCTGCGTTGCGGAGGGGCGTCTCGCGCCGAGTCCGTCGCCAACGCGCTGGCCGCGCTCGGCTCGCGCTGCGGCGACGACGACTGGGTGCTGGTGCACGACGCCGCGCGGCCCTGCGTGCCGGTGGACGCGCTGCGGCGGCTGGTCTTTGAACTCGCCGACGACGCCGTCGGCGGCCTGCTTGCGGTGCCCGTCGCCGACACGCTGAAGCGCGAGGACCGCGAGACGCCCGCGCGCATCCTGCGCACCGAGGACCGCAGCGGCCTGTGGTGCGCGCAGACGCCGCAGATGTTCCGCTACGGCGTGCTGCGCGCGGCGTTCGCACGTCCCGGCGCGCTGGCGGCGACCGACGAGGCGCAGGCGGTCGAGGCGCTCGCCGCCACCGGCGCCTGCTCGCGGCCGTGGCTGGTCACGGGCAGCGCGCTCAACATCAAGGTAACCTATCCGGGCGACCTCGCGCTCGCCGCGGCGATTCTCGCGGCGCAGGAGAATGCGGCATGACGATGCGGATCGGGAACGGCTTCGACGTCCACGCGCTGGTCGAAGGACGCAAGCTCGTTCTGGGCGGCGTGACGATTCCCTTTGCCCGCGGCCTCGACGGGCATTCCGACGCCGACGCGCTGCTGCACGCGATCTGCGACGCGATCCTCGGCGCGCTGGCGCTGGGCGACCTCGGGATGCACTTCCCGGATACCGACCCGCGCTGGAAGGGCGTCGACAGCCGCGCGCTGCTGCGCCACGTCGGGGCTCTGGCGGCCAGCGCCGGCTGGGAGGTCTGCAATCTCGACACCACGGTGATCGCGCAGGCGCCGAAGCTCGCGCCGCACGTCGCCGCGATGACCGCCAACATCGCGGCCGACCTTCGCTGCGGCGCGGCGCAGGTCAGCGTCAAGGCGACCACCACCGAACATCTGGGTTTCGCCGGCCGCGGCGAGGGAATCGCGGCGCTGGCAACCGTGCTGCTGATCGCCCGACCCGCGTAGCCCGGGCTTCGCGTCCACCAACGTCTGCCGAGACCCCAGCCGCAGAAACGCGAAGCCCGGGTCACCCCACCGGCAACGTCACCCTGGCGATTGTCCCGCCGCCGTCGCGAGGCAGCAGGTCGAAGCTTCCGCCGTGCAGGCGCGCGACACGGTCGACGATGGCGAGCCCCAGCCCGGCGCCGGCCACGCCCGACGCCGACGTCCTCGCTGCCGACGCGCGCGTGAACGGCTGCTTGAGGCGCGCGACATCGGCGGGCGGTATGCCGGCGCCGCGGTCGGCGACGTCGAGCACGAGGCGGTCGTTCGCGACCGACGTCGTCACGTCGACGGGCGGCGCGCCGTACGCGAGTGCGTTGTCGACGAGGT
>CAIWHR010000613.1 GCA_903912485.1 uncultured beta proteobacterium | reverse complement strand
GCCGGCGCGTAGCCGAGCATCGCGCAGGCCGCGGGGTTGACCAGCGCGATGCGCCCCGCGTTGTCCAGCTGCATGATGCCGTCGGCGCTGGAGTCGACGATGAGGCGGGTGCGCGCCTCGGCCGCGGCCAGCTCCAGTTCGGCGCGACGGCGCATGACGATCGACCAGAGGTCGTTGCCGAACAGCTGCAGCTGCCGGGCGTCGGAATCGTCGTAGTCGGTCGCCTTGTTGCCGACGCCGATCAGCAGGCGGACGAGCCCGCCTTCGATCACCGGGACGCCGAGGTGGCGCAGCAGCCTCGGGTGACCCTCGGGACAGCCCGCGCTGCCGGATGCGGCCGGGTAGTCGTTGGCGATGACGGCGCGACGCAGGCGGATGGTGTCGGCCCAGACGCCGGCGGCCGACGCCGGGTGACGGCTGGCGTGAGCGGCCGTGCAGCGCTCGAGCGCTCCCTGCGACCAGATGCCGAGCGTGAGGTTTTCCTGGTCGGGATCGACCAGGTGGACGTATCCCATCTCGCTGCCGGTGAGCTGCACCGCCGTCTCGACGCCCAGCTGCAGGATGGCGCGCTCGTCGAGGCTCTGCGCCTTCTGGCTCAGGCCGTGCATCGCCGACAGGCGCTGATCGTTGACGAGGAGACGGTAGTTGGCGGCTTCCAGCGCGGCGGTGCGCCCGGCCACCAGTTCCTCGAGGTGGTGGCGGTGCTGCTCCAGTTCCCGGGCCAGGCGCTTGCCTTCGGAGATGTCCTCCTTCACCGCGACGTAGTGGCTGATCGTCCCGTCGGCCTGGCGCAGCGGCGTGATGATGGCCAGCTCGTCGTAGTCGCTGCCGTCCTTCCTGCGGTTGCGGAACTCGCCCCGCCACGCCTCGCCCGCCGTCAGCGCCGCCCACAGCGAGGCGTAGCTCTCGCGCGGCGTCCGGCCCGAGTTCAGGAAGCGCGGGTTGCTGCCGATCACCTCGTGGCGCGCGTACCCGGTCGCGGCCAGGAACGCGTTGTTGACGTATTCGATGTCGGCGCGGGTGTTGGTGATGACGATGCTCGCCGTGCTCTGCTCCACCGCCAGCGAGAGCTTGCGCAGCTGATCCTCGGCCGCCGCGCGCTCGCGCAGTTCGGCCTGGACGCGCGCGTAGAGCAGCGCGTTCTGCTCGGCGGTCGCGATGTGCAGCGCCAGCGCGTCGAGCAGGTTCAGCTGGTCTTCGGTGTAGGCGTCGGGCCGGTAGCTCAGCACCTGGACCACGCCGTTCACCGCGCCGCCGATCTTGAGCGGCACGATCAGCGCCGAGCGCGTGACGTCCTCGTCGAGGTCCTGCGGCGCTTCGTCGACGACGGCGTTGGTCTGGTCGTCGACGTAGTACGCGGCTCGAGTCGTGCGCATCCGCGCCTGATAGTCGTTGACCAGCAGCGGGTGACCGGTGCGGATGACGACGCTCTGCGTGCCGTGGCCTTCGTCCTCGAGCGGGATCGCCGGGAACGGGGTGACGTCCAGCCACTTGTCGCCCATCAGGTAGGCACGGCAGGTGATCAGCTTCGTCTCCGGGTCGAAAGCCGAGATGACCAGGCTGTCGTTGGGGGCGACGCTGTGCATCAGGTCGCCGACCACCCGGTAGATCTCCTTCAGGTCGAGCGTGCGGTTCAGCCGCTGGCTGGCCTCGTGCAGCAGCCGCAGCCGCTCGCTCTGCCGGCGCGCGAGCTCTTCCGCCGCCCTGCGCTCGGTGATGTCGCCAAACGTCGTCACCGCCGCTTCCGGCGCGCCGTCGCCGGTGCCGCCGACCGGCGCCGAATTGACGGAAATCCAGCGCAATCCGCGCCCCGGCACGTCGAGGCCCATGACCTGACCGCGCACCGGCTGGCCCGTCCGCAGCGTCACCGTCGCCGGATGCAGCTCGCCCGGGAACGTCGATCCGTCTTCGCGGACGACGCGCCAGCGCGGATCGGTGGAAACCCGTCCCAGCAGCTGCTCGCGATCGAGTCCGAGGATCGCTTCGGCGGCCCGATTGGCCTCGACGATGACGCCGCTCGCCGCCTGGAAGATCAGGCCCTCGCTCATGGCGGAAAACATGGCGCGCAGCCGCTGTTCGCCTTCGCGCATCGCCGCCTGCGACAGGACCGACTCGGCCTCGAACCGCTTTCTCGCCGTGATGTCGACGAACGCCCAGACCGTCTCGCTGCTTCCCGGAGAGAGCATGGCACCGCTGGCGTCGTACCAGCCGAGCGATCTGTCCTTGCGCCGGTACTCGACTTCGGTGCGGAAGATCTCACCGCGTTGCATGACCTGAGAGGCGGCGACGCCGAAGGCCGCATGCGCCTCGTCGCTCGGATAGAAGACGTTGGTCGGCTGGCCGATCAGGTCCAGGTCGGTGTAGCCCAGCATCTGCGCGAAAGCAGCGTTCATCCAGACGAACCGGCGCTCCCTGAGCTTGGCGATGCCGACGACGCGGCTGTCGAGTATGGCCCGCTGCTCGTGCAGCAGGAGTTCGACCTGGGCTTCGGCGCGTGTCCGCTGCGTGACGTCGTAGATGATCGAAACCCGAACCAAACGATCGCCGACGACGACCGGCGTCGAGTGCAGCTCGACCGAGCGCGTCTCGCCGCTGGCCAGGCGATGCGTGGCGACCGAGCAGTCGCCGTCGGTCGCGGCGGCCGCGGCGGCCGCCGCAGCCGCCGTCGCACCCCGCTCGCCGTCCGCTGCGTCGAGCTCCCGCCAGGCCTTGGCGCAGAGCTCCCGGTGCGACCAGCCGTAGAAGCGGCACGCCGCCGGATTGGCATCGACGATCCTGCCGCTGGCGGCGTCGATCTGGAGGATGGCGGCGGCGTTCAGTGCGATCAGGTCGCGGAAGCGCTGCTCGCTGGCGCGCACCGCGACCTCGCCGCGGTTGCGCCGCCACTCCGCGACGGCGAGCAGCAGCAAGAGCAGGCCGGCGGCCAGCGCCCCGACGATGGCTGCGCTGCGGCCGCCGGACAGGTGGCCGGCCTCGGAAACGCCGACGACGACGTAAAACGGGAATCCCGCGATCACCCGGTAGCCGTAGATCCGCCGCACCTGGTCGACGGGCGAGACAGCCTCGATGGATCCATCCGACGTGCCGGCGAGAATCGCCCGGCGGACCGGAAAGTCGCTCGCGCGACTGCTGTCGCCGCCGACCGCCTCCGGGTAGCGCAGGACCAGCGCGCCGTCGTCCATCCGGCGCAGCGCCACCGCGCCGCCGTTGCCGATGTCGATGGCGCGGAACTGCTCCTGCAGCGCGGTAAGGTCGACCACCGCCACCGCGATGCCGACGAAGGCTCCGTCGCGGTCGCGAACCGGCTTGGCGACGACCATCGCCGCCCGCCGCGTGGCCCGGCCGACGAGCACGTCGGAATAGACGATGGGGATCGCCGGGTCGTCCCTCAGCTGACGGAAATGGGGCCGATCGGCGATGTTGATCGCAGTTTCGTCGGCGACGCTGCTGTAGAGCAGATCGCCGCTGGCGTCGAAATAGCGCAGCGCCGACACCGACGGGATGCCGCGCACCCGACTGGCGAGGAGCCGCCAGATTGCCGGGTCGTTGCGCCTGGCGGTCGCCGGACGCATGGCCTCGGGATCGATGTCGGACAGCATGCCCGACAGCGCGTGCTCGACGACGGCGAAGTCGGCGCGCAGCTTGGTTTCGAGGATCTGGCTGAGGTTCCTGGCGTCGGTCGCGGCGTTCTCGCGCGCCGACAGCGACGACGCGTGGAGCAGGTACGCGATTCCGGCGACGACCAGCGCGGCGGCGAGCAGGAAAGGCAGGCTCCATCGCGCGCGCCGCAGCAGCGGACCCCATCGATCGCGCGGGGCGACCCCGGCGTTCGTGACCGGCACGCCGTCCCCCGGTGCCGCCGGCCTGCGCCGATCAGGAAGCACTTTCAGGCTCGCTCCCGCCGCCGGCGACGCGGGCGACGACCTCGCACAGGTCCTCGACCGCACTGGGCTTGTAGATCAGTTCGCACACGCCGGCCGCGGGCGCTGCGGCCCGCAGTTCCTCGGTGATGTAGCCCGAAGCCAGCACGATGGGCAGGTCGGCGCGGATCTCCCGGATCGCAGTGGCCAGTTCGAGCCCGGACATGCCCGGCATGCTGTAGTCGGTGACGGCGAGGTCGAATTGCGCCGGATCGTCCTTCAGCGCCGCCAGCGCCTGGCGCGGGTCGGTGTAGCCGCTGACGCGGTAGCCGTGGCGCTCCAGCAGCCTCGTCATCAGGAACACGATCGCTTCCTCGTCGTCGACGCAAAGCACGCGCTTCCCCCGGCCGCCGACCGGGGCGGCGGCGGCGGCGGCGGCGAGCGCGACGTCCGGAACCGGCGCGTCGACCGCCGGAAAGCAGATGCGGAACTCGCTGCCTTCGCCCGGCGCGCTGTGCACCTCGATGCTCGCGTCGTGCGCCCGCACGATGCCGTGCACGACCGACAGCCCGAGGCCGGTGCCCTGGCCCACCGGCTTGGTCGTGAAGAACGGCTCGAAGATGCGCGAGCGCGTCGCCTCGTCCATGCCGCAGCCGTTGTCGCGCACCGTGAGGCAGGCGTAGCGGCCCGGGGGCAGCGCGCCGTGAGCCTCGGCCCGCGTGAACGCTTCGAGCCGAACCTCGATCTTTGCCGGCCGCTCCTGGTTCTGGACTGCCTGCAGCGCGTTGCCGCAGAGGTTGAGCAGGATCTGGTTGACCTGGGTGGGGTTGGCCAGCACCACCGGCGTCGCGCCAAGGCAGTCGACGCGCAGGCTCACCTGCGCCGGCAGCGTCGCGCGCAGCAGGCGTGCCGACTCGGCCACCACCGGCTCCAGCGACATCACCGTTCGCTCCAGGTTCTGGCGGCGGCCGAAGGCAAGGATCTGCTGGACCAGATCCTTGGCGCGCCGGCTCGCCTTGCCGATTTCGTCCAGGCTTTCCAGCGCCGCGTGACCGGGCCCGACATCCCGGCGCGCCAGTTCCGCGTTGCCCAGGATCGCCGCCAGCGCGTTGTTGAAGTCGTGCGCGATGCCGCCCGCCAGCGTGCCCAGCGCCTCCATCTTCTGCGACTCGCGCAGCTGCGTCTCCAGCCGCGCGCGCGCGTCTTCGGCCAGCTTGCGCGGGGTGATGTCGCGGGTCACGGCGAGTTGCAGCACTTCACCCTTGTCGTCGATCGGCACCGCGTGCGTCTCCATCCACCGCCGGCCGCCCTTCTGTCCGACGATCTCGTACTCCAGCGTCCGCGACTCGCCGGCGAGCACCCGCCGGTGCATCTCGGCGTACGCGGCGCGGTACGCGGGGGCGACGAGTTCCTGCACCAGGCGTCCCCGCACCTCTTCCAGCGAGCCGGCCTCGATCATCGCCAGCCCGGCGGGGTTCATCTCCTTCAGGCAGCCCCGCGCATCGACGATCTTGATGCACTCCGGCTCGGCTTCGATGATGGTTCGCAGCCGGGCTTCGCTTTCCTGCAGCGCGGCCTGCTGGCTGCGCGACTGCTCCAGGCTCAGCGAAAGCTCGCTCGTGCGCTCGGCCACCTTGCGCTCCAGCGTCGCGTACGACTCCTGCAGCTGCTCGGCCATGCGGTTGAACCTGCCCGCCAGCTCCTCGAGCTCGTCGCCGGTCCGCACGACGATGCGGTGGTCGAGCGCGCCGCCGCCGATCCGCGCCGCGCCCTCCTCCAGCGCGTGGATGGGCCTCACCATCCTGCGCACCAGCGCGACGCAGGCGAGCAGCGTGACCAGCATGCCGATGACAGCGATCAGCGCGCTGCGCGCGGCCTGCGCGACCAGAGGCCGGTAGGCTTCGGCCAGCGGCTCCTCGACGAAGACGAACCAGCCCAGCTGCGGAATCGCCGCGAACGCCGTCAGCACCGCCTCACCGTCGACGCCGTGCGTGTGCGATCCGTCGCCGTCGCCGTGAACCTCGCCCTTGATCGCGGCCTGCACCTGCGGCAGCGCGGCCAGGCTGGTGTTGCGGAGCACCAGTCCGATGTCGAGGTGCGCGATCAGGCGGCCCTCGGCGTCGACGGCGTAGGCGTGGCCCGCCTCCCCCATCGTGATTCCCATGATGCCGGCGAGCAGGAATTCGAGGTCGATTTCGGCGACGGTGATCCCGGCCTCCTCCGGACCAACGGCCATCGCCAGCGTCATGTACAGCGCGCCGTCGCGGAAGTAGATCGGGCTGCGATAGGGTCGCCCGGAACGGACGAGGCGGAAGGGCTCGGCGTCCGACAGATCGCGCCCGCTGCGCTCGACGTCGGCGGCGCGGCGGGACACCCGCAGGTACTCGACGCCCTTGCTGTCGAGCAGCGCGATCTCGTGGACCGCCGGGTTGCGCCGCAGCAGCCGTATCTCCAGGCTGCGCTGCGCCAGCGCGGGAACGCCCGGCCCCGGCTCGGCGGTCGCGGCGATCCTCTGCTCGAGGTCGAACAGGTGCTGGCCGATCCGGCCCGCGGCGGCCGCCGCCTTCTCGTGCTGCAGCCTGACCAGCGCCAGCCGGTTCTCCCGGTACGAATAGCCGATGCCGACGAGGCCGCTCAGCAGCAGCGAAACGCCGATCAGCAGGCTGAAAGTCAGCGCCGTCTTGGTGAACAGCGTGCGCGGCTTCGCCATTCAGGACCCGCCGCGCTCTCGCCCGGCCGGCGGGCAGGCCCGGTCGCCGGAGGCGGCGGCGCGGCGTCGAAGGCGGCGAAGCGGCGACATCGGGGCTCTAGCTGGCGCGCGGTCCGGGCGTCACTCGAACGGCCTGTCGTTCGGGTTGCGGTACAGCTCGATCATCGCTTCGCTCATCGGCAGACGCAGGTTGATGCCCTTGGGCGGAATCGGCGACAGCATCCATTTGCGGTAGATCGCCTGCGCCTCGCCCGACTTCATCATCCGTGCGATCTCGCGGTCGACGACCTGCTTGAACGCGGGGTCGTCCCTGGGCAGGATGCAGCCGTAGGCTTCGAAGGTCTGCGGCTTGCCGGTCACGATCCATTCGTCGGGACGCCAGGCCTCGAGCACGGCGGCGTGCAGCAGCACGTCGTCCATCATGTACGCGTCCGCCTGTCCGGCCTGCAGCACCGCCAGCGGCGTCTCGCCGCGATCGAAGGTCGCGATGACGTTGATGCGGGCGTTCCGCTCGGCGTTCATCCGGCGCAGCAGCGCTTCGGACGTCGAGCGCGCGAAGGTCACGACGCTCTTGCCGGTGAGGTCCGGGAAGTCCTTGATGCCCGAGTCCCGGCGCGTCATCAGCCGCGAACCGGCGACGAAGATCGAGCTGGAAAAGGAGACCATCTTCTGCCGCTCGACGGTGTGGGTGGTCGCGCCGCACTGGATGTCGACGGCGCCGTTCTGGACCATCGGGAAACGGGTCTGCGTCGTGGTGACGACCTCCTTGACCTGCAGGCCGGGCAGTTTCAGTTCGCGCCTGACGGCGTCGACGATGGCGAGGGCGAAGTCGTACGAGTAACCCGTGACCTTGCCGTCGGCCGTGCGGTAGGTGAACGGCAGCGACGATTCGTTGAAGCCGACGGCGATGGTTCCGCTGCCGGCGATCCTGCGCAGCGTGGCACTGTCCGCCTCGGGGGCGGCGGCGGCGGCGGCGGAAAGGGCCATTGCCAGCGCTGCGAGCAGCGTGGTCTGGAGTGCGGTCATCACAGGTCTCGGGATCGGATCGGTGTGCGGGCAGGTGTCGGGACGCGGAGAACGCATGCGGCACGGGTCCCGCCCGCCGCGTCGGCGCGCCTTCCCCCGGCTGCCCATTGCGGAGCGCCGACAGGGATATCGGCGCGGTTCACGGCTTGGACAGGGCTGACCTGCGCCCAACGCACGCCGCCGGTCGGCACGCGCTCCCGAAAGGCGTCAGCCGGCAGGTCGCGGCCCG
>CAIWHR010000612.1 GCA_903912485.1 uncultured beta proteobacterium | reverse complement strand
GCGCGGCGGGCCGGGACGCGGGCGCGGCAACGGCCGCGGCGGCGGGTTCGGCCGCAGGCTCGGCCGCGGGCGCGGGGGCCGCGACGCCGGGATCGAACACCAGGTGGAACCGCTCGGGCACCAGCGTCTCGAACACGGTGCCCAGGAGATCCTGCTCCAGCACCGTCGCCAGCACGATCCGCAGCGGCACCAGGTTGCCCACGGGGCCGTCGAGCGTTCCGACCGCCTCGTAGTCGACGGTGCAGTCGAGGATTTCGCCGATGGACTCGAGGTCCTTGAACAGCGCCAGCGCGTTGATGCCCTGTTTCTCGACGTCGTGAATGAGGTCGCACTCGACGACGAACACGTACTGGTTCTGCCGCTTCGCCCGGTCGAGGTCGGTGCGCGGCAGCGTGACCGAATGGCTCCCGGACGGCGACTGCAGCCGCACGCTCTCCTGCAGCGACGCCTTCTCGCCGGCCGGCAGGTACGACGAGGCGAGCCCGGTCAGCCCCACCAGCAGGTCGGCGATGTCGGCCTCCTCGCTGCGGTCGGGCTGGTTGACGAGCTCGCGCAGCTTGTCGAAAGCCGCCAGCAGGAGATTGGTGACCTCGGCGTTGGGCACGATCCTGCCGGTGCGCAGCATGTCGAGGACGGTCTCGGCCTTGTGCGCCAGGTCCTTCATCTTGTCGAAGCCGAAGAATCCGCTGCCGCCCTTGATCGAATGCGCGGCGCGAAACACCTTGTTCACGAGCTCGCGGTCGGCCGCGGCGCCGCCTTCCTCGATCTCGAGCAGGTCGACCTCGATCGTCGCGAGGTGCTCGCGGCACTCGTTGACGAATTCCTTCAGCAGGTCGTCATCCACGGGAACCCCCGCCCTCGTCCGCCGTCGCGCGCAACCGTCCCGTCAGCCGCATCGTCTGCAGCAGCTTCATGATCTCGGGCGAGACGTTGACCAGGCGCACCGCGCCCGAGGCGGCGGCGAGGCTGTTGTGGCTGGCGATGAGCAGGCCGATGCCGGTGGAGTCGAGCACCCCGGCGTCGCCGAAATCGAACACCAGTTCCTGCACGCCCGCGGCCATTTCCCGCTTCAGCGCGAGCTGCAGGCCGGGGACTTCCACCGCCGTGAGCTTGCCCTGCAGTGCGACGCGCACGCTGGCGCCGTCGCGCGTGATGCCGAATGGTTCCATGTCGATGTCTCCGCTTAGCCTTGTCTTTCGATCCACAGCGTCACCGCGTTGCCCCGGGGGCTGAACTGCACCTGCTGCGCGTAGGCGGCGCCGATCGCCATCCCGCGGCCGCAGGGACTCGTCGCGTCCGGGGGCTCGCGCCGCCTGGCGCGCCAGTCGAAGCCGGCGCCGCGGTCCGCGATCCGCAGCACGATCCACTTGCGCGTGATCCGCATCCCGGCGCGGACGCGCCGGCGCCGCACCGACCGGTGGCCGTGGATGATGGCATTGTTGAGGAACTCGCGCAGCAGCAGGTCCACGGCGAAGCAGTGTGCGGCGAGGCGCCGGCGCTCCAGCGCGGCGCGCGCGCCGAGGCAGACGACGTCGACCGCGGCGGGGACCGACGCGATGGTCCACGCCGAGCCGAGGTTGCGGCCGCGTGCGGTCCGGCGCGCGCGCTTCACACGCAGCATCCCAGCAGGACGATGTCGTCGGCGGGCGTGCGGCCCGCGATCATCGTCTCGACGACGGCGGCCACCGCCGCGGCCAGCGGCACGCTGCCGGCCAGGCTGCACGCGGCTTCGAGGCGCGTCATGCCGGCGTCGCGGTCGCCGTCCATTTCCACCAGGCCGTCGGTGTACAGAAACAGCCGGTCGCCGGGAAGGACGGGAATCTCGAGCAGCTCGAAGGAGGCGTCCGGGAAAGCGCCGATCACGTCGCCGTTCTGCGGCAGCACCCGCGCACGGCCGTCGCGGGCCGAGTAGAGGATGGCGGAGGGATGTCCGGCGTTGACCAGCGTCAGCTTGTTGCCGCCACGGTTCAGACGCGCGTAGATCGCGGTGAAGTACATCGCCTCCGGCAGCACGCGGCGCAGCGAGTTGTTCAGCATCCGGCAGATCTGCTGCGGCGAGTGCAGGTTCGACGCGTATTCGGCCAGCAGCGCCTTGAACGATGCGGTCCACAGCGCCGTCCCGAGGTCGTGCCCGCTGGCGTCGGCGACGACGTAGTCCATCATCTGGATGCCCGACGGTATCACGTCGTAGAAGTCGCCGCCGGCGTGCAGCACCTGGCGCAGCGACACCTGGAACGCCGCCGCGGGCAGATCCTCGGGCAGCGGCATCAGCGACTGCTGCGTGGCGGCCAGCTGCTGCACCCGCTCCGCCTGCAGTTCGACCAGCGAATCGTAGGCCTTGCGCAGGCGCAGGTGCGTGCGCACGCGGGCGAGGACCTCGGCGCCGGCCAGCGGCTTGGTGATGTAGTCGACGGCCCCGACGGAGAAGCCCCGGATCTTGGTCGACAGGTCGTCGTTGGCCGAGATGAGCAGGACGGGTATGCCTGCCGTCGTCGTCTGCGCGACCAGCCGCGCGCAGAGGTCGAGGCCGTTGCCGTCGGGCAGGTGCACGTCGAGCAGGATCAGCGACACCGGATGATTCAGCGCATAGCTTTCCGCGTCGGCGAGGTTGTGCGTCGACACCGCGGCGAAGCCGGCGCCGCGCAGCAGGCCTTCGAGGACCCGCGTCGTCGTCGTGTCGTCGTCGACGATCAGCACCGGCGCCGACACCGGGCGGCGGCTGCCCGCAGGCATCAGCATTCCCGTCCCGCAGCGTCGCCGCGGCCGGCCGCAGGTCGATCGATTCCGCGCATCACTTTTCCCAGGCTCCAATGCCTTGTATCGGCCGTCTTGCGGCGCCGCAACAGGCGGGACGCGGAACTCGCCGTGGGGGAATCTGGCTCATGCCGCGCTGCACTCGAGGGCGATGGCGGTCTTCATGCGCTCGAACTCGGCTTCGAGTTGCGGCAGGTAATCGCCGATCAGCGTCAGGTCGCCGGCTTTCCCGGCGGTCTCCATGTCGCGCGCGACCGCACGCAGCGCGTCGGCGCCGACGGTCGCCGCCGCCCCCTTGATGGTGTGCGCCTGCCGTCCCGCGCCCGGCAGGTCGCCGGCCTCGAGGTAGCCGCGCAGCGCCGCGATCTGAAGCGGGATGTCTTCGGCGAACCCCTCGAGGACCATCCGGGCGAGGCTGGCGTCGTCCATCAGGCGTTCCATCAGCGCCGCACGGTCGAACACCAGCGCCGCCGCCGCGACGGGGGCGGCGGGTCCCGGCGCGGCGCCGGCGACCTCGGCGGTGGTCGGGCCGCCGTCCTGCCGCTCCGGCCTCGCCTTGCGCGGCAGCCAGCGCTCCAGCGCCGCGACCAGCGCCTGCCGCGACACGGGCTTGGACACGTAGTCGCTCATGCCGGCTTCGAGGCAGATCTCGCGGTCTCCCTTCATCGCGTGCGCGGTCATGGCGATGACCGGAATCCCGCGGTCGGGGATCGCGGACCCGCCGCGGCGGATCAGCCGGGTGGCTTCGAGCCCGTCCATCACCGGCATCTGCACGTCCATCAGCACCAGGTCG
>CAIWHR010000611.1 GCA_903912485.1 uncultured beta proteobacterium | reverse complement strand
GCGCGCGCAGTTCGGCCGGCTCGATGCGCCGCCCGAGCCTGGCGAACTCGACGATCCGGTAGTCGGTGCTGCCGGGCTTGCCTTCGTAGCGGCGGCCGTCGTCGAGGACGATGAAGCGGTCGCCGTTCTTCGCCTCCTGCAGCGAGCCCGAGCGGGCGACCGTCGTGACGTCCTTACCTTCGTCGACCGAGTGCAGGAAGATGTTGCGGATCGTGCCGTCGAAGGTGTTGATGCTCTCGAGGTAGACGACGAGGTTCGCGCGCCGGAACTCCTTGAACAGGCCCGGCGACAGCAGCGCGAGCTCGTCGCGCGATTCGAGCTGCCGCTCGAACTCCAGCCGGCGCTGCTCGGCCCACGGCGACAGGAACAGCGACAGCACGACGATCGCGACGAAAAACGGCGCGGCGAACCAGAGGATCGGCTTGAGGCAGGCGGCGGGGCTCTGGCCGGACGTGAACCAGACGATCATCTCGCTGTCGCGGTACCAGCGCGACAGCGTCAGCAGGACCGTCAGGTACAGCGTGACCGAAAGCAGGATATTTAGGTAAAACAGCGCGTTGAAGCCAAGCAGCGCCAGAATTCCCTCGGGCGCGACGGCTCCGCCGGCCGCCCGGGCCAGCAGGCGCAGCACGAGATTGGTGAACAGGATCGCCAGCAGCACGACGAACAGGCCGACTGCAGTCGCGGTCAGTTCGCGCACCAGGCTGCGGCGAAAAATCATGACGCGGGGAGAATTTTGACTTTTTTGGGCCGATTTGCCGATAATGCCGTCGCGGCCGGGTTACGGCAAAGAAAGTCAACGTCGAAGGTGGGGAGCGATGGAATTTACCATAAAAAGCGGAAGCCCCGAGAAGCAGCGCAGCGCGTGCGTGGTCGTCGGGGTATTCGACAACCGTAAGCCCTCGCTGTCGGCTGAATTGATCGATCGGGCGTCGAACGGCTACGTCAGCGAAATCATCCGCCGTGGCGACATGGAAGGAAAGCTCGGCAGCACGCTGCTGCTGCACAACGTCCGCGGCACGCTCGCCGACCGCGTGCTGCTGGTCGGGTTGGGCAAGGAGCGCGAATTCCGCGACAAGGAGTTCCGTTCCGCGGTGAAGGCGGCGGTGAAGCTGCTCAACGAGACCGGCTCGTACGAAGCGGTCATCTACCTCACCGAGGAAAAGGTCAAGCGGCGCGAGGTCACGTGGCGCGTCGAGCACGCGGTGGTGGCGGCGATGGACGCCGTCTATCGCTTCGAGGATCTCAAGACGCAGCCGACCGAGGTCCGCCGGCCGCTGCGCAAGCTGACGCTGTCGGTGCCGCAGCGTTCCGACCTGATGGCGGGCGAGTCCGCCGCCGCGCGGGGGCTCGCGATCGCGCACGGCATGGACCTGGCGAAGAACCTCGGCAACCTTCCCGGCAACGTCTGCACGCCGTCCTATCTCGGCCTGCGCGCGCTCGACATGGGGAAGGAATTTCCCGGGCTCAAGGTCACCGTGCTGGAGATGAGCGAGATCGAGGCGCTGGGGATGGGCTCGTTCCTGGCCGTCGCCAGGGGCAGCGACGAGCCGCCGCGGTTCATCGTCCTCGAGTACCAGGGCGGCCCGAAGCGGCAGAAGCCGCGCGTGCTGGTGGGCAAGGGCATCACCTTCGACAGCGGCGGCATCTCGCTCAAGCCCGGCGCCGACATGGACCAGATGAAATTCGACATGTGCGGCGCCGCCGCCGTTCTGGGCGCGATGCGCGCGGTCGTCGAGCTCAAGGCGGGCATCAACGTCGTCGGCATCGTCGCCGCCTGCGAGAACATGCCGTCGGGCCGCGCGACCAAGCCCGGCGACGTGGTGAAGAGCATGTCGGGGCAGACCATCGAGGTGCTCAACACCGACGCCGAAGGCCGCCTCATCCTCGCCGACGCGCTGACCTACGCGGAGCGCTTCGACCCCGAGGCGGTGGTCGACGTCGCCACGCTGACCGGGGCGATGGTGATCGCGCTGGGGCACGTCGCCTGCGGCGTGTTCAGCAACAACGACACGCTGGCGCGGGCGCTGCTGGCCGCCGGCGACGACGCGCACGACCGCGGCTGGCAGATGCCGGTGTGGGACGACTACCAGGAAGGGCTCAACAGCAACTTCGCCGATTTCGCCAACATCGCCAGCCGCGCCGGCGGCAGCATCACCGCCGCCTGCTTTCTGTCGCGCTTCACCAGGAAGTTCGACTGGGCGCATCTCGACATCGCCGGCGTCGCGTGGAACGAGGGCAAGGAGAAGGGCGCGACCGGGCGGCCGGTGCCGATGCTCACCACGTGGTTGCTCGCGCAGGAGGCGCCCGCGGCCTAGGCGCGCGCGCCGACCGAGTCCCGCCGTGACGACCATCGATTTCTACACGCACTGCGCCGACCGGCTGGACGTCGCGGCGAGGCTGGTGGCGAAGGCGTGGTCGCAGCACGGCAGCGTGCGCGTGCTGACGGCGGGCGAAGAGGCGACCGCGGAGTTCGACGCCAGGCTGTGGAAGTTGCCGCCGACCGGCTTTCTGCCGCATTGCCGCCTCGCGAGCCCGCTGGCTGCCGAGACGCCGATCCTCGTCGATCACGCGCTCTCGCACGAGGGGCCCGCGGCGGTGCTGATCAACCTCCATCCGTCGCCGCCGCCGTTCTTTTCGCGCTTCGAGCGGCTGGTCGAGATCATCGGCGCCGGCGAAGCCGAAGCGGCCTCAGGGCGCGAGCGCTGGCGGTACTACAAGGAGCGCGGCTACGCGCTGCGCTCGCACAATCTGGCGCAGCGCGAGTAGGCGGTGGCGACCGCGCGCGAGCTGCTCGAGCAGGCCGACGCCCTGATGCGCCGGAACCGGTCGCCGGAGGCAGCCGCGGCCGACGACGCGGCGGGCGACATCCCGCTGCTCACCGAGGCTGTCGACGGCGGTGACGGCAGCCTGCCTGGTGTGTCGAGGCCCGAAGCGCGGCGCGCGCCGGGTGGCGATGCCGCTGCGCCCGTCCCGGTCGCCGCCGCGCCCGTCTCCGAAGTCGCCGCGCCCGTCCCCGAAGCCGGCGCGCGGCGGTCGGCCGTCAACGTCCCGGTGCTGACCGAGATCGTCGAGGACTTCGACACCATCGCGGTCATCGACGAGCCCGACGACGCGATCGAGTCGCCGTGGCTCGATTTCGACGACGGCGCGAGCGCCGCACCGACGCTGCCGAAGGCCGGGGCCGCCGCGCCGCCGGCGGCGGGCGACGCCGACGCCGACGCCG
>CAIWHR010000610.1 GCA_903912485.1 uncultured beta proteobacterium | reverse complement strand
GGTCCACGTTGTATCCGCCGCCGGCGTTCACCTTGATCAACCCCTTGTCCACGTTGCCGCCGGACGACGTGAAGGTGGAAATCTCGGTGGCTTGCCCGCTGTTCAGTTCGATCGTATCGGAGCACAGGGCCGGGGTCATCCCGAGAAGGCCGACTGCGCCGACCAGCAGCCCGAATGTCGTGGAAAGTTTCGTCATCGCGCGATCTCCTTCGCCACTCGCGTCGCCCGTTTCGCGGATGCTGCTGCGACCGCGAGCAACGCCGGACGGGCGCAGCAACCCGACCGCCGCTTCCACTCCAGTCGCGACGTTCATCGTTTCACTCTAGCGCCGCCCCCGGCGACCGCAGTTGACTGGGGTCAAGGCGGCGCGGACATCGCGCGCCTGGTCGACGAATTCCGATTCGATAAGGCGCTGGAAGGGCTGCAGCGCCTGGCCGCGGCCCGGGACTGGGAGGTCACGGCATGAAGAGCCGTCGCGCCAGGATTCTCGTCATCGACGACACGCCGGCGAATCTGCTCACGCTGGGCGCGGCACTGGACGCCGACTTCGACCTGCAGATCGCGACGTCGGGGTCGACGGCTCTGGCGCTGGCTCTGCAGTCGCCCCCTGACCTCATCCTTCTCGACGTGATGATGCCGGACATGGATGGATACGAGACCTGCCGGCGGCTCAAGGCCCGCTGACCTGCCGGAAGCCGGAATCTGCCCGGCATGCCGGACCGCCCGCCCGCGCCGGCGCGGCGGGTTATCATCCGGTGTTCGCCGCCGCCGGACCGATTGCCGGCACGGTTTCATCGACCCCACCGGAGACACGAAATGACTTCCGCATGCCGCCGCATCGCCGGCGCTCTCTTCTCGCTGACGCTGGCGTTCAGCGGCTTCGCGCAGGCGCAGGACGCGCTGCGCGTCGGCACCGATCCGACTTTTCCGCCCTTCGAGTACAGCGAAGGAGGCAAGCGCGTGGGCTTCGACGTCGAACTGATCGAGGCGATCGCCAAGGTCATGAACCGGAAGGTCGAATGGACCGACATCGACTTCAAGGGCCTGATTCCCGGCCTGCTGGCCAAGCGCTTCGACGTGGCGGCGTCGGCGATCTACATCACCGACGACCGCAGGAAAGTGGTCGACTTCACCGACCCGTACTATCCGGGCGGCCTGGTCATCATGACGCTCAAGGGCGACAAGCGCATCCAGGGTCCCGACGACCTCAAGGGCAGGAAGGTCACCGTTCAGGTCGGCACCAAGTCGGTCAACTACCTGAAGGAGAATTTCCCCGCCGTCGAGCGCGTCGAGGTCGAGAAGAACCAGGAAATGTTCCAGCTGGTCGAGATCGGCCGCGCCGACGCCGCCGTCACCGGCAAGCCCGCCGCCAAACTGTACGCGCGCAGCCGCGGCACGCTGCAGGTGATCGACAAGCAGCTCACGGTCGAGGAATACGGCTACGCGATCCGCAAGGAAGACGCGGAGCTGGTGAAGGCCTTCAACGCGGCGCTGAAAAAACTCAAGGCCGACGGCAGCTACCAGCAGCTGGTCGACAAGTACCTCTGAGCCGCGGTCGCGCTGCGGAGAAGGGCGCCCGATGGACTTCGATTTTTCTCCCGTCTGGTCCGGCTGGAGCGACCTCGCGCACGGCGCGCTGATCACCGTCGAGGTGACCACCGGCGCCATCGCGCTGGGCTGCGTCATCGGCCTCCTGATCGGGCTCGGGCGCCTCGATCCGCGGCGCAGGCTGGTGTTCGGCGCGTGTACCGCGTACGTGTCGTTCGTGCGCGGCACGCCGCTGCTGGTGCAGCTCTTCATCTGGTTTTTCGGGCTGCCGCACTTCGGCATCAACCTGCCGGCGTTCTTCTGCGGCGTCGTCGGCATGGGCATGTACAGCGGCGCGTACGTGTCGGAGATCGTGCGCGGCGCCATCCAGTCGGTCGACCGCGGCCAGATGGAGGCGGCGCGCTCGCTGGGCATGCCTTACCGGATGGCGATGCGCGAGATCATCGTGCCGCAGGCGGTGATCCGCATGATCCCGCCGCTGGGCAACGAGTTCATCGCGCTGATCAAGAACTCGTCGCTGGTGTCGCTGTTGACCATCGCCGACCTGATGCACGAAGGACAGAAGATCATCAGCGTGTCGTACCGTTCGCTCGAGACCTACCTCGCGATCGCGCTGGTGTACTTCGTTCTCACCAACCTCACCGGGCTGGCGCTGCGCCGGGTCGAGCGCAAGCTCGGCGCCGGCGGGATGCTGCAGTGAATCCGCCGGTCAAGCCGATCATCCGCGCGCGCGGCCTGACCAAGTCGTTCGGTCCGGTCGCGGTGCTGAGGGGCATCGATTTCGACGTGATGCCGTCGCAGGTCAAGGTCGTCATCGGCCCCAGCGGCTCGGGCAAGAGCACGCTGCTGCGCTGCTGCAACGGGCTCGAGACGGCCGACGGCGGCTCGCTCGAGATCTGCGGCCAGACGCTGGTCGACGCGGGAAGGATGCTGCCCGACGCGGCGCTCAACGCGCTGCGCATGAACGTCGGCATGGTGTTCCAGTCGTTCAACCTGTTCCCGCACCTCACCGTGCTCGGCAACGTCACGGTCGCGCCGCGCAAGCTGCGCGGCCTGTCCGCCGCCGAGGCCGACGCGACCGCGCGCCGGCTGCTCGACAAGGTCGGACTGCGCGACAAGACCGATGCGTACCCGGGCACGCTGTCGGGCGGCCAGAAGCAGCGGGTGGCGATCGCACGCGCGCTGGCGATGCAGCCGCAGGTGATGCTGTTCGACGAGCCGACGTCCGCGCTCGACCCCGAGCTCGTCGGCGAGGTGCTGCGGGTGATGAAGGCGCTGGCGGGCGAGGGCATGACGATGATGGTGGTCACCCACGAAATGGCGTTCGCGCGCGAGGTGGCCGACGTGGTGGCGGTGATGGATCAAGGCGTGGTGCTCGAATCCGGCCCGCCGGAACAGATCTTCGACCAGCCGCTGCACGCGCGCACCCGCGAATTCCTGCAGGCCGTGTCGACGCGGGCCTGAGCGACCCGGCATGGGGCCCGATCCCGGTCCTTCGCCCCGCGCGGCCGCTGCCCGCAAGCGCGCGGCCGGGCGCTGGTACGTCTACCTGATCGCGTGTCGCAGCGGCGCCGTCTACACCGGGATCGCCATCGACGTCGCCGCGCGCTACGCGCAGCACGTCGCGGGGACCGGGGCGCGCTACACCCGCGCCAATCCGCCGTCCCGGCTGCTCGGCAAGTTCGCCTGCCCGAACCAGTCGGTCGCGGGCCGGATGGAGGCGGCGATCAAGAAGCTGCCGGCGGGCGCGAAACGGGCGCTGGTCGGCAAGTCGGGCGCTGCCGCGCGCAGGATGCTGCTGGATCGGGGCCGTAGCGAATGCACTTCGACGTCGTGATCGTGGGCGCCGGCGCCGCCGGAATGATGTGCGCGGCGGAAGCCGGCCGGCGCGGCCGTCGCGTCCTGCTGATCGAGCACGCGGCGAGGATCGGCGAGCGCATCCGCGTCTCGGGCGGCGGACGCTGCAACTTCACCAACCGCGACGCGGGCCCCGCGAACTACCTGTCGCAGAATCCGGACTTCTGCCGCTCGGCGCTGGCGCGGTTCGGCGCGCGCGACTTCATCGGCCGCGTCGAGAGGCGCGGCATCCGCTACCACGAGAAGACGCTGGGGCAGCTCTTCTGCGACGGTTCGTCGCAGCAGGTGATCGATCTGCTGCTCGACGCCGTCGCCGATGCCGGCGTGCAGTGGGCGCATCCCTGCGCGGTGCTGCGCGTCGCGGCGCTGCCGGCCGCGGGGGAAAGGCACGGCGGCACCGCGGCGCACGACGGCGAACGGGCCGGCGCGGCGGCCGGGCACGGCGGCGACCGGTTCGAACTGGTGACCGACCGCGGCGCGTTCCGCTGCAACGCGCTGGTCGTCGCCAGCGGCGGGCTGGCGATGCCAAAGCTGGGCGCGAGCCCTTTCGGCTACCGGCTGGCGGAGCAGTTCGGCCTTGCCATCGTCGCGCCGCGGCCCGGGCTCGTTCCGCTGGCGCTCGCGCCGGAAACGCTGACGACGCTGGCGCCGATCTCGGGCGTCTCGTTCGAGGTCGAGACGGCGCTCGCCGCGCCGGCAGGCGCGAGCGCCGGCTCGGGACTCTCGCAGGCGGTTCCCGACGGCGCGCGGTTTCGCGAAAAGGCGCTGGTGACGCACCGCGGCCTGTCGGGCCCGGCGATCCTGCAGATCTCGAGCTACTGGCAGATGCAGGATTACGCGCGTGCGTCGGGCGCCAGGCGCGACGTGGTCGTCGATCTCTTTCCGGGGGACGATCCCGGCGCATGGCTCGCGCCGCACGCGAACTCGCGGACGCTGCTGTCGAACCTGCTCGCACAGAGGCTGCCGCGCAGCTTCGCGCAGGGCTGGTGCGCGCTGCACGGCTGGGACAGGCCGGTGGCGGAACTCGGGCGGGCGGCGCGCGAGCGCGTCGCAGCGACGCTGCACGCATGGCCGATCTCGCCTTCGGGAACGCTGGGCTTCGCCAAGGCCGAGGTCACGCTCGGCGGCGTCGACACCGCCGAGCTGTCGTCGAAGACGATGGAGGCGCGGCGCTGCGCGGGCCTCTATTTTGTCGGCGAAGTGGTCGACGTCACCGGCTGGCTGGGCGGCTACAACTTCCAGTGGGCGTGGTCGTCGGGATGGGTGGCGGGGCAGTTCGCGTAGCGCCTACATGATCTTGGGGAAGGCTCCCCGAATGCCGCTGAGGATGAACTGGATTCCCAGCGCCAGCGTGATCAGGCCGAACACCTTGGTCAGCACGTCCAGTCCGGTCTCTCCCAGGAACTTGATGATGGCGGGCGAGAACCTGAACGTCAGGTAGATGATCGCCGTCATGCAGATGATCGCGGCCAGCAGCTTGAAGCCCAGCGCGTCCGAGTGGTGGAGCGTCTCCGAAAACAGGATCACCGTCGACATGGTGCCGGCCCCGGTGGTCAGCGGGATCGAGATCGGGATCACGGCGGTCGAAATCATCCGCGAGAACGGGGTGTCGGTGGCGAAGGCGGCGGCTTCCTTGGTCGACTTCATCATCCCCAGGCCGGTGCTGATCAGCAGCAGGCCGCCGGCCATCCGGAATGCGTCGATGCTGATCTCGAAGAAATCCAGGATCGTCATGCCGGTGAACATCGCGACCGTCATGGTGATGAACGACGACAGCGTGGCGATGAAGCAGAGCTTCTTCTGCTCGGCGGGGGGCAGGTTCCGGCACAGCGAAAGAAAGAGCGGGATGGCGGGGATGTTGTTGGCCACCGCCAGCAGGCCGAGCAGATAGTGCTGAAACGACGGCTCATTCATGGGCCGGAGGCTCCTGGGTTGTTCCCGTGCGGCATCGGGACCCGGCATCGCGCCGGACGTCGACCCGCTGCGGATCACGGGAAGTATGGCTCAACTGCCGCCGGATTTGGCAATTCCGGGCGGCTTTCGCGGCCAGCGCGGCGGGTGGCCGGAATGCCTGGCGGCGGCGCCAGCGGGCAGGCCGCTGCGATGCAGTAGAATGGGCGCCGTTCGCAGGGCGGGACGGCCGGCGTGTCTCTCACGCTTTGGCGCTCGCGTGGGCGACGTCGAGCACACCGTTGAAGACAACGCGTCCCATCCAATTCGGGAAGGTCGCAGGGCTGGTCGTCCTGCTGTCGCTGTTCGCCAGCGGGCTCTACTGGCGGCAGTTGTCCAATGCCGAAGACCAGCTGCGCTCGGAAACGATCGCGCAGGCCGAGCTGAGGGGCATGCAGCTGAACGGCGCGCTGGCCGGACAGATCGCGCTGCTGTTTCGCGGCATCGACGTCGCGGCGACGGAACTGGGCGAGGGCTACGCCGACGACAGGTCGGGTCGCTTTGCGACGCTGGTGCGGCGGATCGAACAGCGCTTTCCCGCAGGGTCGCTGCTCCAGATCGCCGTCATCGACGGCAACGGCTGGCTGGCGTATTCCAGTCTCGGTTTTGCGCAGCCGGTCTTCCTCGGCGACCGCGAGCACTACCGGGCGCACCTTGGCGGCGACGGCGACCGGCTGTTCGTCAGCGCGCCGGTGTCCGGGCGCGTCTCGGGAAAGTGGTCGATCCAGTGTTCGCGGCCGATCCGGCGCAACGGGCGCCTCGAAGGCGTTATCGTGCTTTCGCTGTCGCCCGACTTCCTGCACCGGACGTTGACGTCGCTGACGGTCGCGGCGGACGACTCGATCTCGATCTTCCGGCAAAGCGGGGAGTACCTCGCGCGCAACCTGGCTCAGGACGATGCGCTGGGCAAGCGCGCGACTCCCGATCAGCCGTTTCTTCGCCCCGGCGCGGCGGCGACCGGATCGTTTCGGGCGCCGGCCAACTTCGACAAGGTGTTCAGGCTGTACCAGTGGCAGCGCCTCGCCGACTACCCGGTGGTCGTGACCATCGGACTCAGTCAGGCGACGCTGCTCGCGCCGGTCGAGCAGCTCGTCGCCAGCGATCGAGCGGCCGCGCTGGCGGCGACCGCGATGCTCTGGCTGTTCACGCTCGGTGCCGTCGTCCTGCTGCTGCGGATGCGCGCGCAGCAGGCGACCATCGTCGAGCGCTCGGAGAAGATCCAGTCCGACGAGACGCGCCTGCGGGCGATCTACGACGTGCTGCCGGTCGGCATCGCGCTCACCGATCGCGAAGGCACGATCATCGACTGCAATCCCGCATCGAACGCTCTGCTGGGGCTCGCGATCGGCGACCGTCTCTCCGACCGGGGAACTGCCGCCGGGCGCGAGTTCCGCCGGCAGGACGGCAGCGCGATCCCGTTCGAGGAGCTGGCCGCGGTTCGCGCGCTGAAGGACGGCGTCGCCGTGCGCGATTTCGAGGTCCAGGTCGTGTCGCCGCAAGGCGCGACGTGGCTGCAGGTCACCGCGATGCCGATCAACCTGCTGGAATTCGGCGTGGTCGTCGCCTGCGCCGACATCACCGCGCGCAAAGAGGCCGAAGCGGCGCTCGAGAAATACCGCCAGCACCTGGAGACCATCGTCCAGGACCGCACCGCGGCGCTTTCCATCGCCAAGGAGGCCGCCGAAGCGGCCAATCGGGCCAAGAGCGCGTTCCTGGCGAACATGAGCCACGAGCTGCGCACGCCGATGAGCGCCATCATGGGAATGACCGACCTGGCGCTGCGCCGTTCCGTCGACCTCAAGCAGACCGGTCAGCTCACCAACGTGCAGAAGGCTTCGCGGCATCTGCTCGCCATCATCAACGACATTCTCGACCTCGCGCGGATCGAGGCCGATCGCCTGAAGCTGGAGAACGTCGGCTTCACGCTGCGCGCCGTGCTCGACGACATGACCCGCTTCGTCGGCCAGGCCGCATCCGACAAGCACCTCGAACTGACCGTCGACATCGCTCCCGGGCTCGCCGACCGGGTGTTTCGCGGCGATCCGTTGCGGCTTGGGCAGATCCTCCTCAACCTGACCGGCAACGCGGTCAAGTTCACCGCCGAGGGTTCCATCGGCGTCGCAGTGGCGGTCGTGAACGAGGGCGCGGCCGAGGTCGTGTTGCATTTCGAAGTGCGCGACACGGGGATCGGCATTGCGGTCGACGACCAGAGGCGGCTGTTCAGCGCCTTCGAGCAGGCCGACGGTTCGACCACCCGGCGCTACGGCGGCACCGGTCTCGGGCTCGCGATCAGCAAGCGCCTGGTCGAGCTCATGGGCGGCGACATGGGCGTCAAGAGCCTGACCGGGATCGGCAGCGTCTTCTGGTTCACCGCCCGGCTGGAGAAGGTGGGGCTGCTTCCCGATGCCGCGCCGGGAAGGATGGCTCTTTCGACCGAGGAGCAGTTGCGGGCCGGTCACGCCGGCGCGCGCATCCTGCTCGTCGAGGACGAACCGATCTGTCAGCAGGTCACGCGCGATCTGCTGATCGAAGCGGGGCTGGCGGTGGACGTCGCCGGCGACGGCGCCGCCGCGCTGGCCATGGCGCGACGCACCGACTACGCGGTGATCCTGATGGACGTGCAGATGCCGGACCTCGACGGGGTCGACGCCGCGCTGGCGATCCGCGCGATCCCCGGGCGCGAGCGCGTTCCCATCGTCGCCCTCACCGCCAACGCCTACGCCGAAGACGAGCAGCGATGCCGCGCGGCCGGGATGCAGGATTTCATCGCCAAGCCGGCGGCGCCGGAGCTGCTGTTTGCGACGGTCCTGAAGTGGCTCGGCGGCGGCTGAACCTTCCGCAGCGCCGGCCGCCTGCCCCCGCGCGGCGGTGTCAGAGCGCGCGCGCCAGCAGCGCGATGCCGCTGACGGCGAGCAAGGCGTAGACGAGGCGTGCGAACTGCAGGTTGCCCAGGCGGTGGAAGACGCCGAGCCCGAAGTGCGCGGCCAGCAGCGCCACCGCGACGCAGGGGACGGCGACGTCGGCATCGACGAAGGGCACCGACTCCGCGCGCATCCACGCGACCGCGGCCAGCTGCATGACCAGGATGTAGGGCTGGTAAACGCCGCGGGACCTGTCCTTGTCCCAGCCGCGCAGCGTGCACCAGATGGTCACGAACGCGCTCGGAAACGCGGCCAGCCCGCCGGTGATCCCGCCCAGCGCGCCGACGGCGACGTCGGTCAGGGCGTTGCCGCGCCAGTGGCGCCGGATCGGCCGCAGCAGCGCCTGCAGGCCGTAAGCCAGCAGAAAGACGCCCAGCAGCAGGTTGAAGACCCACACCGACATGTGCGTGAGCCAATAGACGCCGACGGGGAGCGTCGCCAGTCCGCCGGCGGCGAACGGCAGCACGCAACGCCAGCGGATCTCGCGACGCATCGCCACGACGCCGTACGACTGGATGGCCAGGCTGCACAGCGCCATGACCTCGACGGCCTGGATCGGATCGAGACGCAGGTGGGCAAACCCGCCGGCGGCGATGGCCGAGAAGGCGAATCCGGCGACGCCGCTGACGAAGCCGGCGAAGGCGACCACGGCAAGCAACGCGAGCTCCTCGGGCCAGGCAGAGGCGCCGAGCCAGCGCTGGTACCCGGCCCACCCGACGGCGATCAGCGCGACGCCACCGAACAGCCATCCGAGGCGGGTGTCACCGTGCCATGCACGCCGGCGCGCCGCAGCGGAAGCCTTCGCGGGTGGATCCCCCGACGCTGCCGCCATCGGGTCGCCGGGTTGCTCGCGCGCGTGCATGCCCTTCAGCGGCCCCGGTTGGCCATGCCCATCGACTTGACGGCCATCAGCGCGCCGTCGACCTGCGTCCTCAGTTCCCGGGTCAGCCAGTCGTTGAGGTCGCGCACCGACAGCACGCCGCAGACCTTGCCCCCTTCCGTCACCGGCAGGTGGCGCAGATCGCCTTGCGCCATGAGGTCCAGCGCCCGCGATGCCCTTTCGTGGGGGGCAACGGTCTTCGGGTTCGCGGTCATCGCCGCGCGCACCGGCGTGCGCTCGGCATCGAGTCCGGGCTCGACGATCTTCTGCAGCACGTCGGTCTCGGTCAGGATGCCTTCCAGCCCCGCGCCGTTGACGATGAGCAGCGCGCCGACGTCCTTGCGCTTCATCAGGCGCAGGGCGTCGGCGACGGTGGCGTCGGGGGCGACCGAGTGAAGGGTGATCGAGCCCTTGGCGCGCAGAAGGTCGGAAACGGTGTCGAAGAACATGGCTTGCTCCCTGTTGGCGGCCGGCACGGGTCGGAAGGGTGCTGCAAGGGTGCCGGGGCTCACCCATCAGAACGTGATCGGCGCCGGAAACCGGCCATCGCCGCGCCGCTTCCGGAAAACTTCGCCGCTGCGCTTGACCGGCACCGGCGGACCGGGCAGGATTTCCCCGTTACGCGCAAGGGCAACGGTTGCCGCAGCCCGCCCCCGCCCGGGCGCGCCGATGCACGCAGACGACATCCTGGAATCCGATGCCCGAACTTGCGCTGTTGCTCGAGGGAGCCCGCCAGGGAGACCGCGAGGCGGTCGACCAGCTGTTCGAATTGCTCTACGCCGAGTTTCGCCAGATCGCGCATGCCCGCCTGCGCAAGACCGCGCCGCTGACGCTGGTCGAGACCACGGTCCTCGTCAACGAGTCGTACCTGCGCCTCGTGCGCACGGGCAAGCTGGCGGTCGGCGATCGCGTCCACTTTCTCGCCTATGCGGCACGCGCGATGCGATCGATCATCGTCGACCTGGTGCGCGAGCGCATGGCGCAGCGGCGCGGCGGCGGACCGGTCGAGGTCACGCTGAACACCGAGGTGGCCGGGGCGGTGCCCGCCGCCGAGGCCGAGATTCTGGCGGTGAGCGACGCGCTCGAAGCGCTGGCCAAGGTCGACCCGCGGCTGGTGCAGGTCGTCGAATTGCGCTATTTCGCCGGCTTCACCGAAGTCGAAACCGCTGCGGCGCTGGGCTTGAGCGAGCGAACGGTGCGCCGCCTGTGGGAGAAGGCACGGGTGCTGCTCTCGGCATTGCTGCGCGGCGGCTGACGTTCGTCCACCCTTTCGACGACCCCGAGGTCATCGCCGGGCAGGGGACGATCGCGCTCGAGATGCTGGAGGACCAGCCGGACCTGGACGCGCTGCTGGTCCCGGTGGGGGGAGGCGGCCATCGTCGCCCGCGCCGCTGCCGTGCGCTGATATCCGCCGACCGCGGTCACGCCGGTCCGGCCCGGAAGCGGTGGCGCACCGACGGCGTCAACGCGGTGAAGGGAACGCGCGCGTCGGGGCGGCGGCGACGGGGTGGCCGAACACCTCCGCCGCCCGCCGTCGCGGCGCAGCGGCGACGTCCTCGGTCGGATAGCCCAGGCGGAGCAGGATCTGCGGCGCACCGCCGCCGGCCAGCAGCGCGAGTTGCGGTCGCAGGGCCGCCACCTGCACCGGCTGATTGAGGTAGGAGCCCTGCAGGCCAAGTTCGCACGCGGCGAGCAGCACGCGCTGCAACGCCTGCCCGGCGCACAGCCAGGCGTGCGGATCGTCGCGCTGAGTGCCCACGATCGCGAGCAGCGGCGAGCTGACGGCGAGTTCCTCGTCGCGTGCGCCCGCGCCCCGGCCCATGTCGAAGGTGCGCACGACGAGCTGGGCCACCGGACCGACCGGGCCCGGCATCGCGAGCCCGTCGCCGGCGCGCTGCGGATGCAGCCAGGTGGCGAGTTCCCGGCGCCAGCTGGCGTTGGCCCACTGCACGGCGTCCCCCTTCGCCACCAGCGCCGCCGCACGCCGCCGCGACGCCTCGGCCGACAGCGGGCGCAACCACGCGCCTTCGATCCGGGCGGCGTCGGCAAGGCGGGCAATCGCCTCGGCGCTCACCGACTGCGGCGAAAACCGCCGGCGGTAGGTGCGCCGTCGCGCGATGGATGCGAACAGCTCCGCCTCCGGCAGGCGCGATGCCGACCGGCCGGCGATGGTCAGTCGAGCGAGGCGATCCGACTGCCCGGAGTCGGGAAGGAGTTCGATCTCGCCGGCCAGGTCCTGCTGCGCCACGGCGATCCGCAGGTTCATCAGCGCGCAGCCGCAACTGATGGTCAGCTCGCGGTCGTCCGGGTCGTTCACCGGCAGCGAGCGGTTGCGGTCGGCGCGCAGTTCCAGCGTTTCGCCGTCGCGCGTGAACCGCCAGGGCTGCGTGTTGTGACTGGAAGGCGCGAGCACCGCGTGCTCGATCAGCGCGAGCACCCCGGTGTCCGAGGATCCAGAGAGCGGCATCTTTAGGTCCCCTTGGCGAACCAAAGCGCCGACCCCGCATCCGCCAACTCGCGCAACGACAGCCGACGTGACGGCGCAGGGACGCAGGAGGCAAGCTTCGAATTCATTGTCCGGCGCTCGCACCGCCGCGACCTTGACGTGGCGCAAGCGCGGCCAACGCCGGACCGCGCCGCGGCGGCGCTTCGATCCCGCCTGCCTCGGCGCCGCGGCCCGCGGGAGGCAGGCGGGTCGGCGCGTCACAGGCCGCCGAGGAACTCGCGCAGGTCGCGCTGCTGGCCGGGCGTCAGGAACAGGTAGCGGTCGCGCACGCGTGCCGCTTCGCCCTCGTGCGCGCGGATGGCGGCATCGAGCGACGGCGCGCGTCCGTCGTGCAGCAGCGGCGCGCGGGCGCGCAGGCCCCACAGCGGCGCCGTGCGCATCTCGTGCGTCCCGGCGGCGGCCTGTGCGATGCCGTCTCCCAGCGTGCCCATGTCGTGCAGCAGCAGGTCGGAGTAGAGCGCGACCGTCTTGCGGTCGAGCGCGGCGATCGGGCTGGCGCCGGTCTGCATCGTCGGCTGATGGCAGGCCGCGCAGCCGATCCGGGCGAACAGAACCTCACCGGCATCGGCGGAAGGCGTGGCCGGCAGACGCCCCGGCGGCGCGAGCAGGCGCATGAAGTCGGCGGCGCGATCGATGTCGCCGCGACCGGTGGCCGGATCGACGGCATCCTCGACGTCGGCGACGCGGTCGAACGCGGCGAGCCGCAGGCTGTCGCCGTTCGGCGCGTTCTCCAGCGGGAAGTAGCGGTTGGTGATGCCCATCTCGTTCAGGTAGGCGTCGGCGCTGAAGGCGAGCAGCGACGCCTGCTGCGCCTTCCAGCCGAAGCGGCCGACGCGCTGCGCGCCGGTGACGACGTCGGTGATCAGCGCCGCGCGCCCGCCGATGCCGTCCGGCTTGCGCCGCGCCGCGCCCGCGAGGATGGTCGCATCGGGAATCGCCTCGATCAGCCCGGCGCCGAACAGCGGCGGGGAAAGCCGCTCGGCGATCACGTTGGCCTGGGGCGGGACGACCTCGCGCACGGCCGGATCGATGGCGAAGCGCTGCAGCAGCGATCCGCCGTGTTCGGCCAGCGGGTCGAAGACGCCGTTGACCAGCCGGCCGAAGCGCGTGACGCGGATCGGGCTCCCGCCGCCCGGCATCGGCCCGTTGTGGCACTGGACGCACGAGGCGCCGTTGAAGATCGGCCCCAGGCCGGACTCCGGCGTCTCGAGCTTGGTGAACTCGTCGTGCCCGGTCTCGAACGCGGCGAATTCCTCGGCGGTGAGCCCCGGCAGCGGGTCGCCCAGTCGCGTGACGGCGACCGGCGCATTGACCGGCGGGGGGCGCATGCGGGCGACGTGCACCGCCGGCGGGAGGTCGAAGCGCACCTGCGCCCCGGCGAAGGTGGCGGCGACCAGGGGGATCAGCGCGGCAAGGATCGATGTTCGTTTCATGGTCGTGGGAGAGGGTGACCGGCACATGCCGTGGTTCGATGCTGCACCGCGAACGTGGAGCAAAATGGGAGCGATTCGGGAGGCCGTGCGCCGCGATTTCGGCGACGCTCCGGTTCATCCGGCGGCGACCAGCGCCGCGGGGGCGTTCCGCTTCTGCCTGAGTCTGTCCGACCATCGTGCCCCGACGCGGATCAGCGGCTGCTCCACCAGCTGCCACGACGCGTGCGCGAGCAGCCACGCCGCCAGGACGAAGGCGACGGTCCACCAGGGTGCCAGCGCCGGCCACAGCGCATTGGCGAGCTGCTGCCACAGGTACACGGTGTAGGAAATCATCCCCAGGTAGCCGGCGAGCGGGTGGTGGAAGAAGCTCCGCACCGCGCGCTGCGACAACGGCGTTCCCAGCACCAGCAGGGCGATCCCCGGCGGATACGCGATCGTCTTCAGGTAGCCGTCGAGCGGGGCGGGCAGCACGGCGATTGCGGCCAGCAGCAGGCCGGTGGCCAGCCACAGCGCCGGTGTCAGCCGCTGCAGCGGCGCCTGCCACCGCGACTCGTAGAGCGCCGCGGCGCACCCGGTCAGCAGCAGGCTCACGTACCTGAGGTAGTCGGCGCCGGCCTCGATCCCGAAGGCGCGGCAGCCGATCGAGCCGAGGATCGCGGCGATCACGAGCAGGAGCGCGGTCCGCGGCCGCGCCACGAGGCCGAGCGCCAGGAACAGCAGCGGGAAGACCAGGTAGAACTGCTCCTCGTAGGCGAGGCTCCAGGTGTGCCCGGCGTGCCACGAACAGTCGCCCAGGAATTGCATGTTGCACAGGAACAGCGCCGACTTGCCGATCTGCGCCATCGTCGTGTCGATCGCTCCCGCCGACACCAGCAGCGCCAGCACGGCCAGGTACAGCCACAGCGGCGGCAGGATGCGAAACGCCCGGCGCAGGTAGAAGGCGCGCAGATTCACCGATCCCGACGCCGACTGCTCGCGGACGAGGCCACGCGAGATGAGAAAGCCGCTGATGAAGAAGAAGATCAGCACGCCGAACGAACCGAAGCGACCGAGCGGGCGGAGGTTCACCCAGGTCGCGATCAGCGCCCCCAGGTTGCTGAAGGCGATCAGGTGCCCGAAGACGACCAGGCTCACGGCGATGAACCGCCAGGCATCGATGTGCTGCATCCGTCGGTGGTCGCTCACGCCCGTCCCCTTGGTTGGTGTGCCGCTGCCCGCTCGCGGTCGCGCGGCGGTGCCCTGCGCCGCGCGACGCCGGGGTGCGGCGGGGCGGGCGCGGTCGGCGGGATTCGGCGCGACGGGCGGCAACTGCCATTGAACACCGGGCACCGCGCGCGAAGGTGTCGGGACTGAAAACCCTTTGCAAACGCTGGCCGGCGCTCGTGCCGCCGGCAGCGCCCGACGCGGCGCTAGCCGAGGATCTTGCTCAGGAAGGCGCGCGACCGCTCGTGCCGGGCATTGGCGAAGAACTCCCCCGGCGGCGCCTGCTCGACGACCTGGCCCTGGTCCATGAACACGACGCGGTCGGCGACCGATTTGGCGAATCCCATCTCGTGGGTGACGACCAGCATCGTCATGCCCCCCTCGGCCAGTTCGATCATCACGTCGAGCACTTCCTTCACCATCTCCGGGTCGAGCGCCGACGTCGGCTCGTCGAACAGCATGATCCGCGGCCGCATGCACATCGCGCGGGCGATGGCGACGCGCTGCTGCTGGCCGCCGGAGAGCTGGCCCGGATACTTGTGCGCCTGCTCGCCGATGTGCACGCGCGCGAGTTGCTGCAGCGCGCGCTCTTCGGCGTCGGCGTGCGGCAGGCCGAGCACCCAGTGCGGCGCCAGCATCAGGTTCTCGAGCACGGTCAGGTGCGGGAACAGGTTGAACTGCTGGAACACCATCCCGACCTCGCGCCGGATCTTCTCGACCGCCTTCACGTCGTCGGTGAGCGTCACGCCGTCGACGACGATCGTTCCCTCCTGGTGCTCCTCCAGCCGGTTGATGCAGCGGATCAGCGTCGACTTGCCGGAACCGGAAGGCCCGGCGATGACGATGCGCTCGCCGCGCGCGACGTCGAGGTCGATGTCCTTCAGCACGTGGAACGGGCCGAACCACTTGTTGACGCCGGCGAGGCGGATGATCGGTTCGGTATCGGGCATGGCGGTGGCCGGTTAGCGGCGCGTCCAGCGGCCGAGGCGGTGCTCGAGCCAGTGGCTGTAGCGCGACATCGCGAAGCAGCAGGCGAAGTAGATCAGCGCGACGAAGAGGTAGCCTTCGAGAAAGAAGTTGCGCCACTGCGCGTCGCCGAGCGCCAGCCGCAGCGCGCCGGTGAGATCGTACATGCTGACGACGGTGACCAGCGAGGTGTCCATGAACGTCGACAGCAGGCTGTTGACGAAGCTCGGGATGACCAGCGTCAGCGCCTGCGGCAGGATCACCTGCCGCTGCGTGCGCCACCACGACAGCCCCAGCGCCGCCGCGGCTTCGGCCTGCCCTTTCGGCAGCGCCTGCAGGCCGCCGCGCACGACCTCGGCCATGTACGCCGCCTGGAACAGCACGATGCCCAGCGCGACGCGGGTCAGCACGTCGAGGTGGAAGCCCTGCGGCAGCAGCAGCGGAAACACGAACGACGCGGTGAACAGCACGGTGATCAGCGGCACGCCGCGCACCAGTTCGATGTACAGCGTCGCCATCGCGCGCAGCAGCGGCAGGTCCGAGCGGCGCGCCAGCGCCAGCAGGATGCCGATCGGGATCGACGCGCCCATGCCGATCAGCGTCAGCAGCACGGTCAGCGGCAGGCCGCCCCAGAGCCCGGTGTCGACGCCGGCGAGGCCGGGGATGCCGCCGCTCATCAGCACGAAAAACGCCGCCAGTGCCGCGCCCCAGAGCCAGACCAGTTCGCGCCGCCAGAAAGCGGGAATCGCGGTGACGACCAGCGCGGCGACGACGATCGCCGTCGCGGCCAGCGGCCGCCACTGCTCCAGGTAGGGGTAGCGGCCGAACAGGATCAGCCGCCACTTCTCGGCGACGAAGCCCCAGCACGCCGCCGTGTGCTCCAGCGCGCGGCAGGCGGCGTAGTCGGCGCGCCACACCGCGTGGCCGACGAGCCAGCCGAGCGCGGGCGGGAGCGCCGCCCAGAGCAGCGCTGCGAGCAGCAGCGTCGTGACGGCGTTGCCGGGGGTGCCGAACAGATGCCTGCGCAGCGCCGCGAAGGGGCCGGTCGCCGCGCGCGGCGGCGCGCGCGACGGCAGCGGACGGAAGGGGATCGGGGCGTCCACTCAATTCTCGCCAGGACGACGCCCGAACGGCATCGGCCGCCCGATGCGGCCTGGCTGCGGCAGGCGAGCGCGCAGACTCATGGCTAGCGCTCGACGATGGCGACGCGCCGGTTGTACCAGCCCATCGCCAGCGCGGTCGCGAGGTTGATCGCGAGGTAGACGCTCATGATCATCAGCACGCACTCGAGCGCCTGGCCGTTCTGGTTGAGCGTGGTGTTCGCGATCGAGACGACGTCGGGGTAGCCGATCGCCACCGCCAGCGACGAATTCTTGGTCAGGTTGAGGAACTGGCTGGTCATCGGCGGCACGATGACGCGCAGCGCCTGCGGCAGCAGCACCAGGCGCAGCGTCTGCGCGCGCGTGAGGCCCAGCGCCGACGCCGCTTCGGTCTGGCCCTGCGCCACGGCGAGCACGCCCGAGCGCACGATCTCGGCGATGTAGGCGGCGGTGAACGTGGACAGGCCGATCAGCAGCGACAGGAACTCGGGCGTCGCCGCGGCGCCGCCCGAGATGTCGAAGGCGCCGATCTCGGGCAGATCGAATTCGCCCGGCGCGCCGCCGGCCAGCCAGCCCAGCGCCGGCGCGCCCGCGAGCAGCAGCAGCACCGGCCACACCGCCGGCGGCGCG
>CAIWHR010000609.1 GCA_903912485.1 uncultured beta proteobacterium | reverse complement strand
GTGGGGATCGTGGTCGACAGCGTGTCGGACGTGCTGACGCTGCAGCCGGACCAGGTGAAGCCGGCGCCGGAGTTCTCGTCGACGATGCACACGCAGTTCATCACCGGGCTGGGCACCGTCGGCGAGCGCATGCTGATCCTGCTCGACATCGAGAAGCTGATGACCGCCGCCGACATGGCGCTGATGGACGAAGCTGCGAAGTGAGCACCTGCCGGTCGCGGGCAGCAGCGGAAGGTCCGCTGCCCTGCGGCCGGAAATTTTTTAACGTACCCAAAGGAAACACGACATGAAAATGCCGCAACGCATCCTCGGCCTCGTCGCCGCGACCCTCCTCGCCGCCGCGGTGACCGCCGAGGCGAAGGACGAATACGGCACGTCGAAGGAAGCCGAGGCGATGGTGACGGCGGCGGTGGCCTACATCAAGAAGGTCGGACCCGACGCCGCGTACAAGGACTTCACCGACCGCAAGGCGCCGTTCGCCGACCGCGACCTCTACGTCGTCGTCTATTCGCTCGAAGGCAAGCCGCTCGCGCACGGCCAGAATCCGAAGATGGTCGGCAAGGACCTGATCGACATGAAGGATCCGGACGGCAAGGAATTCGTCAAGGAGCGCGTCGAGCTGGCCAAGTCCAAGGGCAAGTTCTGGCAGGACTACAAGTTCACCGACCCGGTCACGAAAAAAGTGCTCCCGAAGTCGGCGTATTGCGAGAAGACCGGCGAGACGGCGGTTTGCGTCGGCGTCTACAAGCGTTGACGGCGGCGCCGCGCGACCTGCGCTGCACCGCCCTCTCGTCACAGGAAAAAGGAAAACCCGGCCCATGAAGCTGCGATTGCGCACCCGCCTGCTGGTGGGCCCCCTGGTCGCCGTTGCGTCGATGTTCGTCGTCGCCGCGGTCGGTGGCTGGGCGCTCTCGGCACAGACCGGCAACATGCGGCGGATGGCGGACGAGGATTTCGGCCAGCTGCAGTCGGTGGCGGCGGCGTACCAGCGCGTCTCCGACGTCCACACGCAGGTCTACCGGACGCTGACCTGGATCGGGTCGAGCGACGAGGCCAAGGTCGCGGCGATGATGAAGGAGCAGAACCAGCGCCTCGACTCGGTGGTCGGCGACATCACCGCGGTCAACCGCATCGGCGACGCCGAGGACGTCAAGCTCGGCGAGGGCATCCTCAAGGACATTGTCGTCTACCGCAAGCTGATGACGCAGGCGCTGGAAATGGCGACCGACGACGTCAACACCGCGATGATGTTCATGCAGAACGCGGACGGCCGCTACGTCGGAATCGCCAAGGCGTTCCAGGCGCTGGCCGAACTGCAGGGCAAGGCGGTGAAGCTGTCGGCGGCGCGGGCGGAAGCCACGCACGCCACCGCACTGGCGGTCGGCGGCGTCGCCTTCGCTCTGGGTCTGGTGCTGTCGGTCCTGGCGTCGGTGCTGCTGGCCCGCGGCGTCGTCAGGCAGTTGGGCGGCGAGCCGGACTTCGCGGCGAAGGCGGTGGCGCGGATCGCGGCCGGCGACCTGACGCGGCCGATCGCGTTGAAGGCCAACGACAGCACGAGCCTGCTGGCGGCGATGAAGTCGATGCAGGACCGGTTGACCGACGTCGTGAGCGAAATCAAGCAGGCGGTGGAGGCGGTGGACGTCGGCGCGCGCGAGATCGCCAGCGGCAATGCCGACCTGTCGCAGCGCACCGAGGAGCAGGCGTCGTCGCTCGAGGAGACGGCGTCGAGCATGGAGGAGCTGACCTCGACGGTGAAGCAGAACGCGGACAACGCGCGGCAGGCGAACCAGCTGGCGGCGTCGGCGTCCGAGGTCGCGGTGAAGGGCGGTCAGGTGGTGGGTCAGGTGGTCGACACCATGGGCTCGATCAGCGCGTCGAGCAAGAAGATCGCCGACATCATCGGCGTGATCGACGGCATTGCGTT
>CAIWHR010000608.1 GCA_903912485.1 uncultured beta proteobacterium | reverse complement strand
TCGGACTTTACCTTGCCTCGGGGATGCCGAGTTTGGCACAATGACCTCAACTTCTCGACATCCGTGAGAAGGTGTTCCGACGGCAAGCGCTAGAGCCACAGCCTGTTTCCTTGCCAATTTTATCCGTTAGAGGAGAGATTTCATGAACAAGAAGCTTCTCGCTGTCGCCATTGCGGGCGTGCTTGCCGCTCCGCTGGCGCAAGCGCAAACCGCGAACGTGACCCTGTACGGTCGCCTTAATCTCGACGCAGAAATCATCATCAATGCGAAGCAGGATGCCGTTCCGACGCTTGGAGGCGCGGCGTCGGGCACCAAGGAAAACCTTTATCGCGTGAGCACCAACTCGTCGCGTTTCGGCATCCGCGGCACGGAATCGCTGGGCGGCGGGCTCAACGCGATTTTCCAGGTTGAATCGTCGATCACCCCGGACAACGCCGGCGGCCAGTTGGCGACTCGTGAAACCTTCGTCGGCCTGCAAGGCGGCTGGGGCACGTTCAAGGTCGGCTACTTCCTGTCGCCGTATGACGATATCCAATCGATGTTCGGCAGCGTCCCGACCCTGCAGACCGGCATCCTCGGTTCGCAAGGCCTGTGGTCGAACACCGGCTGGGTCGGCAACACGACGCAGGGCGGTTCGTTCGACGACCGCGTTGCGAATTCGCTGCGCTACGATTCGCCCAACATCTCCGGCTTCACCGGCAGCCTGCAGATCGGCGGCCGCGACGTCGGCGGCACCGATGGCGGCGACCTCAGCCAGCTGCGCCGGCACGCTTACGTGCTGTCGACCGGCGGCCAGTACAACAACGGCCCGATCTCGGCCGGAATCGTGTACGAAGTCCACAACTCGCTGCGCGAAGGCACCGCCGCCAACCCGAAGCTGCAGGACCAGGCCTTCACCGTGGCCGGCGCCTACAACTTCGGCGTGATCAAGGTCGGCGCGGCGTACGAGCAGGTCAAGTACGACATCCCGACGAACACCGCCGGGGCGATGCAGGACCTGAAGCGGAATTTCTGGGCGATCAGCGGCACCGGCAACCTCGGGCCTGGCCAGTACTACCTCGCCTACTTCAAGGCGAACGGCGGCACGGGTTCGGCCACCTGCACGACGACCGCCGGCATCACTTCGTGCCCGCGCGTCGGTGCCGTGACGCAAGGTCCGGATTCGGGCGCGCAACAGTGGGAAGTGAGCTACACGTATCCGCTGTCGAAGCGCACGCTGCTGTACACCGGCTACACGATGATCGACAACCAGAAGAACGGCGCCTACAACTTCGGCGTCAACCAGATCCAAGGCGTGTGCACGGGCAACCTGCGCAACGCTGCGGGCAACAACGTGGGTTGCGGCGATGCCGCCCGGCCGCAAGGTCTGGTCATGGGCATGGTCCACTTCTTCTAAGAAGTCATCCTCATCGCGCCCGGTTCGCCGGGTGTCGAGTCGAGACGGGCGCCTTCGGGTGCCCGTTTTTTTTGGTGTACGATGGGCAGCATGCAGGACGATCTCGTCATCAGCTTCGACCGCGCGCTGCGCACGCTCGCGGGCCTTGCCACGACCGCGCGCCCGATCCCCGGCGCCGGCACGCCCGAGGCCGAACTAACGCCCGACGAGCGCCGCAGCGCCGCCGGGATGATGCGCGTCAACCACACCGGCGAGGTCTGCGCGCAGGCGCTGTACGCGGCGCAGGCGCTGGTCGCGCGCAACCCCGGCACGCGGCGCGACTTCGCCCGTGCGGCGCGCGAGGAGGAAGAACACCTCGCGTGGACGCAGGCGCGCCTGGCCGAACTCGGCGATCGCGCTTCGCTGCTCAATCCGCTGTGGTACGCCGGCTCGTTCGCCATCGGCGTCGCCGCCGGTCTCGCCGGCGACCGCGTCAACCTCGGTTTCGTCGTCGAGACCGAACGGCAGGTCGAAGAGCACCTGACCGGCCACATCGACAGCCTGCCCGCCGCCGACGCCCGAAGCCGCGCCATCGTCGAACAGATGCGCGACGACGAGGCGCGGCACGGCGCGATGGCTCTGGCGGCGGGCGCCGCCGAGCTGCCGCTGCCCGTCAAGGGGCTGATGCGTCTCGCCGCCGGCGTGATGAAGGCGATCGCCTACCGCATCTGACGCGCGGGTCGCGCGCCGGTCAACCCGGCCCGACGGCGCGCTGGCGCCGCCAGTGGCGCAACGCGGCGAGCCGCGCCGAGCGGATCGCGACCGCGATCGCGTCTCCGCTGCCCTGCCTGCGCTGCGCGACGCGCGCGATCTCCGACACGCGCACGCCGCGGACGGTCTCCAGTGCGGCGCGGACCACCGCCGCCGGCGCGTACGCCCCCCCCGTGGCGCCGGGTCGCGACATCGCGTCGGCTTCGCAGGCGGCGAGCAGCGTGTCGAGCCGGTCGGGGCGCCGCAGCACGTCCGCCGCGGTGAAGAGGTCGAGCAGCGTCGCCGGCCGCAGTTCGGCGGCGCGGTGGACGATGCCGTGCCAGCGTGCAACCAGCCGCGCGGCGTCGCGACACTCGAGCGGGACCTTCAGCCGTGCCGATACCCGGTCGGCGAGCCGGACGCTGCGCGCTTCGTGCCCGTGGTGCGCCGGCCACGCGGCGGACGGCGTCGCCGCCTTGCCCAGATCGTGCGTCAGCACCGCGTAGCGCGCCGCCGGCGGGAAATCCCGCGCTGCCGCATAGTCGAGCGCCAGCGCGACGTGGACGCCGGTGTCGATCTCCGGATGGTGGCCCGGAGGCTGCGGGACGCCGTAGAGCGCGTCGACCTCGGGCAGCACCTGCGCCAGCGCGCCGCAGTCGCGAAGCACCGCGAGCATCCGCGACGGATGCGGCTCCATCAGCCCGCGCGCGAGTTCCTGCCAGACGCGCTCGGGGGACAGCAGCGCGAGCTCGCCTCCCGCCGCCAGCGACCGCATCATCGCCTCGGTTTCCGGCGCGACGGCGAAGCCGAAGCGGGCCGCGAAGCGCGCGACGCGCAGCACGCGCAGCGGATCCTCGGCGAAAGCCGGCGACACGTGGCGCAGCACGCCGGCCGCGAGATCGGCGGCGCCGCCGAAGGGATCGACCAGCGCGCCGTCCTCGCCGCGAGCCATCGCGTTGATCGTCAGGTCGCGGCGCGCGAGGTCTTCCTCGAGCGTCACATCGGGCGACGCCTGGAACGCGAAGCCGCGATAGCCGCGGCCCTGCTTGCGCTCGGTTCGGGCGAGCGCGTACTCGTCGCGGGTCACCGGGTGCAGAAATACCGGAAAATCGCGGCCGACCGGCCGGTAGCCCAGCGCCAGCAGCGCCTCCGGCGTCGCGCCGACGACGACCCAGTCGTGATCGGCGACGGGGCGGCCCTGCAACTCGTCGCGGACCGATCCGCCGACCCGGTAGATCTTCACGGCCAAAGGAAGCAGCGCTGCGGCATGGAAGGCTGCGGCCGCGGGTTACGCGCCGCGCGTCCTCCGCGACGCTACGCCCGCCCCGCGGCGGTCATCGCCCGCTGTTCGCCCGGTAGCCATCGTAATGGCTCCGCGCGGCGCCCGGCGCGAGGTACGTCGGCGCCACCGCTTCGAGCGCCGTCGGCGCGATGCCGAACACCGCCGGGAAATCGCAGCCGCAGACGCTGTCCCTCGCCATCGACGCGAGATTGTCGCGGCTCATGAGCTTCCCCGGCAGGTGCTCCAGCGCGAACGCCTGCAGCTTCGACAGCGTCGGCCCCAGCGTCAGCACCGGGCGCGGGGCGTCCGCGACCCTGCCGACGTAGCGGACGAGCTCGTGCAGCGTGTAGACGGTCGGGCCGCACAACGGGTAGCGCCGGCCGAAGGTCGCGGCGTCGGCGATCGCATGAACGAAGCAGTGCGCGACGTCGCCGACGTACACCGGCTGGAAGCGGGCGTTCGGCGACCCCAGCGCCATCACCGGCAGCGTGCGCGCCAGCTTCGCGAACAGGTTGAGGAAGGCATCCTCGGGACCGAAGATCACCGACGGCTGGAAGATCGTCCAGTCGAGGCCCGACGCCGCGACGCGCGCCTCGGCCTCGCCCTTGCTTCTGAGGTAGAGGCTCGGGCCCGCCGGGTCGGCGTTGAGCCCGCTCATCTGCAGCAGGCGCGCGACACCGGCGGCCTTGCAGGCGGCGATCGCGTTCTGCGTGACCTCGACGTGCGCCCGCGCGAACGTCTCGCTGCCGGTCTCGTTGATGATCCCGGTGAGGTTCACCAGCGCGACGGCGCCTGCCGCCAGTCGGGCGAGTGCCTGCGCGTCGGAGGCGTCGGCCTCGACCACGTCGACCGTGGGCAGCAGCAGCAGGTGGCGCGCCCGCTCGCGGCGGCGCGTCACGACGACGACGCGGTGGCCGGCGGTGACCAGGCGCGGCACCAGGTGCCGGCCGACGAAACCCGATCCGCCGACGACGACGACAGTCCCGCGAGTGGCGGCCATGTCTAGTCCGCCTGCGCCGGGACCGCGCCGCCGCTGCCGTCGTCGCGTGCCGGAATGGTGCCGAGCCGGGTGGACAGCGGCAGGTAGGACTGGTGCAGTTCGCGGGCGTAGAACATCGTGTTGGCAAGGACCTTTTTCACGTAGTCGCGGGTCTCGTTGAAGGGTATCGTCTCGACCCAGATCGCGCCCTCCAGCGGCGCGCCCGCGCGCCAGGCCTGCGCGCGCTTCGGCCCGGCATTATAGGCGGCGGCGGCGAGCGCGGGCAGCCGGTCCAGCCGGTCCAGCCAGTACTTGAAGTAAAAGGCGCCGAACTGGGTGTTGATCGCGATGTCGCCGATCTGCGTGGGCCGGAAATCGGAGCGGCCCGAACGCTGCGCGACCCAGCGCGCGGTCGGCGGCATCAGCTGCATCATGCCGACGGCACCGGCCGACGACACGATGTCGGCGGCGAACCGCGACTCCTGCCGCGCGATGCCGAACAGGATCGCCTCGTCGACATCGTTGTCCCTTGCCGCGGCCGCGAAGTGTTCCCGGTAAGGCGTCAGGTAGCGCAGGCCGAAGTCGTGCAGCGCGACCGTGCGCTCGGCGGTGTTGATCGCGCGGTCGTAGAGCTTCTGGCGCCGCGCGAACTCGGCGGCGGCGAGAAGCCCGGCGTCGTCCAGCCCGCGGACCGCGTAGATCCATTCGCGCAGCGACTCCGGCTTCATCCCCAGCGCCGCGAGCTTCACCGTCCGCTGCGGACCGGCACGCGCACCGAAGGCGTCGACGGTCGCCGCCGGCGGTGGAGCCGGCTCCGGCGGCAGCGCCGCCGGTGCGCCGGGCGCGCCGGCAGCCCGGGCCGCCGCTTCCCCCGCCAGCAGCCCGTAGAAATGCGTCTCCCGCGCCAGGAC
>CAIWHR010000607.1 GCA_903912485.1 uncultured beta proteobacterium | reverse complement strand
GTGTTGCGTTTTCGGGCATCCCGCCGCCAACGCCGTGCGTTCCGGACGCGCTGTCCGGAACGGGAACCCGTGGCGCCCAGAAGGAGAATTCGATGCTCAACCCATTGGTCACTCCCCTCGACATGCAGCTTGCCCTCTTGCGCATGGCGGCGCTCAATTGCGAGCGCGCCATGGAGTGCTGGACGCGGGGGTTCGGGGCACAGATGCACGTCCTCGGCTTGGGCCCCGACGACCGGCGGTCGCGCGTCGAGATCGCGCACGGGGCTTCGTTTCTCGATCACTACGGCAAGCGCACCGGCGACATCGATCCCGAACACGACGTCTGAACGGGCGGATCCGCGACGGCGCCCCGCGACGACCGCGCGGTGCCGCCGTCGTGGCAGTATTCGGTTTGGGGCGCGTCCGACGGATCGACGCCTGCCCTCCCCCAGCGCCGCAAGCAACGGAGTGAATCAAGTGCCCGCAACCGAGAAAAGCCCGATCGCGTTGCGGCTCCGCGCGCCGGAAGCCGAAGTGCTGAAGGTGCGCAACGGCTTCGCCGCCGCCAACAGAACCAATTGCGAGACGCTCGCCTCGCTCAGGACGCTGACCGTTCATGCGAGGGAAGCGGCATCACGGGCGGCGACCGCGGCCGAGAGGTCCGCCGCCGCCGACGCCGTCAGGCTGTCGCAGGCGGTTGCCGTGTTTCTGCGGCCGCGCTGAAGAACCGCGCCGCCGCGCGTGGCCCGGGCCGCCGGGTCACGCGCGGAGCGTCGCTCGGTGCGCAAACGCACGGAGCGCGTCGCTCACACCCGGTTACAATTCGCGCGCAGCAGGACACGCCAACGGCGGACAATTGTCGTTTCCCTCAACGCGTTTCCCGAGACGCACGATGCCGCCCAGCGAAGCCGCGACACCCACGCCGTCCACCGACCCTCGTTCCGGCGCCGCCCTCCCCGCCGCCGGACGGCGCCGCTGGCCGTGGATGCTCGCGCTCGCCGCGCTCGCCGCCGCCGGCGGCGGCGCGTGGTACTGGCGGTCCCAGAGCGCCGAGCCGCCGGTCGCGGGCAAGGGGCGGCCCGACGCCGCGGCGCGCGCGGTCCCGGTGACCGCCGCGCCTGCCAGGACCGGCAGCATCGACGTCACCCTCAACGCGCTCGGCACGGTCACGCCGCGCAACGTCGTGACCGTCAGGCCGCGCGTCGACGGCCAGTTGATGCGCGTCGCCTTCAAGGAGGGCCAGATCGTCAGGGCCGGCGACCTCCTGGCCGAGATCGACCCGCGGCCCTTCGACGTGCAACTCAAGCAGGCCGCCGGCCAGATGGCGAAGGACCTGGCGCTGCTGAAGAACGCGCAGCTCGACGTCGAGCGCTACCGGACGCTGCTGGCGCAGGACTCGATCTCCAAGCAGCAGGTGGACACGCAGGAGGCGCTGGTGCGCCAGTACGAAGGCGCGGTGCAGTCCGATCAGGCCGCGATCGACAGCGCGCGGCTGCAGCTCACCTACGCCCGCGTGACCGCGCCCATCGGCGGCCGCGTCGGCCTGCGCCAGGTCGACCCCGGCAACATCGTCCACGCCTCCGACGCCGCCGGACTGGTGGTGATCGCCGAACTGCGGCCGATCACCGTGCTGTTCCCGATCGCCGAGGACAACGTCCCGCGGGTGCTGCACCGGCTCGCCGGTTCCGACCCCGTCGTCGTCGACGCCTGGGACCGCGACCAGAAGGTCAAGCTCGCGACCGGCCGGCTCGTCACGCTCGACAACCAGATCGACACGGCCACCGGCACGGTCAAGCTCAAGGCCGAGTTCGGCAACGACGACCTGGCGCTGTTCCCGAACCAGTTCGTCAACGTGCGATTGCTGGTGCAGACGGTGCCCGACGCGACGCTGGTGCCTTCGGCGGCGATCCAGCGCGGCGCGCCGGGAACCTTCGTCTACGTCGTCAACGACGACCGCTCGGTCGCCGTGAAGCCGGTGAAGCTCGGCCCGGCGCAGGGCGAGGTCACCGCCATCGCGAGCGGCATTTCGCCGGGAGAACTGGTCGTCGTCGACGGCACCGACAAGCTGCGCGAGGGCGCCCGGGTCGAGCTGATCACGCCGGAATCGCGTGCCGCGCCGCCTGCGGGCACGAAGGCGCGCGGACCGCGCGCCGGCAAGGGCGGCCCGTGACGGCGTCGGTCCGGCCCGCCTGACGCCTGCTGCGCCCATGAACCCGTCGCGCCTGTTCATCCTGCGGCCGGTCGCGACCACGCTGCTGATGGTCGCGGTGCTGCTGGCGGGAATCGTCGCGTATCGCGTGCTGCCGCTGTCGGCGCTGCCCGAGGTCGACTACCCGACGATCCAGGTCGTGACGCTCTATCCGGGAGCCAGCCCCGACGTGATGGCGTCGTCGGTCACCGCGCCGCTGGAGCGGCAGTTCGGGCAGATGCCTGGCCTCAACCAGATGTCGTCGACGAGCTCGGGCGGCGCGTCGGTGATCACGCTGCAGTTCGGCCTCGAGCTCGCGCTCGACGTCGCCGAGCAGGAGGTGCAGGCGGCGATCAACGCCTCCGGCAACTTCCTGCCGACCGACCTGCCCAATCCGCCGATCTACAACAAGGTGAACCCCGCCGACGCACCGGTGCTCACGCTGGCGCTGACGTCGCAGACGCTGCCGCTGCCGAAGCTCGAGGACCTGGCGGACACCCGGATCGCGCAGAAGATCTCGCAGCTCCCCGGCGTCGGCCTCGTCAGCATCAGCGGCGGGCAGCGCCCCGCCGTGCGCATCCAGGTCAACCCCAGGGCACTGGCGGCGTACGGGCTTTCGCTCGACGACGTGCGCACCGCGATCGCCGGCGCCAACACCAACCAGGCGAAGGGCAGCTTCGACGGACCGACGCGCGCGTCGACCATCGACGCCAACGACCAGCTGAAGACCGCCGGCGAATACCAGCAGCTGGTCATCGCCTACCGCAACGGCGCGGCGGTGCGCGTGCAGGACGTCGCCGAGGCGGTCGAGGCCGCCGAGAACACGCGGCTGGCCGCGTGGGCGAACGCGACGCCGGCGATCATCCTCAACATCCAGCGCCAGCCCGGAACCAACGTCATCGACGTCGTCGACCGCGTGAAGAAGCTGCTGCCGCAGCTGCAGGCGTCGCTGCCGGCGGCGGTCGACGTCACGCTGCTGACCGACCGCACGCTGACCATCCGCGGATCGGTCGAGGACGTCCAGTTCGAGCTGCTGCTCGCCGTCGCGCTGGTGGTGATGGTGATCTTCCTGTTCCTGCGCAACGTGCCGGCGACGTTCATCCCCAGCGTCGCCGTGCCGCTGTCGCTGGTCGGCACGTTCGGCGTCATGTACCTCGCGGGATTCTCGATCAACAACCTGACGCTGATGGCGCTCACCATCGCCACCGGCTTCGTCGTCGACGACGCGATCGTCGTGATCGAGAACATCGCGCGCTACATCGAGAAGGGCGATTCGCCGCTGGAGGCGGCGCTCAAGGGAACGCAGCAGATCGCGTTCACGATCATTTCGCTGACGTTCTCGCTGATCGCCGTGCTGATCCCTCTGCTGTTCATGGGCGACGTCGTCGGGCGCCTGTTCCGCGAATTCGCGGTCACGCTCGCGGTGTCGATCCTGATCTCGGCGGTGGTGTCGCTGACGCTGACGCCGATGATGTGCGCGCGGCTGCTGCACCACACGCCGGCGGAGAAACAGGGGCGCTTCTACCGCTGGAGCGGCGACGCCTTCGAGCGCGCCATCGCCGGCTACGGCCGCCTGCTCACCTGGGTGCTCGACCGCCAGGGCGCCACGCTGGTCGTCGCGCTCGCGACGCTGGTGCTGACCGTCGTCCTCTACGTCGTGATCCCCAAGGGGTTCTTCCCCATCCAGGACACCGGCGCCATCCAGGGCATCTCCGAGGCGCCGCAGACGATTTCCTTCGCCGCGATGGCGCAGCGCCAGCAGGCGCTGGCGAAGGTCGTGCTCGAGGATCCGGCGGTGGCGAGCCTCACGTCGTTCATCGGCGTCGACGGCGCCAACGCGACGCTCAACAGCGGCCGGATGCTGATCAACCTGAAGCCGCGCTCGGCGCGCAGCGGCAGCGCCACCGACGTCATCCGGCGGCTGCAGGGGAAGCTCGCGCAGGTCGAGGGCATCGCGCTGTACATGCAGCCGGTGCAGGACCTGTCGATCGAGGCGCGCGTCAGCCGCACGCAGTACCAGTTCACCGTCGAGGACGTCGACGCCGCCGAGCTCGCGACCTGGGTGCACCGGCTCGTCGACCGGCTGAAGACGGTGCCGCAGCTGGCCGACGTCGCCAGCGACCTGTCGGACGGCGGCCTGCAGGCGTACGTCGAATTCGACCGCGCGACGGCGAGCCGCCTGGGCATCACGCCGGCGGCGATCGACAGCGCGCTGTACAGCGCCTTCGGCCAGCGGCTGGTGTCGACGATCTTCACGCAGTCGAACCAGTACCGCGTCGTGCTCGAGGTCAAGCCCGAGTTCCAGCGCGGCCCTGCGGCGCTCGACGACCTGTACGTGACGTCGACGGTCCCGGGGCAGCCGTCGCAGCAGGTGCCTTTGAGCTCGATCGCGCACGTGGTCGAGCGCGCGTCGTCGCTGGCGATCAACCACATCGGCCAGTTTCCGGCGGCCACCGTCTCGTTCAACCTCGCGCCGGGCGCGTCGCTCGGCGACGCCGTGCAGGCGATCGAGGCGGCGAAGGCGGAAATGGCGATGCCGGCGTCGGTGCAGATCAACTTCCAGGGCGCCGCGCTCGCCTTCCGCGCGTCGCTCGTCAACGAGCTGTGGCTGATCCTCGCCGCGATCGTCACCATGTACATCGTGCTGGGCGTGCTCTACGAGAGCTTCATCCACCCGATCACGATCCTGTCGACGCTGCCGTCGGCGGGGGTCGGTGCGCTGCTGGCGCTGATGGTCTCGGGCAACGACCTGTCGATCATCGCGATCATCGGCATCATCCTGCTCATCGGCATCGTCAAGAAGAACGCGATCATGATGATCGACTTCGCGCTCGACGCCGAGCGCAGCGAAGGCATTGCGCCGCGCGACGCGATCTTCCAGGCCTGCTTGCTGCGCTTCCGCCCGATCATGATGACGACGATGGCGGCGATCCTCGGCGCGCTGCCGCTGATGATCGGCTGGGGCGAGGGCTCCGAGCTGCGCCACCCGCTGGGCATCGCGATGGTCGGCGGCCTGCTGCTGTCGCAGGCGCTGACGCTGTTCACCACACCGGTGATCTACCTCGCCTTCGACCGTCTCGGCCGGCGTGTGGCCGCAAGGCGCGCGGCGGCGGAGCTTCCGGCCGCCGATCCGGCGCCGCGGCGATGAACCTGTCCGCCGCGTTCGTCGACCGGCCGGTCGCCACCACGCTGCTGACGCTGGGCATCGCGCTGGCCGGCGCGATCGCGTTCCGGCTGCTGCCGGTGTCGCCGCTGCCGCAGGTGGACTTCCCGACCATCTCGGTGCAGGCGTCGCTGCCCGGCGCGAGCCCGGAGACGATGGCGGCGACCGTCGCCACGCCGCTGGAGCGCTCGCTGGGGCGCATCAGCGGCGTCACCGAGATGACGTCGTCGAGCTCGCTCGGCAACGCGCGGATCACGCTCCAGTTCGACCTCTCGCGCGACATCGACGGCGCCGCGCGCGACGTGCAGGCGGCGATCAACGCGTCGCGCAGCATGCTGCCCTCGGGCCTGCCGAGCAACCCGACCTACCGCAAGGTCAACCCGGCCGACGCGCCGATCATGATCCTGACGCTGACGTCGGACACGATGACGCAGGGCCAGATGTACGACGCGGCGTCGACGATCGTCGCGCAGAAGCTGTCGCAGATCCCGGGCGTGGGCCAGGTGAGCGTCGGCGGCAGCTCGCTGCCCGCGGTGCGCGTCGAGCTCAATCCGCAGGCGCTGAACAAGTACGGCGTCGGCCCCGAAGAGGTGCGCGCGGCGCTCGCCGCCGCGAACGCCAACCGGCCCAAGGGCTCGCTCGACGACGGCGACCGCAGCTGGCAGATCCAGGCCAACGACCAGGCGAAGACGGCGGCCGAGTACCTGCCGCTGATCGTCGCCTGGCGCAGCGGCAACCCGGTGCAGCTCGCCGACGTCGCCGAAGTCGTCGACTCGGTGCAGGACCTGCGCAACGCCGGCATGGCCAACGGCAAGCCGTCGGTGCTGGTGATCGTCAACCGCCAGCCCAACGCCAACATCATCGAGACCGTCGACCGCGTCAACGCGCTGCTGCCGGCGCTGCGCGCGTCGATCTCCGCCGCGATCACGCTGACGCCGGCGATGGAGCGCACGGCGACGATCCGCGCGTCGCTGCGCGACACCGGCCGCGCGCTGGCGATCTCGGTCGCGCTGGTGATCCTCGTCGTCTTCGTGTTCCTGCGCGACGCCCGCGCGACGCTGATCCCCAGCGTCGCGGTGCCGGTGTCGCTGGTCGGCAGCTTCGGCGCGATGTACCTCCTCGGCTTCTCGATCAACAACTTCACGCTGATGGCGCTCACCATCGCCGCCGGCTTCGTCGTCGACGACGCGATCGTCGTGCTCGAGAACACCGCGCGCCACGTCGAGAAGGGCATGGCGCCCTACCGCGCCGCACTGCAGGGCGCGCGCGAGGTCGGCTTCACCGTGCTGTCGATGAGCGTGTCGCTGATCGCCGTGTTCATCCCGATCCTGCTGATGGGCGGGATCGTCGGCCGGCTGTTCCGCGAGTTCGCCATCACGCTGTCGATCGCGATCCTGATCTCGCTGCTGGTGTCGCTGACGACGACGCCGATGATGTGCGCGCGGCTGCTGCGCCCGGCCGCGGCGCGCGGGGGCGGCCGCTTCGGCGCCGCATTCGACCGGGTCTACGGCGGCCTGCTCGGCGCGTACCGGAGAAGCCTCGCGTGGGGGCTCGCGCACGGCGGCGTCGTGATGCTGGTGCTGCTCGCCACCGTCTGCCTCAACGTCTACCTCTACGTGATCATTCCGAAGGGATTCTTTCCGCAGCAGGACACGGGGCGGCTCATCGGCGGGATCCAGGCCGACCAGAGCATTTCGTTCCAGGCGATGCGCGGCAAGCTCGCCGCCTTCATGACCATCGTCGGCGCCGATCCCGCGGTCGAGAACGTCGTCGGCTTCACCGGCGGCAGCCACCGCAATTCCGGCATGATGTTCGTCGCGCTGAAGCCGGTCGCCGAGCGCAACGAGACCGCCGACCAGGTCATCGCGCGGCTGCGCGGCAAGCTGGCGAAGGAACCCGGCGCCAACCTCTTCCTGCAGCCGGTGCAGGACATCCGGATCGGCGGCCGGCAGAGCAACGCGCAGTACCAGTTCACGCTGCAGGCGGACGACCTGGCCGAGCTGCGGTCCTGGGAGCCGAGGATCCGGCAGGCGCTGGGCGCGCTGCCCGAGCTCGCCGACGTCAACACCGACCAGCAGGACAAGGGGCTGCAGACGTCGATCACGATCGACCGCGACGCCGCGACGCGGCTGGGCGTGACGCCGCGGCTCGTCGACACGACGCTGAACGACCTGTTCGGCCAGCGCCAGGTGTCGACGATCTACGCGCAGCTCAACCAGTACCACGTGGTGATGGAGGCGGCGCCCGAATACTGGCAGTCGCCCGACGCGCTGAAGTCGGTCTACGTCAGCACGCCGGGCGGCGCGCAGGTGCCGCTGTCGGCGTTCGCCAGCTTCGGGCCGACCAACACGCCGCTCGGCGTCAATCACCAGGGGCAGTTCGTGGCGTCGACGATATCGTTCAACCTGGCGCCCGACGTGTCGCTGTCGCAGGCCACGCGCGCGGTCGAGGACGCGCTGGCGCGGATCGGCGTGCCGACGACGGTGCGCGGCACGTTCCAGGGCAGCGCGCGGGTGTTCCAGGCGTCGCTCGCGAGCCAGCCGTGGCTGATCCTCGCCGCGCTGGTCACGCTCTACATCGTGCTCGGCGTCCTCTACGAAAGCTACGTGCATCCGCTCACCATCCTGTCGACGCTGCCCTCCGCCGGCGTCGGCGCGCTGCTGGCGCTGATGCTGTTCAGGATCGATTTCACGATCATCGCCTTCATCGGCGTGATCCTGCTGATCGGCATCGTCAAGAAGAACGCGATCATGATGATCGACGTCGCGCTCGCCGCCGAGCGCACGCGCGGACTGAGTTCGCGCGACGCGATCTTCGAGGCCTGCCTGCTGCGCTTCCGGCCGATCCTGATGACCACCCTGTCGGCGCTCCTGGGTGCCCTGCCCTTGATGCTGGGCAGCGGTGTCGGTTCGGAACTGCGTCACCCCCTGGGCATCACCATGGTCGGCGGCCTGCTGCTGAGCCAGGTGCTGACGCTGTTCACCACGCCGGTGATCTATCTCGCCTTCG